>NZ_JBXWMG010000015.1:0-95115 GCF_059609705.1 Ruegeria sp. YTSC192
AGCTCGTCAGGCTCATAACCTGAAGGTCGTAGGTTCAAATCCTACTCCCGCAACCAAATTTAGAGCCAGATAACAAAAGCTAACAAGCCGCCCCCGGGCGGTGTTTCTATTTGCACCGCCACCACTGGAAGCACTGTGGAAGCAAACGGGATACCCCGGGTAGGGGCTAGGTCGGGCGCTTTCAACCTGTTTTGCAGAGTGTGATCTAATTGCGGTCTGCTCAACGATGTGAGTGACGTGACACCAATATACGATGGCGCATGCCTCGCAACTGTTTCTGTTTGCCCCCGACGGCCAGATGCGGACGTTCTGGCAATACGGAACCACCGGCGAAGATATCCTGACGGATCTGCGACGGGAAATCGGAGCATGATCGTGCGCTTGAAATCGGATGTGTCATTGCCACTGCCTGAGATCATCTACACAGGAATCTGACCCTTGAAAGCTCTTCTAACCGCATTTCTGACATTTTTGGCTCTGACTTCGTCGGGGTTCGCCCAGAGTGCCAAGATTGAAGCCATTGACCCATGGGCGCGCGCCTCGATCGGGGTCAATCGTCCCGGTGCGGCGTATCTGACCCTGCGCAATACGGGTGAGGACCCGGTTGTGTTGACAGGTGTTGCCACTGATCTGGCCGGGCGACCCGAAGTGCACAACACTACGACAGACGCAAATGGGGTCAGTTCGATGGCTCCCGCCGGTCCCATCGAGATCCCACCGGGGGGAGAAGTGACGCTGGAGCCCGGTGGGTTTCATGTCATGCTGATGATGCTGAAACGTCCCATGGCGGAAGGCGAGAGCTTTACCCTCACGCTGGAATTCGAAGACGGCAATACTCGGGATGTCGACATTCCGATCTTTGCCCTTGCGGCGCGAGGTCCAAAGAAATGATCTGGTTGCGCCGATCTGTCCTTGGCCTTGTGGTGCTGGCCGCAATGCTGGCTTTCGGCTGGTGGCGGACGGATGGCCCCGGCGCGCAGGATGTAAACGACCTGCTGCCACGCGCCCTAAGCGAGATGCAGTTTCGCCTGACGGATCACGATGGGGCAATCGTTGGCCCGCAATCTCTGATTGGTCAGCCGACACTGGTGTTTTTCGGCTTCACCTATTGTCCGGCGGTCTGCCCCACCACTCTGGCCGATATCTCGGGATGGCTGGATGAACTGGGACCTCAGGCAGAGGGCATGAATGTTGTCCTGATCAGCGTTGACCCTGAACGCGACACGCCTGACGCACTGGCCGAATATGTCACCTGGTTCCACCCGACCATTCGCGGCTGGACGGGTGAGCCGGATCAGATCGCACGCGCCGCAAGCGGGTTTCGTGCCGAATTTGAACGGGTCGAACTGGAAGACGGAGACTACACCATGAACCACACGGCGGGCGTGTTTGTCTTCGATGCGAAAGGCGCGTGGAGATCGATCATAGATTTCCACGAACCACGTGAATTCGCGGTGCCCAAGATCCTTCGCGCCATCGACCGCGCGCAGCCGGTGACGGGTTAGGCCTGAACAGACCCTCAAAAATACCTCATTCCGCAGGACACGATCATGCAAGAGACCAGCCCCCAATCATCGCGCCCGAGCGGTTGACCGGTTGCTGCGGCAGTGCGGCGAAAACCAGCGCGACCACGCATGATATCCCGGCGGCCTCCTGCTGTGGTCCGGCTGATATCTCGGCTCCGCGATGGAAGCGAGTTGACTGGCTGTTGTGGGGATTTCCGGGATCATTGCGCTGTCATACTTCGCAGCTTTCCTGATCAGCGTCCTTGACGAAGGACACCATTAACCCTTGGCGTGGGGCGCAAGATCAAAGATGTCGGCTGCCTCGCCCTTAGTCAGCGACCCAAGTCCGGGATCATACGAGATCGAGATAGAAAGCGCTTTTCTCATAAGTGGCCGTTCCATGAGCCAAATCGACCGATGCTGCAATACGCATAGATGCGCTTTTGCGATGTTGCTGTATATCGTCCTTATCCTACTTGGTGCACACGCTAAGTGTATGTGCAGAGGTCGAATTGACGACGCTGAACGGAAACACTTTTGCCTCGGAGTATATCGGCTTTGGACTTAGGTCGCACGAACTAGACGATGCACATAGATCAGATAGCTAGAAGCAGCTTCGTTCGCCTCTCGGAAATTGCAAAGCTCACTTTTGAATGTCCAGTTTGGGCTGTCTCCAGTCAAAAATGCAAGCCGCAGAAAATGGCGACACTGAGCCCACACTGTGAATTTCGTTTTCTCGCTGCATGCGCGCGCAGCACAATAAGTGCTGCATCTGCAAGCTTCGCAACGCTGCGATGTGGCGGGGATAACGGTCATTGATGCGCAGGGCCGCGAAGATTGGCGCCACAATTTACTGGTCGCTTACAAACTCTATTTCAATGGGATGCGCAAAGGTCTGCATGCCTGCTAACTTGCGGCGTCGGCCAATGCCTGATCAAGACTTTTGGTCACCTGATCAACGTCATCCATGGAAAGACACAGCGGTGGCACCATGCGCAAACATTGCTGGAACGGTCCGGATTTCGACAGAATGATGCTCTGGGAGCGACAGGCCTCGAACACCTCGGTGGTCATCTCCCGGTCGGGTTCTTTGCTATCACGATCCTTGACGAACTCCACCGCCAGCATTAGACCCTTGCCCCGCACATCGCCGATGGCTTTGTGTTTGTCTTTCAGGTCGTGCAGGCGCTCCAGCAGCTTACCGCCAACATTAGCGGCGCTCTCTTGCAGGCCCTCGTCGTGCATCACGGCCAGCACAGCGCGCGCCGCGGCGGCCGAGGTTGGGTTGGCACCATAGGTATGGAACATGAATTTCTCGGCCATCGGCTCGGCGATGTGCTTCTTAGCGACAACCGCACCGATGGGGAAGCCATTGCCTAGACCCTTGGCCATGACGACGATATCAGGCACCACGCCATCGGCCTCGAAGCCCCAGAAATTGGCGCCGGTGCGGCCAAAGCCCGACTGCACCTCGTCAGCGATGTAAAGCCCACCCGCTGCACGCACTTTCTTGGCAGCGCCGGACATGTAGCCTTTGGGCATTTCGATGATCCCGCCATAGCCCTGCACGCTTTCGACGAACATGCCTGCAACCTTGCCGGAGGTCGCCGTGTTGATGGTGCGGTCGATCTCATCAAGGTAAGGCTGTGTGCCTTCGCCAAAGATGCCACGATATTGGTTGGGTTCGGGCACGAAGGCCACGTTGCCGGGCATGCCGGGGTGACGCCATCCCGAGATGCCGGTGATCGACTGCGCCGCAGCGGTCGGCCCATGATAGGCCGTGCGCAGCGCCAGAAGGTCGAGATTGCCGGTATAGGTTCGCGCCATGGTCATGGCCAGGTCGACCGCCTCAGATCCTGAATTGGTCAGATGCACCACCCAGTCATAACCTTTGGGCATGGTCGCGGCCAGTTCCTCGGCCAGATGGGCGGGCATGGGGTGGTAGAACATGGTAGTGCAGTGGGTCAGTTCTTGGGCCTGCGCTGTCGCAGCCGCCACCACGCGCGGGTGCGAATGGCCGACCGAGATGCAGACATTCATGCCCAGCAGGTCGGTATATTTGCGCCCATCCGTGTCCCACAGATACTGTCCCTGCCCTTTCTGGAACACGATCGGTTCGCGGAAGGGGGTAAAGCGGGTCAGCGAGGCGGCGTAGTACTGATCACGCCGGGCTGCGGTGTTCGAGAAATCCCAGTCGGTGTGCAGGGGGTGATCAGTCATGTGTTTGCTCCGGCTGTCAGTCGTGAGTTGCTTGGATCGAAGGGGGCTTCGGGAAGAATGGTCGCAGTACGATGCTGGCCGAGGATCGAGATTGTCAGCCCGTCGCGCGCGGTTGCATCACGCAGATAGGCCAGCGCCAACACCTTGCCGGTGCGGTGGCCATAAGCGCCCGAGGTGGCGATGCCCACCGGCTGGCCGTCGTGCCAAATGGTATGGGCGTAGAAGGGATCAACCTCGCCTGCCTCAACTTCCAACAACACCATGTCCCAGGCGTTCTCGCGGGCCAGCCCCGCGCGCAGGTCTTTGCGCACGAAAGGCGTCAATCCGGCCTCAAGCGGGCTGCGCTCGGTGGTCAGGTCGCTGCCCCACCCGCGATAGCCCTTTTCCAGCCGCATCGAATTGGCAGCATAGGCCCCATAGAAGCCAAGGCCATGGGGTTTGGCGGCCTCTTCGAGCTTGCTGAAGAGCGCGACGGCCTGGTCGCGCGCTACATGAAGCTCCCACCCGCATTCCCCTATGTAGGAGACCCGCAGGGCGCGCACAGGGATCCCGGCAACTTCGGCTTCCTGTACAGTGAGCCAGAGCATGGCGGCAAGCTCTGGCAATACCTCGGGCGATTTCGGCCCCATGACGCCGATCACCGCTAGGTCTTCGCAACGGTTGGTGACGGTGACGTCGAACGCTGCGGCGATCTTGGTCAGCTGGTCGAGGTCGATTTCCTCGGCTGCCGCGGCTGAGGTCAGATAGGCGTGATCCTCGGCCAGCCGGGTGACGGTGAATTCCGACAAAACCCCGCCCGCCGGTGTCAGCGCATGGGTCAGACCGATACGCCCCGGTTTCACGGCGCGATTGGCCCCAAGCGCTTCAAGGAAGCCCGCGACATCCGGCCCGGTGACATCGAATTTCGAGAAGACCGACAGATCGGCCATGGCCACGCGGTTGGTGGCGGCGTCAACTTCGACGGCCACGGCATCGAACCAATTGGCGCGGCGGAAGGTCTCATCGGTTATGGCACCGGGCATATCGGTGAACCAGTTGGGCCGCTCCCAGCCATGGGCCGCGCCCATCACCGCGCCGCGTTCGACCATCAGCTCATGCAGGGGGGAAAGGCGCAGACCCCGCCCGGCGGGGCGTTCCTCATGCGGGTAGTGCACGCCGAATTGCAGGCCGAAACATTCAATGGCTTTGGCCACACGATAGTCCCGATCTGCCCACGACCCGAACCGGCGGCTATCTACCGCCAGAGCATCCATCGGCGGCGCGCCATGCGTCATCCAATGGGCCAGGAACCAGCCCGCGCCGCCGCCCTCCATCACGCCCATGCTTGAGCCGGTCAACAGCCACGCGTTCTGCAATCCATGGGCCGGGCCGATCAGCGGGTTGGCGTCCGGGGTAAAGGTAATGGGCCCGTTGATCACCGATTTGACTCCGCCAGTTTCCAGCGCCGGGATGCGCTCCATCGCGGCCATGATGATATGTTCCACCCGGTCCAGATCGGGCGGCATCAGGTCAGCACCAAATTCCGGCGGAACGCCATCGACGGACCAAACCTGCGCCTCTTTTTCGTAAGGTCCAAGGATCAGCCCATCGCGTTCCTGACGCACATACCAGCTTTCTTCCGGGTCGCGGATCATCGGCAGCTCGGGCAGGCCCCGGGCAATCCGGTCGGCCACCACGCCTACGGTATCGGTCACCAGATATTGATGCAGCACGGGGACCGAGGGGATGTTCAGCCCCATCATATGCCCGATTTCCCAGCCCCAGGTGCCCGCAGCGTTGACCACATGGGTCGAGGTGACCTCGCCCTTGGGGGTATCGATCAGCCAATGATCGCCCTCGCGCCGGATGGCAGTCACCGGGCAATTGCGCCAGATCTGCGCGCCGCCTTTGCGCGCCACATCGGCCATGGCATTTGTGGCAAGGGTGGGATCGACATGGCCGTCATCGGGTTCATAGATACCCCCCAACAACCCGTCGAGCTTTACGAGCGGGTGCAGCTCGGCAATGCGGTCGGGCGTCAGAACCTCAAGCGGGTAACCGGTGAACTCGGACAGGCCCGCGACATGGCGGAACTCGTCCATGCGGTCGGGGTTGCGGGTGATGCGCATCGCACCCGAGCGGTGAAAGCCGCAATCATGGCCGGTCTCTTGGGGCAGGATATCGCGGTAGAGCCGCACCGAGGTTGCCCGCAACTCCTGAATCGTCGGGTTATGGGCGAAATGGGTGCATAGCCCCGCCGCGTGCCAGGTCGAGCCGTGGGTCAGGTCGTTTTTCTCGACCAGCAGCACATCGGACCAACCGGCCTTGACCAGATGATACATCAGCGACACGCCCATGGCGCCGCCCCCGATGATGGTAACCTGCGCTTTTGTCATGCGCGCATCCTTTCGCCTGAGGGATCAAAGGGCGGACGGCGCAGCGGCTCTGCGCTGTAGTCCTGCCCGGCGACCCGGATCGTGAATTTCCGCTCGCAGGTCTGAGTGAGCGTCTCGCCCGGTGCGACCGCGACCATGGCAAAGCAGAGGTTCAACCCCGTGCGTGGCCCCCTTCCGCCCGAGGTGGTCAGCCCTACATGGCTGTCGCCTTCGAAAACAGGTTCGTCATGCAGCATCAGGGCCTCGCCCTCAACGCTCAGCAGTATCAGACGTTGCGAGACGCCTTCAGCCTTTTGACGTTCCAGCGCCGCCTTGCCTGCGAAATCCTTGGACCAGTTGATGGTGAAGCCAAGCCCCGCCTCCAGTGGCGTGATCTCTGGCCCCAGCTCATGCCCCCAATGTTTAAAGCCCTTTTCCAGACGACAAGCATCGAGCGCATAGTGCCCAAGGGGTTTCGCACCCGCGCCAATCAGCGCATCGAACAGCGCTGGGGCGTCAGCATTGGCAACCGTCAGTTCCCAGCCAAGTTCGCCTACGAAACTGACGCGGGTGGTCCGGCAGGGAGTGCCGTTTAAGCGGGCCTCGGCAGCATGGCCGAACGCCATCTCGGGCAACTGACCCAGGCTTTGCAGCAACGCCCGGCTGCCCGCGCCCATGACGCCGATGGTGCAGAAATCCTCGGTCACGTCGCGGAGTGTGACATCACCCGTCAGGTGACGGCGCAGGTAGGCAAGATCGCGGGCACGGGTGGCGGCGCCCGATGTCAGGTGGAACGCCTCTGCCCCCAGCCGCGTCACGGTCACATCCATCTCGATCCCGCCGCGCATATTGACGATCTGAGTGTAGACCGCACGGCCCTCAGGCACATCCATTTGCGCCGTGGTCAGGTGGTTGAGCGCCGCCAGCGCGCTGGGACCGGTGATGTCTAGCTTGGTGAAGGGCGAAAGCTCGATCAAAGCCGTGCCTTGATCCATCACTGCCGCTTCGGCCCGTGCCAGCGACCACCAGCCCTGCGCGCCAACGGAGTATTCCCGCGCCGCGCCGTAATAAAGACCGCGTTCCCATCCGGCGGTGAGGCCGAAATGTGCTCCTTGCGCGGCCCAGTGGTCATGCAACGCACTTTTGCGCAGCCCGCGCCCGGAATTGGGTTGCTTATAGGGCCAGTGCAGGTTGAAGAGGTCGGCGACGGCCTCTTGCATCCGATCGGCCATGTGCTTGGGCGTCGCGGTGGCGGGATCGACGCGGGCGATATCGACCTCCCACATATCCATCGGGGGGGTGCCATCAACCATCCAATCGGCCATCGCGCGGCCGATCCCGGCCGAGGACATCACACCGACCGAGTTCATGCCAGCGGCCACAAACAGCCCGTCAATCTCGGTCTCACCCACCAAGGGCCGCGTGTCGGCGGTAAAGCTTTCCGGTCCGTTCATGAAGTGCTGAATGCCCGTGGTTTCCAGCATCGGGCACAGCTCCAGCGCGGCTTCCATGAAGGGGGCGAATTGGTCCCAATCTTCGGCCATTTCCAGGAAGGGGCGGTCGCCCTCGGGGCCATAAGCATCCCAGCATTTGGCATCGGGTTCAAAGCCGCCAATCACCAGCTTGCCCGCGTCGCCCTTGATATAAATTCCCCGATCCAGATCGCGGATCACCGGGAAGGGATTGGGCAGGTCGGGGATGGCTTCGGTCACCGCATACATATGCTCGACCGCCTGAAGGGGCAGCGCCACACCAACGCTGGCGGCCAGCTCACGCGACCAGGCACCAGTAGCGATGACCACCTGATCGGCGCCCAGTTCGGTGCCGTCGTTGAGGGTGACGCCAGTGATACGTCCGCCCTCTTTGCGCAAGTTTTGAACTCCGGTGTTTTCGCGGATCACCACGCCCCGATCCCGCGCGCCCTTGGCATAGGCCATACACAAGTCGACCGGGTTCACATTGGCATCCTCGGGCACATATAGCGCACCGACATGGTTGCTCAGTTCCAGTTGCGGCAGAGGAACCTCGGAAGCTTCTATGACACGGGGGTTCAGGCCTTGCGTCTGACCCAGATCGGCAATCCGGCGCAGCTCATCAAGGCGGGCGGGCTCGCGAGCCAGCCAGTAGCCCTCGGTCTGACGATACCCTGTGGACATGCCGGTCTCGGCCTCAAGCGCCGGAAAGACCTCCAGCGCGGCCATAGCCAGTTGTGTCATGTTGGGTGTGGCGCGCAGCGGGCCGACAATGCCCGCCGCATGCCACGAGGTGCCCGAGGTCAGTTGATTGCGCTCAAGAAGCGTCACCTGATCGGCGCCGCGTTTGGCCAGATGATAGGCAATGCTGAGCCCGATGGCACCGCCACCAATGATCACGATGCGCGCCATCAGAAATAATCCCGGTCGGGCTGTTCGGCCTTGCGCATGGCGATGTAGTCGCGCAGCGCGGCGTCGGTTTCGGGGTCAAGGCCGGGGTCTTCATAACCTGCCAGACGCTCTTTCCAAATCCCGTTGGCGCGGGTGGCGGCATCTTTCTCGCCATCGGCATGCCATTGCTCGAACGAGTTGTCATCGGGCGTCCATGGGCGGAACAGCGCGGTCATGAAATTGGCCTGAGTATGCTCGGACCCAAGGAAATGCGCGCCGGGGCCGGTGGCAGCAATCGCCTCCATCGCCTGTGCATTCTCGCTCATGTCGATGCCGTTGAAGAAGCGCCCGATCTTGCCGCAGATATCATGGTCGAGGATGGTTTTCTCGAACGAGGTCACCAGCCCGCCCTCCAGCCAACCGGTGGAATGGTTGATCAGATTGGCACCCGCAAACATCGACATCATCAGGCCCCAGACGGCCTCTTGCTGGCTCTGTCCGTCGGGCAGTTTCGAGGCGCTGAGCGTGCCCACCGTGTGCAGCGGCACCCCTAGACGGCGCGCGAGTTGACCGGCGGCGAGAACCATCAGCCCGGCTTCCGGCGTGCCAAAGGTGGGCGCGCCGGATTTCATTGACATCGTTGATGCAAAGCTGCCCATCAGGCAGGGCGCGCCGGGATTGACCAGTTGTGTCAGGGCCATCGTCGCCATGGTTTCGGCCAACACTTGCGCCAGCGTTCCGGCCACGGTCGAGGGCGACATGGCCCCGGTCAGCACCCAAGGGGTACAGGCCACGGGCTGCCCGGCGCGGGCATAGGTTTTCAGCGCGCCTGACATATGGCTGTCCATCACCAACGGGGCGTTGGTGTTTGAGACGCAGTAGAGCACCGGGTTTTGGTTCACGAACTCTTCGCCAAAGACGATCTTGGCCATGTCGATTGCGTGACCAGCCCGCTCAGCGCCGATGAACGCCCCCATAAAGGCACGATCAGAATGGCGGATATGGCTATAAAGCATGTCCAGATGGCGTTTGTTCGCGGGTAGGTCCACCGGTTCGCACACCACACCGCCCGAATGGTGCAACCAAGGCAGTGTATGATGCAGCTTGATCAGATCTGTGAAATCCTCATGCGATGCATAGCGCCGCCCCCGGTCCAGATCATGCACGAAGGGCGGGCCCCATGCGGGGCAGAGAACGCTGGCATCGCCGCCAAGCTGGACGTTGTTGGCCGGATTGCGCGCATGCTGTGTGAACTGAGTGGGGGCGGTAGCGGTAATGGTCCTGCGACAAAAGCCAGGGGAGAAACGCACGCGGGTGCCGTCCACATCGCACCCGGCATCTGCAAAAATCTGCAGGATCTCGAGGTCGTCCTGAAACTCCATTCCGGTCTCGGACAGGATGGTATCGGCATTGGCCTCGATCTGCTCCAGCCCCGCCTCGCTCAGCACATTGAAGGTTGAAAGCCTGCGCAGGATGAAAGGCGTGCGCGGCTCCTGCGCTCCAAGATGATTGGCAGGTTTGCGGCGGCGAGAAGTGCGTTGACGTGTCATGCCAGAACTCTTGACCAGAGCTTGACACAAACCAAGAAAATACGACCAGTATAAACTATTCTTATACTAAGGATGCGTTATGCTGGATCGCCGGAAACTGTCACCAAGCCTGATGCGCTCGCTTGAAGTCTTCGTTGCAGTTGCGGAGACAGGACAGATGCGGGCCGGGGCAAAACTACTTAACCTTTCACAACCCGCAGCTTCGCAACATATCACAGCGCTTGAGAAGGCCTTCGATACCACTTTGCTGGATCGCAGCACCCGCCCGGCGCGATTGACTTATGCGGGTGCGCGCCTGCATGGCAAAGCCCAGAAAATTCTGCATGCCATGTCAGATATGGAAACCGAATTGCGCCATGTAGGTCAGAACCCTTTGACCCTTCTGCGTGTCAGCATGCAAGCGTCAATCGCAACTACACTGACACCGGCTTTGATTGATCTTGCACAGCAGGACTTTCAGATCGAAGACATCATGCTGCACGCCGGTCAAAGTGGAAATCACGAACACCTCTTGCGCACCAAACAAGCAGACCTGGCGATCACCTCGAACCCGTTCCTTGATATGGATGGGTTGGAGCGTCACCAAGTGCTGAGTGAACGATACCTGCTGGTGCTTCCTGAGACCTATGATGGTCCGACAGACACTCTTGAGGCGATTCAATCGCAGCTGCCGCTGGTGCGGTTCGGAGACACCACAAACGCGGGACGCCAGATTGCTCAACACCTGCGTCGACTCAGGTTCGAACCTGACAGAGTCATTCAGGCAGATCGCTCAAGTATGGTCACATCCTGTGTATCTGCCGGTCAGGGGTTTAGCCTGCTGACACCAACGCTGCTGATTGATGGGCTTGTGGAAAACATGAGGCTCAAGCTGTTGGAACTCCCCGTTTCCGGCCTCTCCCGGACTTTAACAGTGGTTGCTAGAAAAGGAGAGTTGCAGGATCTACCAAAGGTGTTTGCTGAGACGTCTGGCAGAATACTGTTCCAACAAATCGCACAGCAGATGGGTGACATCGCCGAGTTGAACGTGGATCGCGGGTGACACTGGCTAAACAGTTCAATCACGGCCTCTTCGCAACAATCTCTGCAGCGCAAGAGAGCCGATGCCACAAACGAGAATAAATGCCAAATCAGCCATAGTTCAAAGTTGATTGACGGCAAAGTCCCGCGTCTGGTTTATCGAAATAGGTTGTGGCGAAAGCTCGGTTTTGACTTGGGTCAAATCTCAACCAACAAACGTCCAGTTTGGCAACATCGGCTGCACTGCAGCGTGAATTGTGCAGCGCCTGCAAGTAAATGCTGCGTCAGCAATGGCCGCAGGCGCACAAGTCGGCTTTGTCCGCTCCTTAGAGTTTTACAAATCTTACAGTACCAAGACTTCAAAATCCCGATTTTTGGAGCAGACGGTTGCGTAGTACGATATGTCTTGGTCAAGACTCTGCAAAAAGCCAAAAAACCAAATTGACTCACAAATCACGTCTTCAAAAGAATTGCGCGAATACTACTGCTGCAATCGAACGTAGGCGTTGAAATCACAAGCCGCGCCATGATGGTAGCTGCATTCAGGCCCTTGTTCTGTCTGGAAGCTGGTGGTGCTGTCCGGGATGATTGCAATCGCGCACTGTGTCTCGTTGTAGAGATCATCGACCAGATAGAGTTGACCGGCATCATTGCGTGCCAGTTTCCCCTCAACGACACCAAGGCAACCGTTGGCCAGGATCGAAGCTGTCGCGCGCTTGCCTTGGATATTCACAACAACCGTTGTGTTGTACTCGGTGTCGCCGCGATAGGTTCCTTGTTGGAGTTCCTGCGCTTCAGCAACAACCGGTGAGACTATGGCCACAGCAGCCAATGTTTTCCAAAAATAGGACATCGTTACCAAACTCCCTTGGGAAAATGACTTGGGATGGCAGCTCTCAATCAAAGAAACCGCCACCTTTCTTTTTCTTCTTTTTGGGACCAAAGAGCGTCATTTCGGTATCGTCCTTTTCACCGAACGCCGTCATGATCTTCCCTTCTTTCTTCTTGGTGTCGAAAGGATTGGTCTTGGACAAATTGACTTCCATACCCATGACATCCGTCGTGGCACCTTTGTCTCCGAAGGTCACGCCACCAACCTTGTAGTTGAGGCCCCGATCCGTAACTGAGACGTTCTCGCCCAGACCCACGGTCAGTTCTCCGTCACCGGACATGTACGTGCCACCGATCTGGATACCCAGTGGATCCACCAGCCTGCCAGTCTGTACCGGGAAGTCACGCTTGGGTACGCTCTCCGCCTTAGCATCAGTCTTCAATGCCTCTGGAATACCTTCCTCGTTAGACGCACTGGCCCCATTGCCTTGCTCGGCCTTAAAGAAGTGATCATGGATGGCGCGAGCAGAGACCAGAACACCATCGTTCCCCACGTTGCGCATCATCACGGCCGGGTTGATCCCGATGAGGTTATCTCCTGAATCCTGTGCCTGAAGCTCAACGTCGACCATCGCTTCAGCAGTCAGGCTTGAGTACCCCTTGCCTTCAACACTCTCTGGCATCTGGATACCGGCCATACTTGGGCCCCAATACATGGCGCTGCCGCCGTTCAAATGGGCGTAATCCCAGTTCTCATCCAGATTGAGGTAATGGACCTCACCAGCAAGCCATTTGGCGTCTCCAAGTTCCTCTCCGGTCTCCTGAAGATACTCTTCGACAATCTTATGTTCATTCCATGCGACTTGCTTCCAGACATTGGCTGTCATCGGGGCATAGAAGGTGATGCGACCCACCTGAAACTTGGTGTCCTCTGTCTCCTCGATTGTGGGATACATAACGACCAAAGAGCCTTCTGGAACCACCATCTTGCGACCTGCATATGCGATAGCAAAGGAACAATCAGCAAAGAAGTATTCCCATTCGAGCCTGGTTGGTGTCAGCAAAAACTTGCAGCCCTCTGGAAGCCCTGACGGCTTGGTGGCTGTGTATGGTAGTCCTTGCTGAGCCGTACGCTTGCCGGCCCCTTGCGTGGTCCCAGCGGCTTTGTTCACCGATGACGAGGAACCCCCGTTCTGGGTCTTCATGGTGTTCACAACCCCGACCCCGGCCGCAATCAGCAAAACCACACCGGTCAGGAACGGCCACTGAATATCAACCCAGGTGTACAGGGCCAAAGCAAGCAGGCCGCCGACGATCCATGCGTGCAGAACTTTCTTCTCCTTGGCCAACCAAGCCAGGCATCCCAAGGAGATCACCAATAGTATCGTCAAAAACATGTACTCAGTCCTTAAAATGCGTCGCGAATAGTTCTTTGTGCTTCTTCTTCAGTTCATCACTGAAAACCGATGGGTCTTCCTGTGCGAGGCGGAGAGCAATGAATAAAGATCTGGAGAAATTTGTAGATTTTCCGGTGACAGACTGGTGGCGGAATTCGAACCACTTCGCCTCATCTTCCGTGTCCGGTGCATGACGCTGAAATACGTCCTCCATACCCCGGAACAATGCGACGATCCCCAACGATCGCGTTTGACCGTCCTCCAGGATGACACTGCGCAGATCACCAGCTTCATAGGATGCGAATTCCGCAGAAGCTGTCTTGTAGATTTCGTCTATGACAGATGTGTCTTCGGGGATTTCAACGGCCAGCATGTTGTAGCTGTATTCCAGCTCGTAGTCTTCTGGTGTTGGCATATTGTGTCCTTAAAACAAAAAAACTCGGTAGACTGAGCCGAGCTTAATGGGTTTCATTGTTGAATCAATATGTTTGTTTACAGGGACTTAATGCACATCCGAGGCGCAGACATAAGTCTCATTATGATAATACAAAAGAAAAAGGGAAGCTTGTGGCTCCCCCTGTTGCCTTTAGAAGTTCCAGTCTGCGTCTTCGGTCGCGACGGCCTTCCACGCTTCCTTGTTTACGTCATAGGGAAGGAAGAACTTGCCCCTGCCGTTGCCCTCATAGCGGTTGGCAACCAGCACGGGCACACCCGTTTTGTTGCGGTAAACATGCTGGCTGTCAGCCGTACCAGCTGTCGGGTGCCGAAGGTCGGGTAGCGCGTTCATGCCTGCACTCCCAGACGCTGGGCCAGTGCACGGGCGGCCTGTCCCTGCTGCACCCCGTTCAGATAGGCAAAAAGGCTGATGGCATCGCCGCCTTTGTCATCCGTCGCGAAGTCGGCCCAAAGACCATCATGATTGATGCAACCTACCTAAAAGTGCATCGCACGGCGTCCAGCCTGCGGCTGAAAAAGGGGGGCGGTCGACTGATCGGGTGTACCATGGGCGGCATGAATACGAAGTTGCACGCCGTAGCCAACAGTGTCGGACGCCCCATCCGCTTCTTCATATCCGCTGGGCAGGTCAGCGATTATACGGGAGCCAGGGCACTGGTGAACAGTCTGCCATCGGCTGATTGGTTGCCGGGTGATCGCGGTTATGATGCGGACTGGTTCCGCGAAGCGGTTTGTCAGGACCGACTTCGCTGAACAGATCACTTTGCGCCAAGCGGTCGATATTGGCTTTGATCTCTGCTTGCAGGCTTTCCGGGTAGCACGGCGTAGTTACTTCACTGTTACCTACTCAGAGATCAGGCCGGACCCTGAATGTGTAAGTCAATGAAATTATGTATTTTTCAGTTTTGGCTTGTGATTTGTCCCCGCCGCAGCCAGACCGTTCATGATCCTGGCGAACACACCCATATCGCTCCATCGCTTCCACCGGGTGTACAGCGTTTTTGGTGGCCCATACTCACGAGGAGCATTGGACCATCGCAACCCATTGCGGTTAATGAAGATAATCCCGCTCAAACCACGGCGATCATCAACTCTCGGTTTGCCATAGCTCTTTGGAACGTAAGGCTGAAGGCGCGCCATCTGTTTGTCAGTCAGCGAGAATAGGTTGCTCACGATACACCCCTCAAACTCGGGGACTTGAATCATGCAACCGAACTAGCGGCAACAAAATTAATGGATCCAGAACCTAATCCAAACATACGCAATTGAGAAAATCGTCAAAGTACTTTTATGAGCTCTGCACAGTCAATTATTCCTGATCCCATTCTCCATTCGGCGGGTGTTGCGCGGTCATCTCGTTTGGTATAACCGACAACTTTAGCTGAATCGCGAATTTTTTCAATTAGTTCAGCAGGTTTCAGGGCCGTTGGGCTCCTGCGCCTTCTTACAGCGGCGACGACTCCAGCAGCGACGGCACAAGCGCCGGAAGTACCAGTCAGCGCAGCGTGTCTGTCGTGGGTTTCGCAAAACCACGTTGGAGCACAGATATCTGGTTTTCGTTGGGTCTTGGTGCCAATAGGTAGCAGCCCAGTAGGTTCTGGCCCTTGAGAACTCTCTCCGATCCATCTTCCGGTAGCGTCCACTGCACCAACGGTAAGAACAGACGGCAAACCGTTTGATCCCATAATGCTTAGGAAGGGGCCTCGATCCATGTACCCGCTTCTCAAATCGGGCCAAAATTGACCACTGTTGCCAGCTGAAAAGACAACATCGACATTATTTTTTACAAGGAATTTAAAGAGTGATGACAGCGGATGTTTGTGGCTGTCCGCATAAGTACCAAGGGGGCGGTCATACTTGCGAGCCAGTAGACCCCAAGCGCACACCACAACCCATGCCTCGCCAGGACGTTCGCCTATCAATTTCCACAACCTAAGAACCATGTCGAGTACATTCCAAGTGTACTTACCGACATGATCAATACGATCAGGTAAGATGGGCGCATCGATAAGGTGTATATGCGGTGCGATCGAAAGAATGCTACGGGCCACAGCGTTAGCGTGTCTCCGGCTTTGCCGTGCGTATGTCGGGTTCCTATTAACCAAAGGACCTTGAAGAGAAATCAAAGGGTTAGAATACCCAATCGACTTCAAATAGTCTTCGTCCAAACCCCCATCCACAATCACGACATTCACGCGTTGTGCACCCGAAGAGGCAAAGTTTCGGATTGCAGAGGCATCTATCAGATTCTCGGCGCCAAACCGGTCAAATGAGGCAGGTCCGGGCGGAATGTTACGCCGTCCGTTGTAATCTGCAAAATCGATCGGCGCATCAATTCCAACCAAGAACTCACCCGCGACGGTGACTCCTCCGGACACCGTCACGTCCGGTGCAATGATTTGGCCATCAATTAGAAACCTGTTGAAAACGTTGCGCACCTCGTCCTCAGTTGCTGGTGCGACGACAAAGTCTTCCGTTTCTGCGATAAGCAATTCTGCCCGCTCGAGATTGTCAATCCAGTCGATAATATCTGGGTCAGAGATTCCCCGCCAAATGATGTATCTGTTAATCTGGGACATGGCCGTGGCCTCACAAATGAGCGGAATTTAAGCTCTGGTCGAAAAATCCTTGAAATTAGTGTAAAGAAAAGAGGTCTGTTTATCAATTTTTGGCCCGTAAGCGGATATGGTTGAGCAAACGCTACTTAGCTGGAACACAGAATCTGCGGCTCAAGATCCTGCAAAAAGACTTGCGGCGATCATGTTTGCGGATGCCGTTGGTTTTACCTCGTGGACATCCAAAAATGAAGATCACGCTTTTGCGGTGCTTGATGATTTCTTGACGTCCATAGCATATCCGATGTTGGAGCAACTTGATGCAAAAACACGGAAAAACTTGGGCGATGGGTTGCTTGCGACGTTCAAAAGCGTGAAGTCAGCCGTAGCCTTTGCTGAGAATATTCATAAGGTCTTGATTGCAGATCGGTCATCAGGCCATCCCCGATGGAACGGGTTGAGGTTTCGTATAGGAATTAATTTTTCTACTGTTCTGTTTACTGACGATGACGTCTTCGGCGATGGCGTGAATTTGGCCAAACGCTTACAAGAAACCGCAGCAGCAGATTCTGTGATTCTATCTCACGCTGCCTGTGAGTTCATCCGCGAGTCGCGTTCGTCAGAGGTTCGCGACCTCGGGTTCATTGCTCTTAAGGGTTTTGAAAGACCAGTACGCGCGTATGCTCTGAACTCGGATCTGGAAACAGCCACGAGCGGGTCACGCGCGGGAGATGAAATACCATCCATTGCAATAATGCCATTTGAGAGTCTCGGCGCAACGGACGAAGACAGATACTTCTCAGATGGGCTTGTCGAGGACTTAATTAGTTCCCTTTCCGGTTTGCATGAAATGGTGGTGATTGCGAGAGCGTCCACCCTCGGTTTTCGGGATTGCCAGATCGATCCAAGGGAGGCGCGGCGCGTTCTGGGTGTGCGTTATGTTCTTCAGGGTACCTTTAGACGCCAAAATAAGAAGATAAGGTTATCGGTGACTTTAAGTGAATCCGAGAGCGGCGCGACCATGTTGTCAAAACGTTCCGAGATTGAGCAGGATCAAATTTTTGATCAACAAGATCAGCTGGTGGCGGAAATTATTGCGAATATTGCTCCGCATGTGCGCCACGCCGAATTGGACCGTGCGCTCCGTAAGCCTGCCGAAGTGTTCTCGGCCTATGACTGTCAGCTCAAAGCATTGGACTTGATGAGGCATTTGACGCGTGAAAGTTATACAGAAGCGCGCGCGTTTCTGGATCAGGCAATTGTAGACGACCCAAACTTTGCGGCAGCGCATTGTTGGCGTGCCGCTTGGTGGATCATGATGGTTGTTCAGGGATGGGTTCAAGACCGTGATTTTGCAACATCCGCCGCAGAAAAAGATGCGAAACGCGCGGTGGAACTAGATGACACAAATGCACAAGCGATTGCGGTCCTTGCTCAAACCAAGGCGTTTATGCTCGGCGATCACGAGGCGGCTTTGGCCCTGATGGAGCGGGCTAGGCACATCGGACCTGGAAACACTTTTGTGCTCATGATTTCTGCTGGAACCATGGCGTATGTTGGTCGCGGACAAGATGCGGTGAAGTACGCTGAACAGGCACATCAACTTATACCACTCGACCAAATCCCGTTTCGGGAGTTTGATTGGCTTTCGATTGCACATTATTCGGCCGGAAACTACGCGCGCGCTGCGTACTGGGCCCGCCGAGCTCTTGATGAACAAGCCGGGCACCTACCATCGTTGCGATTGCTGGCGGCTTCGCTTGCTGCAGAGGGCGATTCAACTGAAGCAAAAGACGCGGCAGACACTTTGTTGCAGTACGCTCCTGCTTTCCGCGTAGATGAATACGCAACGGCGCATTCAACATTTGCAGACGAACAGCTTCAACTGGCATGGTTAGAGCACCTTCGCGCGTCTGGACTACCGAATTAGGCGAGTTTTTATCAGTTTTTTTAAGGGGGAAGTAAAATGCACAATTCCAATAACTCTAATAACTCCAACAATTCCAATAACTCCAATAATTCGAACAACTCCAACAATTCGAACTCCTCGATGACGGGGTCTGCCGGCGGTGCTGGCGGTGGGAGGGTGCTGGGGATAACCGCAGATATCCTGCCCTCTAATGATCCAAAATCGAAAAATCCGAACCTTTGGTGGTGGCGTGGGCAGTCTTGGCCTCACGTCGATCCGAAAATTACCCACCGAACAGGTGGTGATATTAATACGGATCGCCCCCTGCATCTGCACGAGTTTTATAACTTAAAGATTGTCGGATCTTGGACTGATGCGCATTGGGCTCCATACAACTACGCCCGCAGTTTGCTACCTGAATTTGATCGGGCAATTCAGGCGTGGGCTCCGGTCTCAGGTCGGCCTGATAAGCTTGGTTTTCCCGCCTCCCAGGCTGGTCCGTTTAAGTTCGATCCGGTCGCTCTGGCTGATGCACCCTATGAAGAACTGCGGGCTTGGCCTGATCCAACACTGATTGGTATGCCAATCCTCCTTGATCAGGAGCTTGTCGAATTGGTCGGCCTCATTGAGTACCGGGCAGGGGTTTTGGATGAGGCGCTTGAGCAGGCGGTTTCGATCGACCAGTGTTTCAGCGGGATCATAACCTTCAATCGCATCACCCATCCCTACACCGCAAAGTTGGTGGCGTTCGCAATCGAAGCTGGTACTCACTTAGCCATGCTGTTCAAGGCATTTTACAATCGCCCGCGCCCTTCGCAGTTGTGCCCAACCCTGATGCCACCTATCGATCCACCGGAGCATTCTTCCTTCCCAAGCGGGCACGCAACTCAAGCGTGGCTAACAGCGCTGCTACTTAATGCAGCCATGGCGGAAAAACTGGAGCCTACCCCGATCCTTAACGTCACGATCTCGCCGGGACGGGTAAATCCACTCTTTGACATGGCACACCGGATTTCCAGAAATCGTGAGATTCTTGGATTGCATTTTCCCTCCGACAGTGAAGCCGGTCGGCGGTTGGCGCACGCCGCATATGCGTCGATCATTCGTAGTGCTGGTCGTATTGGTGAACTTATGACAAATGCGCGACGGGAATGGGACGCCGGGCCAATGTCCCAGCCGCGCAAGCCATGGCCATAGCGACAAAGCGTACTTAGGAAGTGGCATCACTGACCGCAACTTAATATTTGTTTTTGACGACGGTGACGCAAGTAGCGGCTAGTTTGGATTGTGGGAGAACTGTCGTCATACGGCTCAGCTTGGGCAAAACTAGGCCAACTCGCTATAGGTTTTTGTTAAACAATGACCTTTGGGCGAGGCAGCGCTTTCCTTCCGACCTGATAGTTCAATCACCCGCAGTTTACTCTGTTGTTAATTGCCATGCTTTCTTCCTCAGAGGAAATAACTCTGCCACAGCCTCCCGCTGCCGTAGTCCATCCCCGCTGGAAGCCACGGACGTGATCCATCTGCCGATCTTCTAGTCAATCTGCCAACTCACCCGAGATGTAACTCGACCTGTTGTCACTAAGCAGCAGCGGCTTGTGCAGAACTGTCGCCTGCGGTTCTTGTCGCGTTGGAGGAATCCTCTTGAATCAAGCTCTGCACCAGCGTCGTCAATACGGAGTAATAGCCGACAAATCGTCGTGAAACTCCGATGTTTCGTCAATCTGTCCTCTGCAGAATGACGATGTTCTCCGCCACTCTGGATTGAAAACCAGAATGAGGAGGCGCGTTATGAGCTGGAAAATTTGCATCGTCGGGGCTGGCAAGATCGGACAGATGATTGCCATGCTGTTGAAGGGGTCGCCAAACTATAGCGTTACGGTTGCGGATCATGATCTCAAGGCCTTGGGCGATATTGCCAAAATGGGCGTGGCGACCAAGCAGATTGACGCCTCGGATATTGAAGGTCTGTCGCAAGGGCTAAAGACGTTTAACGCGGTGATCTCAGCCGCTCCGTTCTTTTTGACACCGAATATCGCGCAAGCCGCCCAGCAGGCCGGGGCGCATTATTTTGATCTGACCGAAGACGTCGCGGCCACGAATGCCGTGCGCGCTCTGGCGGAAAACAGCAAGACCGCTTTCATGCCGCAATGCGGGTTGGCGCCCGGTTTTGTCGGGATCGCGGGGGCATCGCTGGCGGCTGAGTTTGATGAGATCGACAGCCTGCATATGCGGGTCGGGGCCTTGCCTCTCTTTCCGACCAACGCGTTGAAATACAACCTGACCTGGTCGACCGATGGGTTGATCAACGAATACTGCAACCCGTGCGATGCCATCGTGAACGGCGAACGGGTGAAGACCGCCCCGCTGGAAGACTATGAAGTTCTGGGCCATGACGGGGTGGAGTATGAATGTTTCAACACCTCAGGCGGTCTTGGAACCCTTCCCGAAACTCTCGAGGGCAAGGCACGGGCGGTGTCCTATCGTTCAATCCGGTATCCGGGTCATTGCGACATCCTGAAACTGTTGTTGAACGATCTGGGGCTGGGTCAACGCCGCGATCTTCTGAAAGGGATTTTTGAGGCCGCCCTGCCGCGCACCGATCAGGATGTTGTGCTTGTCTATTGCACCGCCAGGGGCAGAATCGACGGTACGCTGCGCGAAAAATCCCTGATCAACAAAAGCTTCGCGCGCGAGATCAACGGACAGGTCTGGAGCGCAATTCAGGTCACCACTGCAGCGGGCGTTCTGGGCGTGGTTGATCTGATGCGTACGGGCGTTCTGCCCTCGACCGGTTTTGTCCGGCAAGAGCAGGTGAAGCTGTCCGACTTCCTGAACACCGAATTTGGCCAGCTCTACCGGGCGGGCGACGTAACCCCACAGAACAAGGCGGCGTAAAAGATGAAAGACGTTGTGATGACTGCAGAAACCACTCTGGCCAATCTGGACCTGACCGCAGCGGAGCTGACAGGCGGCACATTGGCGGTAAGGTCTCCGATCGATGGGCACACCCTGGCCGAAGTACATGAAACATCAGCCTCTGAAATGGAGGCCATACTGACCAATGCCAAAACCGCTTTTAAAGCGTGGCGCACTGTTCCCGCCCCACGGCGGGGTGAGCTGATCCGTCTGCTGGGTGAGGAGCTGCGGGCGGCCAAGGACGATCTGGGCGCTTTGGTCAGCTGGGAGGCGGGTAAGATCACCTCGGAAGGTCTGGGCGAAGTGCAGGAGATGATCGACATTTGCGACTTTGCCGTTGGCCTGTCGCGGCAGCTCTATGGTCTGACCATAGCCTCGGAACGTCCCGGCCACCGGATGATGGAGACATGGCACCCGGCGGGCCCGGTCGGCGTGATCTCGGCCTTCAATTTCCCGGTTGCGGTCTGGTCGTGGAACGCGGCGCTGGCGCTTGTCTGCGGCGATCCAGTGATCTGGAAACCGTCCGAGAAATCGCCTCTGACCGCGATGGCCTGCCAGAAGATCTTTGAACGTGCGCTTGCCCGCTTCGGGGATGCGCCCGACAACCTGCTGCAAACGCTGATTGGCGGCGCTGCTCTGGGTGAGGCCCTGGTGGCCAGCGAAGACGTGCCAGTGATCTCGGCCACCGGATCGACGCGTATGGGCCGAGCGGTTGCGCCGATTGTGGCGGCGCGGTTCGGCAAGTGCATTCTGGAGCTTGGCGGCAACAACGCGATGATTGTCGGCCCGTCGGCCGATCTGGAAATGGCGGTGCGGGCGATTGTTTTCTCGGCCGTTGGAACGGCGGGTCAGCGCTGTACAACCTTGCGTCGCCTGATCGTCCACAACTCGATCAAGGATGAGCTGGTCGCACGTCTGAAGAAAGCCTATGCCGGATTGCCCATTGGTGATCCGATGGCCGAGGGCACATTGATCGGCCCGCTGGTCGATGAGGCCTCGGGCGCGGCGATGACAGCGGCGCTGAAAGCCGCCGAAGCCGAAGGCGGCGTGGTCTTTGGCGGAAAGCGCGTCACCGAGGGCGTTCCGAGTGGCGTTTACATGGAGCCTGCCATTGTTGAGATGCCCGGTCAGACAGCAACGGTGAAAACCGAGACCTTCGCGCCGATCCTCTATGTCATGGGCTATGACGATTTCAACGAGGCCATCGAGATCCAGAACGGTGTGCCGCAGGGCCTGTCCTCGTGCGTCTTCACCCTGAACATGCGCGAGGCCGAGCAATTCCTGACCGCAGCCGGATCGGATTGCGGTATCGCAAACGTCAATATCGGCCCGTCCGGTGCCGAGATCGGTGGCGCGTTCGGGGGTGAAAAGGAAACCGGCGGTGGACGCGAAAGCGGCTCGGACGCGTGGAAGGCCTATATGCGGCGTCAGACCAACACGGTGAACTATTCGGCAGAGCTGCCGCTGGCGCAGGGTGTGAAGTTCGACATCTGAACGCACGTCCGGCGACATGATCGCGCCGCCGGGCCGTCAATCTGAGAACAGGTAGCCCAATTGCATAATGGATTGGGCTGTCTCGGAATTCACCCCGAGGAACTTGGTGATTGCGGCCTCATTCTCGGCCCGATCCGATGTCTCGCGCAGGCGGAGATAGCCATCAATTCCGGCTTTACGGATTTGCTCGGATTCGTGTGCCAGATCATTGCGCAGCGTGGGCAGCAGGCGCGAGACGGTCTCGGATGGGCTGTTTTCACCCGCCAGGCCGACACGGCGCGCATGGCCGATCAGGTAGTCGTCGGAATACTGACACTCGATTTCCAACACATGGGTCTTGGCAACGTCGCCGCAGAAATCCTGAATGGCGTCCAGATTGGCCGGATCAAGGCACAACACCAGCCGGTTCGATCCGAAATGATCGAACAGCATCCGCACAACCGCCCGCCTGTGGCGTGAGCGTTTGGTCAGAGTCGTCTCGATCCCGCCGAGATCAGGCAACGGAGTGTCCTGCTCGTTGAACAGGTATTCGACGCAGGGGATGTCGGTGATCGAAGCGATCTGATCCACCAACCGCTTTGCCACATGCCACTTTTTGCAAACGATCAGAAACAGCTCTCGCTCTGGGCCCAGCGTATTACCGGCCTCCCAGAACCGCTGACCAAACCGGCGGCCCACACGCCCTCGCCCGGCAAGAAAGGCATAGAGGTTGCGCCCCTCATCCGAGATCGGGAAATCGACACCGGTGCTGGCGTAAAGTGTGCCGAGGCGCTCTTTCAACTCATGCGCTTCGGGGCTGATCTTTCGGGCAAACAGGTGGTTCTGGCCCAGCAGCATGTCGAAGTGATCATTATAGAAGGTTACCGGCATCCCGTAGTCCGAGAACATCAGGAAAGTCAGGGTGCGGTTTTCGACTTCGTCCTTCGGGATCAGATGGCGGACCAGCGTCTGAAAGAAGGTCTCGTCCGGAATCCAGGTAGAGGAGAAAAACCGGATCACGTCGCGCCGCTGTTTCAGGAAATCCAGAATCATCTCGACCGTGCGGCGGCGCAGGCACCACCATTGGCTGCCGATCATCACCTGGATATCGTCAGGGATGTCGCGCGTGATGTTGAAGCGTTTCTGCAACTCGTAAGAGGTGTAAAAGCGTTTGGGCTGTGTGCGTTCGTTGAAGTAGTGGCGATAGATCAGCCGGTCTTCCTTCATGCCGGTCTTGATCCAGTTGCTGGCAAAAAAGTCGTGGCTTTCGATGAAATCCTTGTCGTGTTCGTCCAGAAAGCGATGGGCGTATTCTGCGGTCTTGATGGCCATGCAATCGCCGGACAGCATGTAGAAATGCGTGGCACGCGGAAACGCGCTTTCGGCTGCTTGCAGGGCAAGTAGGGTGGCCTGCACCAAAGACCACTCTCCCCAGCCGCATTTGATGCGTTTGGCGGCAAAGGTGACGTTGGGGTTGTTTTTCAGTGCGGTGCGGATGCGGTCATAGTCCGATGCCTTTGCCCGGGCGTCGAAATGGATCGCCATACAATCATCGACGGCGGTCAGCTGCTCAGCCTGCGCGATGATCGCGTCGGGGTCTTTGTGACACAGCAAAATGTAGGCAATCTTTGCCATCTGGATTACGCGATTTCCGTTTCTGCCCGTTTGCTCCCGTGATACTGACGATGAGCGATTGAATAAACAGTATAATTTTGGTTCTTTGGTTTCAAAATTAGATTCACGTAAAGAGTTCTGACCCGTTGAGGAGGCATAGCAGATGGGGTTCCCCGGCACCTGGATGACCGAGAGCGAGAGCATGGTGTACCGTGTTGTGCCCAAATGTGCCTGCTCGACCATTGGTCAGATCATGTATTATTCCGACCATGGCCAGTTCTTTGATGGCGACATTCATGACGCCAAGGACGGGATGCACAAATGGGCCTTTGACCATAGCCAGGGCATGATCTCGGCCAATGTGCGCAATCATGGGTCTTATGCGTTCACCTGCGTGCGCAATCCCTATACGCGCATTCTCAGCTCATTCTTCGATAAGATCTGTGGCATTCAGCGCAATGGCAAGCGATACCGGGGCAAGCTGGTTCCGACGCTGGTCTATAACTATGGGATCGAGGTTGGCGGTGAGGATGGAAAAGGTGAGTTCGACCAGATCGCCAGTTTCCGTCGTTTCCTTCTGTTTGCGCGGGATACGATCCGGTGGCGCAGGCCGATGGACCCCGATATCCACTGGTCGGCCATGTCGGGTCACGTGTCGACCTTTGTGGTCAACGGCGGGCGCTACGACAACATTTTCTGGACCGAGACGTTCAACGACGGAATGCAGGACGTTCTGGACCATATCGAAACCGCACATCCCGTGGTGCTGTCCGAGATCCCGAGGTTCAACGAATCCGAAGGCCACGGACCCAAGCGCGCGCACCCGGTCGCGGATTATTTCGACGATCTTTCGATGCATCTGGTCTATGAGATCTACAAACAGGATTTCGAGCTGTTCAAATACGATTTCGAAAACCCGGCCAACAAGATGCCAATCGGTGAGATTGATCTGGACGAGGTACACGCCAAGCTGGGTGACTGAGCAGAAATAGGTGCTCCGGGCAGAGATGCATCTGCTTAGAACACGATTTGCAAGTCAGTGTCTGCTTTGAGCCCCAATCGACCTCAGTTAGTAGCCACGTTTCACTGGACGTTGAGGTAAGTAAGGCAGTCCAAATCATGGCTCCCTTCCGCCGCAAGCGCGAAAAGAATGTCCTTTTCAGTTTGAGTTGTAGAAGTCGACACGCGGTGTTTGACCAATTCGCTCGGACGTTCATAGCTACCCCCGCACACAAAAGGGCTGAAACACAGTTGATATTGGTAGAAGAAGGCTTCCGAGAAGCTAAGGTCCGAAATTTCCAGTTCCAACATTCCAAATTGAGTACCTGCCTCAATTAATCTGTCTATTACCGGGAAAAACTCTTCTCGATTCTCGGTGCACTGCCCCGAATTAATAGGAAACGCATCAATCTCGCCCCAAAAGTCGTTCGCAATCGAAAGGAGAGTGCCAAGCAAGCCGTTGGACACACTAGGTTTGGCTCCCATGTTCAGGAGCGTTTCAATTGCTTCTAAGTCAACTGAAACACCGAGAGGTGCATTTGAATCTTCATGAAACACGTACCGAAATTCGTGAAACAAGTCGTCACCGGTTTCGGTTCGATGGTCCAATACACTAGGGTTTTCTTCAATGATGGAACCGAGCAGGGCGTAGTCACGTTTCTCGGCTGCTGAAATTGCGTTTTGAAACGCTTTTTCTTGAACAGTCGTATTGACTTCTTGAGCCAAACTTGCCGGAACAAGAAACGATCCCAGAAGCCAGATGCTTAAGTAAGCTCTTAAGTCTATTCTCATTTTTGACCAGCAACCTTGCTTTGCATTGGCGTAACGGTATCAACAACTGCTGTGCTGTCCAATGACCGAAAAGTCCACACAGCAGAACAAAAACGGCCCACCGAATGGGTGGGCCGTTTTCGTTGAGCATTTTCTAACTCAAACCTGACGCACGGCTCCTTTTGCTGCGCTGGTGGTCAGCTTGGCATAAGCTTTCAGCGCGGTGGACACTTTGCGTTTGCGCGGTGCTGCCGGGGCCCAGCCTTTTTCGTCCTGTGCCTCGCGCCGTTCGGCCAGATCCTCATCCGAGACCGCCAGATGGATCGAACGCTTGGGGATGTCGATTTCGATCTTGTCGCCGGTTTGCACCAGCCCGATGACGCCACCTTCAGCCGCTTCGGGCGAGACGTGACCAATGGACAGACCCGATGTACCCCCCGAGAAACGGCCATCGGTCAGCAGCGCGCAGGCTTTGCCCAGACCTTTGGATTTCAGGTACGAGGTCGGGTATAGCATCTCTTGCATGCCCGGCCCGCCGCGTGGGCCCTCATAGCGGATAACAACCACGTCGCCCTCTTTCACCTTGCCGGTCAGGATGTCGCTGACTGCCTGATCCTGGCTTTCGCAGACATAGGCCGTACCGGTGAATTGCAGGATGTTGGCATCAACGCCTGCGGTTTTCACGATACAACCGTCACGGGCGATGTTGCCGAACAGAACCGCCAGACCGCCGTCCTGACTGAACGCGTGTTCCTTGGAGCGGATCACGCCACCTTCGCGGTCGGTGTCCAGCTCTTTATACCGGTTCGACTGGCTGAAGGCCTGTGTGGTGCGCACGCCACCGGGGGCCGCCTTGAACAACTCCTGCGCCTTCGGGTTATTGGCGATCTTGATGTCCCAGTTGGCAATCGCCTCGCCCATCGTGGTCGAGTGTACGGTCGCGCAGTCTTCGTGCAGCAGCCCGGCGCGGCTCAGCTCTCCGAGAATCGAGAAGATGCCGCCTGCGCGGTGGACGTCTTCCATATGCACGTTCTCGGTGTTGGGCGCGACCTTGCACAAGCAAGGCACCTTGCGGCTGAGGCGGTCCATGTCGGACATATCAAAATCGACGCCGCCCTCATAGGCGATGGCCAGCAGGTGCAGAACGGTGTTGGTCGATCCACCCATGGCGATATCCAGCGACATCGCGTTCTCGAATGCATCAAAGGTGGCGATTTCGCGCGGCAGGAAGCCCTTCTCGTCCAGATCGTAGTGCCGTTTGGTGATCTCGACGATGCGGCGACCGGCTTCAAGGAACAGCTCTTTGCGGTCCGAGTGGGTGGCCAGGGTCGAGCCATTGCCCGGCAGGGCCAGACCCA
This sequence comes from Ruegeria sp. YTSC192, assembly GCF_059609705.1. Taxonomy (NCBI): domain Bacteria; kingdom Pseudomonadati; phylum Pseudomonadota; class Alphaproteobacteria; order Rhodobacterales; family Roseobacteraceae; genus Ruegeria; species Ruegeria sp. YTSC192. The sequence goes on from NZ_JBXWMG010000015.1 coordinate 27,295, forward strand.
GCGCCTCGGCCAGACAGTTCATCGAGTTCGCGGTGAACATGCCCGAGCAGGACCCGCAGGTGGGGCAGGCGTTTTCCTCGATATGCTGAACCTGTTCATCGGTGAACTTGTCATCCGCTGCGGCAACCATGGCATCCACGAGGTCGATCTTCTTGGCGTCCAGATCGGCAAGGTCGATCTTGCCGGCCTCCATCGGACCGCCCGAGACAAAGATCGCCGGAATGTTCAGGCGCATCGCGGCCATCAGCATGCCGGGCGTGATCTTGTCGCAGTTCGAAATACAGACCATCGCGTCGGCACAGTGCGCGTTGACCATGTATTCCACCGAATCCGCGATCACCTCACGCGAGGGCAGGGAATACAGCATCCCGTCATGGCCCATGGCAATACCGTCATCCACGGCGATGGTGTTGAATTCCTTGGCGACGCCACCGGCGGCCTCAACCTCACGCGCGACCATCTGGCCCAGATCCTTCAGGTGCACGTGACCGGGCACGAACTGGGTGAACGAGTTGACGATGGCAATGATCGGTTTGCCGAAATCATCATCCTGCATACCGGTGGCGCGCCACAGGCCGCGGGCACCGGCCATGTTGCGGCCATGAGTAGAGGTTCTGGATCGGTACATTGGCATGATGCTGTTTCCCTATTGCCCAAGCTGCGATATTGGGTGTGTACGTTATAGCGCACGTATCATATGTACGTTATAACGCACAAGGCAAATCGCAAGGCGCGGATATGGAATCGGATGAAATCACGCTGAAACTAAAGGAAGTGCGGGCGGCGTCGGGTCTCAGCCTGTCCAAAGTGGCCGAGTTGACGGGCGTCAGCAAAGCCATGCTGGGTCAGATCGAGCGCGGCGAATCAAGCCCCACCATTGCGACCCTGTGGAAAATCGCCAAGGGGTTTCAACTTCCGCTGAGCGCCCTGATCGGGACTTCGGACGCGCGCGCGCAGGGCGTGTTTCGGACCGTAACCTTTCCGGGCAGCATTCAGGTCAAGATCGTCTTTCCCTTTGATCCCGCCCTTGGGGCCGAGACCTTCCATGTCGAACTGGCCGCCAACCAAAGTCATGAATCCCCCGCCCATGCTGTCGGGGTGACCGAGGAGGTCTTTGTCTTGAACGGCGCGCTTGAGGTTTTGCAGGATGGCAAATGGGTCGCCCTCAAGGCCGGTGAGGGGCTGCGCTTTGCCGCCGATCTGCCGCACGGCTATCGCGCTGGGCCAGATGGAGCGGGTTTTCTGAACATGCATCACTATTTTCAACCGGCCGAGCTGGCCTCGGTCGGGTAACCCGGGTTTTCAGGACTATTTGCAATGACGGACGTGCTGAACAGCCTGACTATCGTGGATGCCGTGGGATCAGCCGGCGCGCTTGTCGTGGTCGGGGCTTATTTCGCAACGCAGATGCGGATGATGAATTCCGACGATCTGGCCTTTCCGGTGATCAATCTGCTGGGGTCGGTGCTGATCGCCTACTCTCTGCTGCATAACTTTAATCTGGCCTCGATGCTGATCGAAGGGTTCTGGATTGTCATCAGCGTGATCGGAATAATTCAGTATTTCCGGCTGAAACGGCGTGCGGAATAGCGCTAACCCGGCTTGAATACGGCCCTTTGCGCGTATAGGGAAAACCCAACCGCGCTTAGGGGAGGCTTTGATGCAAGACGATCCCAAAACCCTCGTTTCAACCGACTGGCTTGCCGCCCATCTGAAGGACCCGGATCTGAGGATCCTGGACGGGTCGTGGTACCTGCCTTCGCAGAACCGTGATGCCAAGGCGGAATATGACGCGGCGCATATCCCCGGCGCGCGATTCTTCGATATTGATGACATTTCGGACCACCGCTCGGACCTGCCGCATATGGCCCCTCCGGTCGAGAAATTCATGTCGCGCCTGCGCGCCATGGGTGTGGGCGATGGTCATCAGGTGGTGGTCTATGACGGGGCCGGGCTGATGTCGGCCGCGCGTGTCTGGTGGATGTTCCGTCTGATGGGGCAGGAAAACATCGCTGTTCTGGATGGCGGTCTGCCGAAATGGCAGGCCGAGGGGCGCGAGATCGAAGACCTGCCGCCGGTGATCCGGGATCGCCATATGACGGTGCGGGTGCAGAACCATCTGGTGCGGGACGTGACTCAGGTCTCGGCAGCCGCCAAGCTGGCTGATCATGAGATTATCGACGCCCGCTCGGCCCCGCGTTTCGCAGGGACCGAGGCCGAGCCGCGCGAAGGTCTGCGCTCGGGCCACATTCCGGGATCACGAAATGTGCCCTTTGGCCAATTGCTGAACAAAAACGGCACGATGAAATCGCCCGAGGATTGCCGCGCCGTGTTCGAGGCCGCAGGCGTGGATCTGTCGAAACCCGCGATCACCTCATGTGGGTCGGGCGTGACGGCCGCGATCCTCATCCTTGCGCTAGAGCGCATGGGCAAAAAAGACCACTCGCTTTATGACGGGTCATGGGCCGAATGGGGTGCCTTCCCTACCCTTCCTGTCGCAACCGGAGAGACCTGATGTTCGAGAACCTCAAGCCGCAGCCAGCTGACAAGATTCTGGCGCTGATGCAGATGTACCGTGAAGACCCGCGCGATCAGAAGATTGATCTGGGCGTCGGCGTCTACAAGAACGCCGAGGGCGTGACCCCGGTGATGCGCGCCGTCAAGGCCGCCGAAAAGCGCATTCTCGAAGAGCAGGAGAGCAAAGCCTATACCGGTCTGGCCGGAGATCCGGCCTATTCGGACGCGATGATCGGTCTGATCCTTGGCGACGCGGTTGCGCGCGCCAACATTGCCGCCGTAGCGACCCCCGGTGGCACCGGCGCCTGCCGTCAGGCGTTCGAGATGATCCGCATGGCCAACCCCGAGGCCCGCGTGTTCGTGTCGAACCCGACATGGCCGAACCACCTGTCGATCCTGAACTATCTGGGCATGGAGACCGTCCAGTATCGTTACTTCGATGGCGAAACCCGTGGCGTCGATTTCGACGGCATGATCGAGGACCTGAAAACCGCCAAACCGGGCGACGTGGTTCTGCTGCATGGTTGCTGCCATAACCCTACGGGCGCGAACCTGAACCTCGTGCAGTGGCAAGAGGTCGTGAACCTGATCAACGAGCTTGGCCTCGTGGCGATGATCGACATCGCCTATCAGGGTTTTGGCGACGGTCTCGAAGAAGACGCGCAGGCAACTCGTCTGGTGGCCTCGTCGGTCAAGGAATGTCTGATCGCGGCGTCGTGTTCCAAGAATTTCGGCGTGTACCGTGAGCGTACGGGCCTTCTGATGGCGATCAGCGATGACGCGGCACAGACCTCGCTGAACCAGTCGACGCTGGCCTTCCTGAACCGCCAGAACTACTCGTTCCCACCGGATCACGGCGCGCGGGTCGTCACCACGATCCTGACCGATGACGCCCTGCGCGCCGATTGGCAGGCCGAACTGGAAGAGATCCGCCTGTCCATGCTGGGCCTGCGTCAGCAGCTGGCGGATGAGCTTCAGCGCCTGACCGGATCGGATCGGTTCAGCTTTGTCGCCCAACACCGCGGTATGTTCTCGCGTCTGGGTGCAGCACCTGAACTGGTCGAGAAACTGCGCGCGGACCACGGCATCTACATGGTCGGCGACAGCCGGTTGAACATCGCCGGTCTGAATGCGACGACAGTGCCAATTCTGGCCAAGGCGATTGTCGACGTCGGGGTCTAAAGCGTTTTGCGGTTTACTTGAGGCGAGACCATCGAAATGCGCGTTCGACCGCACGGAGAGGCAGCGTAGTTCGATTCAAATCAATCGCAAAGCGATCTAAGCAACGCTTCGTCACAAAACAATAAAGCCGCGCGGATCAGCGCGGCTTTATTGTTTTCAGCGTTGAGCAAAAGAAAAGGCCGGACGCGAATGCCCGGCCTTCGAGTGGTTGTCTCAGGTGTTAGCCTTTCGAGAACTCCGGATAGGCTTCCATGCCCAGCTCTGCCATGTCGAGGCCGTTGATCTCGTCCTCTTCGCTGACGCGGATACCGACGATTGCTTTCAGGACGATCCACAGGATCAGTGCGCCGACAAAGGTGAACACACCGTAGGCTGCGATACCCAGCAGCTGGGTGCCCAGAGAGGCCTCGCCGTAAAAGATGACGGCGATGGTGCCCCAGATGCCTGCAAACAGGTGAACCGGGATCGCGCCAACAACGTCGTCGATCTTGAACTTGTCCAGCATCGGAACCGCAAAGACCACGATGATACCACCCACGGCACCGATCCAGAGCGCGCCGAACAGGGTCGGGGCCAGAGGTTCAGCGGTGATCGAAACCAGACCGGCCAGCGCGCCGTTCAGCACCATGGTCAGGTCAGGCTTTTTATACAGAAGCTGTGTCAGGATCAGGGCAGTTACAGCACCTGAAGCGGCGGCCATGTTGGTGTTGGCGAAAATGCGCGAGACGTCGGATACATCACCCACGGTGCCCATCGCAAGCTGCGATCCGCCGTTGAAGCCGAACCAACCCAGCCACAGGATGAACGTACCCAAAGTTGCCAGTGCCAGGTTCGAACCGGGCATCGGATGCACCTTGCCGTCCTTGTATTTTCCGATCCGCGGGCCAAGGATGATCGCACCTGCCAGCGCGGCCCAGCCGCCGACCGAGTGTACAACGGTCGAACCTGCGAAGTCCGAGAAGCCCATGGCATCGAGCCAACCGCCACCCCATTTCCATGAGCCGGAGATCGGGTACAGGATACCTGTCAGAACGACCACGAAGATCAGGAAGGGGAACAGCTTGATCCGCTCGGCTACGGCGCCCGACACGATGGAGGCGGTTGCAGCCACGAAGACCAACTGGAAGAAAAAGTCCGAGCCGATCGAGGCATAGTCCAAAGCAGCCTCGGCAGGGTCAACACCAACCGGGTCCAGCACGGTTGGGCCGCCAATGGCAAAGAAGCCGTTGAAGTCGCCCGGGTACATCGTGTTGAAACCAACCAGCCAGTACATGATCGCGGCAATGGAAAACAGCGCCACGTTCTTGATCATCTGCATGGCCACGTTCTTGGAACGCACCAGACCGCCTTCCAGCATGGCAAAGCCTGCTGCCATGAAGAAGACCAGAAAGCCCGCCATCAGGAACAGCAGGGTGGTAAAGATATACTGGGTGTGCAGCGCAGCTTCGCCTTCGGCGGCAGCCTCTTGCGCCAGACCCATCTGCGGCAGCGCGACAATCGCGGCAGCAGGGATGAGAGATTTCATCAGGTTCATAGTCAGTCCTCGAATGATAGTGAGTGTGGGCGCCTTACAGCGCCTCTTCGTTCGTTTCCCCAGTCCGCACGCGCATGGCCTGCTCGACATCGAGGACGAAAATCTTGCCGTCACCGATCTTGCCGGTCTTGGCGGTGTTGGTGATGGTCTCGACGATCTGATCGGCCATCGTTGCAGGTACCACGATCTCGAGTTTGATCTTGGGTACGAAGTTTACGGCGTATTCCGCGCCACGGTAGATTTCGGTGTGACCGGATTGCGAGCCGAAGCCCTTGATTTCGGTCACCATCATGCCGCGTACGCCAGCTTCGGTCAGTGCCTCGCGCACCTCCTCGAGCTTGAACGGCTTGATTGTCGCAATGATCAGTTTCACATCTGTCCCCTCTGCTAATCCGGTTGGGCCGGTTTGTTTGCACCTGCAGAAAAAGAACGTGTGTAGACGCGTTAAGGAACGATTCCCGGACGGAAAGCTGACTGAAAATGGCGTCAAGTTGCACAATTTTTGCACAAAATGACCAATACGGCTAATTAATGGGCAGAAAAGAGAGGGATGGTTCAGGAAAATCGGACCTCAACATAAGCGAGACGTCAGGGTATGGTGAGGCAAAACTATAAACGGGCAGAGTTTGAGCATGACTGAGTCCAAGCGCCGAAAATCGACACTGGTCGCGGATAAGAGATACCCGTCGAAGGGACGCAAACCTTCGACGACCAAACGGGCTGCCAAGCCTTCGGGCAAGAAGTCGACCGCCCGAAAAACCGCGACCCGCAAGACGGCGCGGAAGAAAACGCGCAAGCGGTCGGGTGGCAATGGTGGCGGGTTTTTCCGCCGTCTGTTCCGTTGGATCTGGCGGCTTATCTGGGGCGTGACATGGCGCGTTGGGGCCGTGGTCGCCATGCTGATCGCGCTGGCGGTTGGGGTGGTCTATACCTCTCTGCCCGATGTCGATGCCTTGCTGGATGGTCGCGCGCGTGGATCGGTGACGATGCTGGACCGCGATGGCAAGGTCTTTGCCTGGCGCGGGGATCAGTTCGGCGGGGTGATCACCGCTGATACCGTCTCGCCCCACCTCAAGAACGCGGTGATCGCGACCGAGGACAAACGGTTTTATCGTCATTTCGGTGTCAGCCCGCGCGGTGTGGCCAGCGCGGTGCGCATCAACCTGAGCGAGGGGCGCGGCCCGCTCTCGGGCCATGGCGGCTCGACCATCACGCAGCAGACGGCCAAGCTGCTGTGTCTGGGTGTGCCCTATGATCCCGCCGAATGGGAATCTGAGGCCGCTTATGAATCGGATTGCCGTCAGGGTTCGCTGTGGCGCAAAGGCAAAGAGGCGATCTATGCGCTGGCGATGGAGGTGAAATACTCCAAGGACGAAATCCTGACCATCTACCTGAACCGCGCGTTCCTGGGTGCGGGCGCACGTGGGTTCGAAGCGGCCAGCCAGCGCTATTTCGGAAAGTCCGCGGCCGAGGTCTCACCGTCCGAGGCTGCGATGCTGGCCGGCCTTCTGGTTGCGCCCACGCGCTATGCGCCGACGAACAACCTTCAGCGCTCGCAGGATCGGGCGCGGCTTGTGGTTGGGCTGATGGAGGCGCAGGGCTACCTGTCCGGCGCGCAGGCCAGTGAGGCCCGCGCCCGTCCCGCGCAACTGTCCGAGGCCGCCGCCGCGCGTGCAGGTGGCTATTTCGCCGATTGGGTCATGGCCAGCGGGCCCGAGTTCTTCACCCGCAACACCACCGAGGATGTGGTAATCCGCACGACATTGGATCCACGCATCCAGACCTCGGCGGAAGAGGCGCTGCAATTCATCTTTCAGGAGAAGGTTCGGGAAGGGTCGAAAGCGCAGGCCGCGATTGTCGTGATGTCAGCGGATGGGGCGGTGCGCGCAATGGTCGGTGGCCGCAAGACCCGCGTCTCGGGCGCGTTCAACCGTGCGACGCAGGCGCTGCGGCAGACCGGGTCGTCGTTCAAACCCTTTGTCTATGCCACCGCGCTAGAGCTTGGGTATTCGCCCTATGACACGGTGATGGATGAGCCCTACTGTGTGAACATTCCCGGATCGGGGCAGTGGTGCCCCAAGAACTACACCAACAAATACTACGGGCAGGTCACGCTGGCGGATGCGCTCAAGAACTCTTTGAACATTCCGGCGGTGAAAGTGGCCGAGATTTCGGGCCTCGAAAATGTGCGTACGGTCGCCACCGGTTTCGGGATCGCCAGCGATCTGGCACAAGGCCCCGCACTGGCGCTGGGCGCGTCAGAGAGCACCCTGATCGAGATGACGGGCGCTTATGCGGGTATCCTGAACGGCGGATCGTCTGTTGAACCCTATGGCCTGACCGAGTTGAAACTGTTGGGCGATGAAACCCCGGTGATGGTGACGACCACAGGGATTGGTGAGCGGGTGATCAATGACAAAGCGGCCAAGGAATTGATCTGGATGATGGAGCGTGTGGTGTCCGAGGGCACAGGCGGCCGCGCCAAGCTGCCGGGATGGCAGGTGGCAGGCAAGACCGGGACAACACAGGCCGCGCGGGATGCGTGGTTCATCGGGTTCACGGCTGACTACGTGGCCGGTGTCTGGATGGGCTATGACGATAACACCCCCCTGTCCGGTGTCACCGGAGGCGGGCTGCCGGCCGAAATCTGGAAGGAAACGATGCTGCGCGTGACCGAAGGGATGACGCCCACGCCTCTGCCGATGATCGCGCCAGAGCCGCCAGTGCAGGTCGCGCAACCTCAGCCACGTCGCAATCAGGGCGGAGGGTTCGAGCGCGCCATCAACAACCTGATCCGGGATATCTTCGGCGGGAACTAACTCTTCAAGTGACAAGCATAAAAAAAGGCGGCACATTGCGGGCCGCCTTTTTCAATTCAATTGTGATCTAGGATCAGACGCTGGCGTCCAGCGCGGCCAGGATCGCATCGCCCATTTCCGAGGTCGAAACCGGGGTCACACCTTTATCGGCCAGCAGGTCTGCGGTGCGAACACCGTCGGCCAGCACTTTCTCGATCGCGGCTTCCAGACGGTCGGCCTCGGCCCCCTGATCAAAGCTATAGCGCAGCGCCATGGCGAAGCTGAGGACGCAGGCGATCGGGTTGGCTTTGCCTTCGCCCGCGATATCCGGGGCCGAGCCGTGGACCGGCTCATACATCGCCTTGGGGCGGCCATTGTCCATCGGGGCACCCAGCGAAGCCGACGGCAGCATACCCAGCGAGCCGGTCAGCATTGCGGCGCAATCCGACAGGATGTCGCCGAACAGGTTGTCAGTCACGATCACGTCGAACTGTTTGGGCGCGCGCACCAGCTGCATCGCACCATTGTCGGCATACATGTGGGAGACTTCGACCTCGGGGTAATCCTTGGCGACCTCGTTCACGACTTCGCGCCACAGAATGCCCGATTCCATGACATTGGCTTTCTCCATCGAACACAGCTTCTTGTTCCGGCGCATGGCCAGCTCAAAGGCCGAGCGTGCGGCGCGTTCGATCTCGGATTCGGTATAGCGCTGGGTGTTGACGCCTACGCGTTCATTGCCTTCTTCGAAGATGCCGCGCGGCTCGCCGAAATAGATGCCCGAGGTCAGCTCGCGCACGATCATGATGTCCAGACCGGCCACAACATCGGTTTTCAGCGACGAGAAATCCGCCAGCGCGTCAAAGCACTGGGCCGGGCGCAGGTTGGAAAAAAGGTCCATTTCCTTGCGCAGGCGCAGCAGCCCACGTTCGGGCTTCAGGCTGAAGTCCAGATCGTCGTATTTCGGGCCGCCCACAGCGCCCAGCAGAACCGCGTCTACCTCTTGGGCTTTGGCCATGGTCTCGTCCGACAGGGGCTTGCCATGGGCGTCATAGGCCGCACCGCCGACCAGATCCTCGCTCACGTCAAAGTGAAGGCCGCGATTGGTGTCGAACCAAGAGATGATTCTGCGCACTTCGGCCATAACTTCCGGGCCAATTCCGTCTCCGGGCAGGATGAGGAGCGAGGGGTTGGACATCGACAGTCTCCTTGCGTTTTGTCGCAAAGGGCCTAGCGTCTGCGCCGCACCGGGTCAATGAGACGATCCGGATGAATCACGAGGAAAACACATGTTGATACCGGGAAATCCCGTTCCAGGCCTGAAAATCGAAACCATTGGGCATGGACTGTTCGATCTTGAGGCCGACAAGGGCGAAAACGGAACACTGGTGATCCAGTATCGCGGCTTGCATTGCCCGATCTGCATCAAGCAGATGACCGAGGTCGAAGCGGCGCTGGATGATTTCGCCGCGCTGGGCGTCGAGGTGATCATGATCACCACAGATACCGCCGACCGCGCGGCTGAGGCCGCTGAAAAGGCCGGAGTGTCGCGCCTGCGCGTGGGTCACAGTCTTCCGCTGGCCGGCGCCCGAGAGGATTGGGGTCTGAACATCTCAACCGCGCGCGAAGGGAGCGCTGAGCCCGCCTTCTTTGCCGAGCCGGGGCATTTCTATATCGCAACAGATCGGACGCTGTACTACGCGTGGCAGCAGACAACGCCATTTGGGCGTCCGGCGATGGCGGATATTGTTGGTGGTCTGAAATTCACCCTCGGAAACAACTATCCTGCGCGTGGTACCTATACTGGCCCGCTCTAGGCCTTATGGCAGCGTGACATCGACCCACACCAGCCGGTGACGACTGGCGCGTTGGGCGGTCTCGCGCATCGGATTCTGAGGCTCAGGCCAGAACACGCCTGAATCGATGACCTGCAGGTCGGCTGAGGGCAGGACGTAGTCCACCCTCAGTTCTCCGACGGCTTTCCAGTTTACAGTTGCGACGTCGCCAGCTGAGGATTTGGGCTGGGGGTCCTGCAGGCGTGGGTTGGAGAGAAGTGCGGCGATTGTCTCGGTGCGTCCGTCGCTTTCGCTGGGGTCCAGATTGGCGTCACCTGCGATGACAAAAGGGCCATCCGGAACGGGGCCTAGCCGCCCGTCCAGCAGCAGGGACCAGAACCGGATTTCATCGCGATTGCGCAGGCCGTTGCGGTCCTCTGGCCCATCGAAGACCGGCGGAGTGGCGTGAAAGGTCATCAGATTAAGATGACCAAAAGGCGTGGTGACGGGAACCACCCAATGCCCGGTCGAAGACAATCGCTGTACCGCTTGCGCCTGCGCGGACGGGTAGGGCGCGCCATCCATGACCGGCAATTCGGCGCCCGGAAGCCCTGACCACAACAGAAGCGAAAAATCCTGCGCCTCGTCCTGTGCGATCTCATAGCGGGACAGAACGGCCAGCCCGCCATGGCCCGTGAACAAGCCCCAGCCCTGCGAGTCGCCTGGCCCTTGGGTGCGTCCGTCGCCGTCCAGATCCAGCCCGCTGTCTATCCCGGTATTAGGCTGCGCAGCAAAAAGGTGGGGATAGTCCAGCCCCGCCGCGCGCAGCGCGTCGGTCAAAGCGGTCAGCGCCAGACCGTCCATATCCCAGTCGATCCCCTGCAATGCCAGAACGTCAGGCTGGACCGCTACAAGGACATCAATAACGGCCTGAACCTGCGCGTCATCGCGCTGAATATCGCGCAGCAGCAGCCCGGGACCTTTGCGGCTGAGTTCGGTGTTATAGGTGGCAACGCGCACAGTCTCTGCCTGTGCGGCCAGAGGCAGCATCAGCAGGATCAGGGCACGGATCATGCGGTCTGGGTGGACTCGGTCGTGGAATAGGCGCGGCGTTTTTCGACGATCAGCCCGGCAATCCGCAGGGTCGCCATGCCGCGCATGATCATGCTTGCAGGCAGGAAGGCCCAGGCGCACATGGTCCAGATCAGGGTCTGAGGGTTGCTCAGCGAGATCGGCAGCAAGATATTTGTCAGCAGCTTCATCACCGCCGGGATCAGGAAGGGCAACAGGATACCAATGCAGATATTCAAACGCCCGTCGCGTTGCAGGCGTGTGACCACGTCACCGCCCTTGGTGGGGTCGAACAGAGGCAGGTTCGTCCAAACATTGAACGCCCCGTTCCCGGTCGGCCAGCCACGCAGTTTCACCGCATAGGCAAAGCTGGCGATGGTCACCAGTGCAGCCATATAGGCCATGCTGGCGGCGATGCGAACAAGCTCAACCAGCGGCTGGGCGGCATCTGCGGGCAGCATCAGTACGATCAGGCGGACCGGCGAGTAGGGGAAATCCACCACATTCGCGACGGACATGCCCATCGCATAGGAAAAGCGGGTCATTTCGGTCGGCGCATAGGCGTTTTTGCAGATCAGCGTCAGGAACGTGACCATCGACATCAGGCCAACGAACCGCAAACGGTTCACCGGAGGCGCATCACGGAATTCGATAAAACTGGGGAAGGCCGAGTTGTATTCGGCGAAGGTCAGAATGAACGCGAGAATCGCGAGGAAGACAACCACCTCGGTCCCGTTCGTCGATGAAACTGGCAGGTACAACGCGGGGGTCAAAATCATGACCGCAACCAAAATCCCACGTATCGCCGCGCCTGTCGTGCGTGCAATCACTATCCGAACCCTTTTTCAAACCGGAACCAGCCAATTCTGTGTCGGCTTCATTCCAACTTGTGCCCGTCGCCTGCTTTTTTTGACGGTTACCTCTTTCGATCCAACATGGACGACAAGCGGTATTTCGCTCAAGCCAGGGTGCAGATAACACGTGATTTCGGGCAAAATGATGGCGCAACTGGTGCGGGATTGCATCATTTTCGACGCAAATTCGGCGTGTATCTCATAATGAGACCTAGATGTTGTGGTTGTCGAATATGCAACCCCAAGAACGCGAACGGGGCCGCGATTGCGACCCCGTCCGGTTGAGTATCCACAGAATCATCCCCGGAATCACACCCAGGGGCGCGCCTGACCTGCGTGATCTTCGAATTTGTCGATGTGATGGTCTTTCTCCATCGTCAGGCCGATATCATCCAGACCGTTCAGCAGGCAGTGTTTGCGATGGGGATCGACGTCGAAAGTAATCTCGACACCATCCGAGGTGGTGATCTTCTGGTCTTCCAGATGCACTGTCATGCGGGCGTTTTCACCCTTATGCGCGTCATCCATCAGAATCGCATGGTGTTCTTCTGCAACCACGATGGGCAGGATGCCGTTTTTGAAGCAGTTGTTGAAGAAGATGTCGGCAAAGCTGGTCGAGATTACGACCTTGATGCCGAAATCCTTGATCGCCCAAGGTGCGTGTTCGCGCGAGGACCCGCAGCCGAAATTGTCACCGGCCACCAGAATCTCGGTCTGGCGATAGGCGGGTTTGTTCAGGACGAACTCTTCGTTCTCCTGCCCGTCATCGTGATAGCGCATCTCGTCAAACAGAACGACGCCAAGGCCGGACCGTTTGATGGTCTTCAAGTGAACTTTGGGGATGATCATATCGGTGTCGATATTGATCAGTGGCATTGGGGCGGCCACCCCGTGGACTTTGTCAAACTTTTCCATGTCTACACTCCTGCGGGGTAGGGCCGCGCCCGTGCCTCGCGTTTAAGCTTCTTTTGTTTCGCCTTTGGGTGCGTTCTTGACGAAGAACGCCATGAAGACCAATCCGAACCCGTTGAACAGCATCTCGATGCCCAGGAAGATCCCCAGAATGCTCAGCAGAGCGGCGGGTTCCTGCCCGACATAGCTCCAGATGATGCCTGCCAGAATGATCGACAAGATCCCCGAGATCATCGTGGGCCAGAAAAACTGCGTTCCCTTCATCTGGAACGACAGAATCACCCGCGCGATGCCACCCGCCATGAACAGAATCAGCATCACGGTCGCCAGCGTCAGCGTGCCCTGCAGCGGGTGATCCAGAAAGGACCAGCCCAGAAACAGCATGACCGCACCCATGATGAGTGACAGGATCTTGTTGCCAACGCCTTCAACCGTGAAGCCGCCAACAACCTGCAGCACCCCCGAGATCAGTAGCAACACACCGGTTACCACCGTCACGGCGACAGATGCCACAACAGGTGCACCCAGCACAAAAATGCCGAACGCAATGGATAGAAGCCCCAGCAGGAGCCATTTGATCCAGTCACTCATTTGTTCAATCCCTCAAATATCTAGATATGAGGGGACCTTACATCAATTCACGGACGTCTGTCAGCCGTCCTGTGATTGCCGCAGCGGCAGCCATCGCCGGGCTGAGCAGGTGAGTCCGCCCGCCACGTCCCTGACGGCCTTCGAAATTGCGGTTCGAGGTCGCGGCGCAGCGCTCGCCCGGCTGCAGCTGGTCGGGATTCATTGCCAGACACATCGAACATCCCGCCAGTCGCCATTCGAACCCGGCCTCTTTGAAAATCTCGGCCAGACCTTCTTCTTCGGCCTGAGCGCGAACAAGGCCCGAGCCCGGCACGACCATGGCGCGCATGCCGTCCTTGATCTTCTTGCCCTTCAGGATTTCCGCAGCGGCGCGCAGGTCTTCGATGCGGCCATTGGTGCAGGATCCGATAAAGACGGTGTCGACCTCGACATCGCTCAGCTTTTGACCGGCTTCCAGACCCATATATTCGATCGAACGGCGGGCCGCGTCGACCTTGCCGCCTTCGAAATCTTCAGGGTTCGGAACGGTCGCGGTGATCGGCAGCACGTCCTCGGGGCTGGTGCCCCATGTGACGACCGGCGCGATATCTTCGCCGCGCAAGGTGATGACCTTGTCGAAATGCGCATCTTCATCGGTGTAAAGCGTTTTCCACCAGTCCAGCGCTGCCTCCCACTGAGCGCCTTTCGGAGCATGCGGGCGACCTTTGACATACTCAAAGGTGGTCTCGTCCGGTGCGATCAGGCCAGCGCGCGCGCCGCCTTCGATCGCCATATTGCAGACGGTCATGCGGCCTTCCATCGACAGATCGCGGATCGCTTCGCCGCAATATTCGATGACATAGCCGGTGCCGCCTGCAGTGCCGGTCTCACCGATCACGGCCAGAGTGATGTCCTTGGCGGTCACGCCCGGCTGCAATTTGCCGGTAATCTCGACCTTCATGTTCTTGGACTTCTTCTGGATCAGGGTCTGGGTGGCCAGAACGTGTTCAACCTCAGACGTACCGATGCCGTGGGCCAATGCACCAAACGCACCGTGGGTGGCGGTGTGGCTGTCACCACAAACAACGGTCATGCCGGGCAGAGTCCAGCCTTGCTCGGGGCCGACGATGTGGACGATGCCCTGACGGACGTCGTGCACCGGGTAGTAGTGAATGCCGAAGTCCTTGGCGTTCTTGTCCAGCGCTTCGACCTGAATACGCGATTCGGGGTTTTCGATCCCGTTCACCCGGTCCGGCGTGGTCGGAACGTTGTGGTCCGGCACGGCGATGGTCTTTTCCGGTGCGCGCACCTTGCGGCCGGCCATGCGCAGGCCTTCGAACGCCTGCGGGCTGGTGACTTCGTGCACCAGATGGCGGTCGATATAAAGCAGGCAGGTTCCATCATCGGCTTCATGCGCGACATGGGCATCCCAGATCTTGTCATAGAGTGTTTTGGGGGACATCGGTCCTCTCCCGTATGTAATGAGAAATGGCTGGCGAGGTGGCTTAGACCGCCGATAGGCGGGCCAGAACCGTGCGGGCAGCCCCATAGAACCGTTCGCGCAACCGCGCGCGGTCTTCCAGATTCTGTTCTTGGGCTACATTGAGTCTCATGTTCCGGTCAGATATAGACACTGGCCGAGTCTATCAAGGTCTTGTAAAGCGCCCAGATGCCATCAGGGCACATTCGTGCGAGGCATCAGGCGTGCTTCATTGAAATGTCATGGGTCGCTTGCTACCTTGGATCTACCCTGCGCCGGGTGTTACGGCGCGCAGCAAAGGAGGACTATGTCCTGTCTCTACATACCCAGGCGGGTTTGCCCGCCGATGACGGGGCCGGTGTAATGGCCCACTCTCAGTCAATCAGCGACAAGCTGCTTGCGCGTATCCTTTCCTCACTTTCCGATGACAAGGCCGAAGATGTCGTGCAGATCAACCTGCAAGGTAAGTCTTCTGTTGCGGATCACATGGTGATTGCCTCGGGTCGGTCGACCCGTCAGGTCGCAGCCATGGCGGAAAAGCTGACGGATCGCATCAAGCAGGAATTCGGTTTCACCTCGAAGGTCGAAGGCAAGGATGCCGGCGACTGGGTGTTGATCGATACGGGCGATGTGATCGTCCATATCTTCCGCCCCGAAGTGCGTGAATTCTACCAGCTGGAAAAGATGTGGCAGCCTGCGGGCGGCAGCGCTTCGGCCAACTGAGGCGCCATCCCGGCCTTTATTAAAAGGCCGGAGGCGAGAGAGATATGCGTATCAGCATAGTTGCGGTCGGGCGATTGCGCGCCGGACCCGAGAAAACCCTGCTTGACGATTACCTGACCCGCTTCGACCGCACCGGCCGTGGCCTGGGCCTTGGTCCTGCGCGGGTGATCGAGGTTGAAGACAAGAAAAACGCAGGCATGGGCGCCGAGGTCGGGTTGCTGCGCAAGGCGCTGCCCAAAGGCGCAGTGATCTGCACGCTGGATGAGCGCGGACGGCTGATGTCCTCACCGGATTTTGCCCAAAAGCTGGGGAATTGGCGCGACGCCGGGCGGCAGGATCTGGCGCTGATCATCGGCGGAGCTGACGGAATTGACCCGTCACTGCGCGCCGAGGCGGATTTTTCCATCTCATTCGGGTCCATGGTCTGGCCCCACATGCTGGTCCGTGCGATGCTGGCCGAGCAACTGTATCGGGCTGCAACCATCCTGTCGGGCGGCCCCTATCACAGGGTTTGAAACGGGTCTGACATGGCGCAGCTTCTGATTGTCTATCATTCGCGCACCGGCGGTGCCCGGCAAATGGCCGAAGCGGCTGCTGAGGCGGGTAGGGATGAGGCAGATATCGTCCTGAAAAGCGCAGATCAGGCCGGACCAGAAGACCTGCTGGCCGCTGATGGTTACATTTTCTGCGCCCCAGAAAACCTCGCCGCGATTTCGGGTCTGATGAAAGAGTTCTTCGATCGCAGCTACTATCCCGTTTTGGGCCGGATCGAAGGTCGTCCTTATGCTCAGATGGTGTGTGCTGGGTCTGACGGAGAGAATGCGGCGCGACAAACCGCCCGCATCGCCACCGGCTGGCGGTTGAAAGAAGTGCAGCCGCCCTTGATCATCTGCACCCATGCTCAATCGCCTGAGGCGATATTGGCCGAGAAAACAATCCCCGAAGACCAGCTGGATCAATGCCGCGAGACCGGCGCAGCTATGGCAGCTGGGCTGGGCCTCGGGGTGTTCTAAAGGGTCGCAGGTTTAACCCGAAACGCTGTGAACCTCAGTTCAGGTTGATGATCGTGGTGTCTTCGCTCCAACCCCCGACATTGTCGCGGGCCTGAATCTGCACCTGCGTGGTACCTTCGGGAATCGAAACGCCGCTCAGCGAGCGGGTGAAGGGCTGTTCGTCCACATGCGGGTGATGCAACACGCGCATGCCAAGTTCGGCCCCGTCTATGTCCAGAACACGCCAGCCGTCGGCGTAGTCATCCCACCCGGTATCCGGATGCCGGATCGTCACGTCAAAGCGCCACGTGTCGCCGCTCTGGCGGGCCGAGACCTTTTCTATTGTGGGCGGATCGGCCAAGACGGGCGTGGCAAGGAAAGCGGTCAGAATCAGGTAGCGCATGGTCGGATCCTAAGGAATTGGTTGCGAAATAGGGATCACGTCTTGGTGTCAGGGGGCAAGGTCAGAAGCACCGAGCGGGAATGTGAGGCGAACTCACGCCGGTAGAGGACGCCGAAGGTGATCAGGGTGCCTATGATCAACGCGAGGGGGCCAAGAAACCACGCGAGCGAGGCAAGCGCGAAATAGGTGGCCCTGAGCGCGCGGTTGAAGCTGCGGGCGGCAGTCACGCAGATCTCGGCGGCTTGCGCGGCGCGCGGATAGGCTTGCGGGTCATCGGGATCATTCGGCACGGCCGCCATCAGAACGGCGCAGTAGCCGAACAAGCGGTGCGCCCAGACGTACTTTAGAAACGCGTTTGCCAGAAACAGGATCACGACGAGGATCTTGATCTCCCACACCAATGCAGGGGCGCTGCCGATGGCCAGATCGCTGGCAACGCCTGCCAGTTGCTCGGTATTGCCCAGCAAGGCCAGCCCCCCGCCAATGGCGATCATCGTGGTTGAGGCGAAGAAGGTGCTGCCCTGCCGCATCGCCGCAACAACCTGCGCGTCGAACATACGGGGCTGGCGGGTGACCATCTCGTGCATCCAACCGCGGCGGAAGTCGTCCATCATCATCGCAACGGACAGTTTGCCCGGCGATGGGTGTTCGATCTTCCAGCCGATCCATTGCCAGGCTGCCATCAAAAGAAAAACGGCAGCATAGTCCAGCGTCGAAAACATAAGCGCGCGATCAATCCAGGTCATGGCGCGACAGTAGGGTCAGATCATAAAACTTGCCAGACGGAGAAATTGGTAATATTATTTTACCAAATTGGAGGATCAGCCATGGAAATGCCCCAGCCAAATCCTGACGTGCTTGCCCGAAAGCAGGCCGTTCTGGCGCGATTGCTGCGGGTTTTGCCCGAGGACGCGGTGATTCACGACCCGTCGGAAACGCGGGCCTATGAGTGTGACGCGCTGACCGCGTATCGTTGCCCGCCCATGCTGGCGGTGCTGCCTTCAACCACGCAGGAGGTCTCGGACGTCTTGCGCATTTGCCATGAAGCGAGCGTGCCGGTGGTCCCGCGCGGCTCGGGGACTTCGTTGGCCGGCGGGGCGCTGCCAACGGCGGATTGTGTGATCCTTGGTGTGGCACGCATGAATGATGTGCTGGAGACGGACTATGACAACCGCTTCATCCGCGTTCAGACCGGCCGCACCAATCTCAGCGTGACCGGCGCGGTGGAGGAGGAGGATTTCTTCTACGCCCCCGACCCATCCTCCCAGTTGGCTTGCGCAATTGCGGGGAACATCGCGATGAACTCGGGCGGGGCGCATTGTCTGAAATACGGGGTAACCACCAACAACCTGTTGGGTGTGACCATGGTGATGATGGATGGCAGCGTGGTCGAGATCGGCGGCGCACATCTGGACTCCGGCGGTCTGGACCTGTTGGGGGTTATCTGCGGCTCGGAAGGGCAGCTTGGCGTCGTGACCGAGGCGACGCTGCGCATCCTGCGCAAGCCCGAAGGCGCGCGGCCTGTTTTGATGGGGTTCGATGACAATGAGGTGGCCGGTCAATGCGTCTCGGACATCATCAAGTCTGGCATCCTGCCGGTTGCGATCGAGTTCATGGATACGCTTTGTATCAAGGCGTGTGAGAACTTCGCCCATGCCGGGTACCCCGATTGCCACGCGCTGCTGATTGTCGAGGTTGAAGGCTCGGATGCCGAGATCGACCATCAGCTGTCGAAGATCGTCGAAATCGCCAAGCGCCACAATCCGGTGGAGCTGCGCGAAAGCCAGTCGGCTGAAGAAAGTGCCAGGATCTGGTTGGGTCGAAAATCGGCCTTTGGCGCGATGGGGCAGATGAACGATTACATGTGCTTGGACGGCACGATCCCTGTCTCGGCGCTGCCACAGGTTCTGCGCCGGATCGGAGAGTTGAGCGAGGATTACGGTCTGCCCGTCGGCAACGTTTTCCACGCGGGCGACGGCAATATGCACCCGCTGATCCTGTTTGATGCCAACAAGCCGGGCGATCTAGAGAAATGCGAGGCATTTGGTGCCGATATCCTGAAGCTCTGCGTGGATGTGGGCGGCTGCCTGACCGGAGAGCACGGGGTGGGCATCGAAAAGCGAGATCTGATGTCGCATCAATATAGCGCGGCCGATCTTGAGGCGCAGATGGCGGTGAAGGATGTGTTCGACCCGCAGTGGCTGCTGAACCCGGCCAAGGTGTTTCCGTTGGACGTGTCTCAGGCGCGGCGGATGGCTGCGGAATAGGGGGCTCTGCCCCCATCCCCCCGAGGTATTTTGGAACAGAAGAAGTGTCATGAGACCTGAGACAGAAACGGAACTGGCTGAGATCGTGGCCGGGTTGCAGGGGCCGGTGCGAATTGCAGGTGGCGGGACGCGCGGGGTGGATGGCCCGGGGGCGGTTTTGAATGTGGATGGGTTGCGTGGGATATCGCTTTATGAACCCGGCGCGCTGACTTTGGTGGCGCAGGCGGGAACCCCTGTGGCTGAGATTGACGCCGCGTTGGAGGCCGAAGGTCAGCAACTGGCGTTCGAACCTGCGGACTATCGCGCGCTGCTGGGCACCTCGGGTGAGCCGACGATTGGCGGGGTTGTTGCCGCCAATATTTCGGGGCCGCGGCGAGTGCAAGCCGGGGCGTGTCGGGATTTTCTGCTGGGCGTGCGCTATGTCGACGGACAAGGGCAGGTCGTCAAGAATGGTGGGCGGGTGATGAAGAATGTCACCGGCTATGATCTGGTCAAGCTGATGGCGGGCTCCTGGGGGACGCTGGGGGTGCTGACCGAAGTGTCGTTGAAAGTGTTGCCGAAACACGAAGCGGTCGTGACCCTGGGCGTGCCGGTTGCCCATGCCACGGGCGCGGTTGAGGTTCTGTCTGCCGCATTAAGGTCGCCTTATGAGGTGAGCGGGGCTGCCTTTGCCCCCGAAACTGGTCAGGCATTGCTGCGGCTTGAAGGCTTTGAGGATTCGGTTGCGTATCGTGTCGAGCGTTTGCAGGACGTGCTGTCGGGGTTCGGCGAGGTAGCCGTTGTTGAGGATTCAGATGCCACGTGGCGCGCCATCCGGGACGTGACCCCCTTCGCGGGGAAAGAGGGCGATGTCTGGCGTATCTCGGTCAAGCCCAGCGATGTGCCGGAAATCACTGCGCGGCTTGAGGCCAATAAACTCCTGCTTGATTGGGGCGGCGGTCTCATCTGGGCGTTGGTGGATGAGGGTACCGATGTTCGCGCGCGGCTTGGTGGTTTTCAGGGCCATGCCTCAATCGTGCGGGCGAAACCCGAGACCGTTCACGCGCTGGGCCGGTTTCAGCCGGAACCCGCGCCGGTTGCGGCCCTCAGCCACGGTTTGCGGCAGCGGTTCGACCCAAAAGCCCTGTTTAATCCGGGATTGATGGGGTAGGCCGATGCAGACGACTTTTACCGAAGAACAGCTGCAGGACCCAGGCATTCAGCGCGCGAACGAGATCCTGCGCAGTTGTGTTCATTGCGGGTTTTGCACCGCCACATGCCCCACCTATCAGGTGCTGGGTGATGAATTGGACAGCCCGCGCGGCCGTATCTACCTGATCAAGGATATGCTTGAGAATGAGCGTGTACCGGACGAGAAGACGGTCAAACATATCGACCGGTGCCTGTCCTGTCTGGCCTGCATGACGACCTGCCCGTCAGGCGTGCATTACATGCATCTGGTTGATCACGCGCGCGAGTATATTGAAAACAACTACAAGCGCCCATTGTCTGATCGTGTGCTGCGCTGGGTTCTGGCGCAGATATTGCCTTATCCGATGCGATTTCGCTGGGCCTTGATCGGGGCCAAGCTGGGGCGCCCGTTCCGATTTCTGATGCCGGATGCCCGGTTGCGGGCGATGCTGGACATGGCGCCGAAACACATCCCTCCGGTCAGTCGCAACGACGACCCGCAGAGCTTTGCGCCCAAAACGCCGCGCAAAAAGCGTGTGGCCTTGATGACGGGCTGCGCGCAAAAGGCTTTGAATACCGATATCAACGACGCCACGATCCGCCTGCTGACCCGGTTGGGGTGTGAGGTGGTGGTGGCCGAAGGGGCCGGATGCTGTGGTGCGCTGACCCATCACATGGGCAAAAGCAAGCAGAGCCACGCGGCGGCGGCGCGCAATATTCGTGCTTGGGTGCGTGAGATGGATGGGGATGGGCTGGACGCCATCGTCATCAACACCTCGGGCTGTGGGACGACGGTCAAGGACTACGGGCACATGTTCCGAAATGACCCTCTGGCGCAGGACGCGGCGCGGGTGTCGGCCCTTGCGATGGATATCAGCGAGGTCCTGATGCAATTGGACCTGCCCGAGCAATCGGATCAAGGGCTGACTGTGGCTTATCACGCGGCCTGTTCGCTGCAACATGGGCAACAGATAAAGATCTACCCGAAGGATCTGCTGAAACGCGCCGGATTTACGGTGGTCGAACCTGCTGACAGCCACCTGTGTTGCGGCAGTGCGGGCACGTATAACTTGATGCAGCCCGAGATTTCGGGCCAGCTGAAGCAGCGCAAGGTGCGAACGCTTGAGGCGAAAAAGCCCGATCTGATTGCGGCGGGAAATATCGGCTGCATGATGCAGATCGGATCGGGAACCGAGCTGCCGATCGTCCACACGGTCGAGCTGCTGGATTGGGCCACCGGAGGTCCGAAACCTCGTGGTTTGCAGGCGGGTAGGGCGACTTCCGAGGTGCCTATTTTGCGCTAGGCAGCGATGATGCGCCTTGGCATCAGTTGAACAGGAAATTTCCGCCAAGTCGACCTGCCCTATTTTCGCCCAACGCAGCCCATAGAACAGTTGACCGGAACGGATAGCCGGAGAACCGCGTGCGCAACTGGATCAGGGCCATCGTGCTGAGTGTGCTGCCAATGGCTGCCTCGGCGCAGGATACCGGGCTGAAAAGCCTTGAGACGTCTGATTCCGGGCGGCAATGGATGGCCGTGGGGCGGCTGGATATTGACGGCACCGGGTTTTGTACCGGCGCGTTGATCTCACCCACTCTGGTGCTGACCGCCGCGCATTGCCTGTTCGAAAAACACACCAAAAAGCGAATCGACCCGTCTCGGATCGAGTTTCTGGCGGGTTGGCGACGTGGGAGCGCCTCGGCTTATCGTCCGGCGCGGCAGGCGGTGATTCATCCGAAATATGTCTATAATGGCAGGGCCACCAGCGATCGTGTCCGCTATGATCTGGCGTTGATCGAGTTATGGCAGCCGGTCCGAAATACCACCGTTATTCCTTTTGAAACCGGCGCGCGCCCAGACCAAGGCGAGCAAGTGGGTGTCGTGTCCTACGCACATGACCGGGCCGAGGCCCCGTCGCTGCAGCAGGTTTGTTCGGTCATGGCCGGGCATCGGGGTGTTCTGGTGATGTCCTGCGACGTTGATTTCGGGGCCTCTGGCGCGCCGATTTTCTCTCTGAGTGGTGAGCGTCCGCGTATCGTGTCTGTGGTGTCGGCCAAAGCCGAGCTTAACGGGGAAAACGTTTCGCTGGGTACCGCGCTGGATGGATCGTTACAACTGCTGCAGGCGGAACTGTCCAATGGAAATGGGTTTGGCCTGTCTTCGGGCAGCACCGGGTCTGGCAAGAATGTCGGAGCAAGGTTTATCCGGCCATGAAACGCGTCTTCGCACTTCTCATCTTGTGCGCCTCTTTGGTGACCACGGCGGCGCAGGCCCAAAGCAACAAACGCACGCTGACGGATCGCGATGACCTCTACGGGTGGGAGGCGATCGGCCGCCTGGATGTCGGCAAGCGGTCCTTTTGCACAGGAACGCTGATTGCGCAGGACATGGTGCTGACAGCCGCCCATTGTGCCTTGGACAAACGCACCGGACTGGCCTATGAGCCGGGCGAGGTGACATTCCGCGCTGGGCTGAGCAATGGCGTCGCCCTGGCCGAGCGCAAGGTGGTCCAGATTGCCACGCTTCCAAGCTATGGGGCCAATGATCCTTTGTCGTCTCAAGGTGTGCGCGAAGATGTGGCGCTGATGCGACTGGATGAGCCGATCCCTTATTCGATTGCCGATCCTTTTGTTCTGTATCAGGGGCCCGTCATCGGCTCGGAACTCAGCGTTGCCTCGTACGGGCGCGGCCGGTCCGAGGCCATAACGCGCGAAAAATCCTGTCGAATCCTGGATCGGCGAGACGGGCTGATCACCTTTGATTGCGACGTCACCTTTGGCTCATCGGGGTCGGCTGTTCTGACCAAAAACGGGTCGCGCTGGCAGATTTTGTCGGTTGTCTCCGCTATTGGCGAGAGTGGGGGGCGCAAGATCGGCTTTGGGATGGAACTGTCTCCGGTCGTCTCCGAACTCAAGGCGATCATGCGGCGGGATGCACCCCAACCCAAAGCCAAGATCCGCAGATTGCAGGTGGGTTCGGGCAAGTCCGGGTCAGGTGCGAAATTCATCAGCTCGGGCGGGGGTTGAACTTATCCAAATCGTTACCCATGTGATTTGTATCGGATCGCCACAACGGGGTCCGGTATCACCCAAGGCCCGTCCGGATCGGAGGGCTGAATATCGTAAATCGCTCGAGGATGAGGATAACGACCCATGCGTACATTTGATTTTGCACCGCTGCACCGCGCCACCATTGGTTTCGACCAGATCGCCGACATGATGGACCGCGTTCTGACCAACGACGTGGCACAGCCCAGCTATCCCCCATACAACATCGAAAAAACCGACGCCGACACCTATCGGATTTCCGTCGCTGTCGCCGGTTTTTCCGAAGAAGACCTGTCCGTTGAAGTGAAGGAAAACGCACTGATCGTGGCAGGCAAGAAAGCCGCTGAGGATAAGGACCGCAGCTATCTGCACCGCGGTATCGCCACCCGTGCGTTTGAGCGCCGCTTTGCCCTGGCCGACCATGTTCGCGTGACAGGTGCCAGCCATGAGAACGGCATGCTGAACATTGATCTCAAGCGCGAAGTGCCCGAAGCGCTGAAGCCGCGCCGGATCCAGATTTCCTCGGGCAAGGCCATCGAAAAAGATGTGGTTGATGCCAAGGCCGTGAACTAACACGCCTTAAGTTCCTGCGGCGATCTCCTCCTCCCGGATTGCCGCAACACCCGCCCCGCGTTCCTCCAGACGCGGGGCGTTGTTTTTTGGCGGTCCTTGAGGGAACCGCTCCCTGATCAACCGCGTGGCTTTCCTGTTCCGATCCCCTTATAAGTGGATGAAAAGACCAAGAGCAGTCAGAGGTCATGCATGACCCTATTGGGCATCACATGTCAGAAGGATGACGGGCCGTTTCTGGTGGAATGGCTGGCCCATCACCTTGCGGCAGGCGTCGATCGGTTTCTGGTGCTGAGCCACAATTGCTCGGATGGGTCGGATGCGTTGTTGCAGGCGCTAACCCAGGATGCGCGGATCGAGCATCTTCCCTTCACCCCCAAAGGCAACAAGGCGGTGCAGTGGCAGGCGTTGAAACACGCCTCGGATCACCCGGCTTACGCTTCGGCCGACTGGGCGTTGTTTTTCGATTGTGATGAATTCTTGTGTCTGCGGGATGCTTCCCTGCCTGATCTCCTGACCCGGTTCGAGGCAGCGTCGGGGTCTTTTGATGCCCTTGCCCTTCCGTGGCGGTTCTTTGGCGCGGGTGGTCAGGTGCAGCGTGACAACGGTTTGACGCCCGAGAGGTTCACGCAAGCCGCGCCCGAGGACCTGCATTTCCCCCTCGGCCACCTGTTCAAGACGCTCCACCGTCCGGCGGCGTTTCAGAAGCTGGGGGTGCATCGGCCCCGCAGCAAACCGTCAAAACCCGCGCGTTGGATTGGGCCCGATGGGGCGAAATTGCCTCCGGGCTTTGCGGAGAATGACGGTGCGATTTCGCTCTATGGTTTGCCTATGGGCGCGCGGCAGGTCTGGTTGAACCACTATGCCCTGCGCTCGCGCGAAGAGTTCATGATCAAACGCATGCGGGGTTTGCCGAACCACATGGACCGCGAGATCGGGATGACCTATTGGGCCGAGCGCAACTGGAACACGGTCGAAGAGACAAGCATTTCGACGATGATGAGTGCGACCCGCGCTGTTTGTCAGGACCTGATGCGCCTGCCTGGCGTGGCTGCCGCGCATGAGGCCTGCCTGAACTGGCACCGCGCCGCCTATGCGTCCTTGCAGCAAGATATCGAGGCCGTGCGGCTGGAGTTCCGCCTGGGGCTGGTCAACAGCATCCCGCCCTCGGCGCAAGAGGGGGCTGCGTTTGTCGCCCGGCAGGTCTCGCTTTTGTCGAAGGCGGCTGAGTGATGGGGCTGATCGAACGGCAGCTTGCAGGTCAGGATCTGGGTGTCGCGATCCTGCTCGATGCGGTTGCGCATCAGGATGGCGGCGCGCAGGTCGTCACGTTGTTCTTTGACCGCTTGATTGTGCCCGAAGATGTCATCCCCCCTGAGGGCAGCGTGCTTGAGGAGGTCGGCGCTGTAGGCGACGCGCGCATCCTGCGATATCGTCTGCCTCACGACGCTCGGCCCCGGTTCACGATCTGCGGTGAGTCTTTTGAGACCTGCGCGCCCTCGGAATGCGCGCTGTTTGAGGGGCAGAACGCCTTCATCGCCCAACGCAATGGCGAAAGCGCCGAGATCGTGTTGGAGTGGCTTGCCTATCATATCGAAACCCAGGGGCTTGAGGCTGCGGTGATCCTCGACCGAGCCCCTCCCGGTGGCGAGGATGGGTTTGCCGCCGCCCTTCGCGAAGGTCTGGAAAGCCATGCTGTGGTCTGTCAGGTGGTTCTGGTCCAAAGCCCGGTGCCGCTGGGCAAACCCGACCTGCCGCCCGAGGCGCACCCGTTTTGCGTCAGCGAGTCTCCGGGCAAGGACCGGATGGAGGTCCCGCCCCCCAGCCCATGGGATAGCCCGCTGGGCGCGTTTTCGGTTTATGAAATCCTGCGTACACGGTTTCTGGCGCAGGCACGCGCCGTGGCAAACATCGACGTGCATGACCTGATGCTCGAAACGGATGTATCCGTCTTCGACGCAGCCGTCGCGGCCGAGGGCGGACTGATTGCGCTGTTTGGGCGGCATTGCTATCCGTGGCGCGTACGTGCGGGGCAAAAGGCACATTTCGGCGATCATATCTGTGTGCAGTTTGATGCAACGGGCGGCCGGCAGCGGTGGTGTATCGCACCGGCCAAATCCACCCCGGACGCGGTTTGGCGGCTGGTGCGGGTCGGAAATGCCCGCCCGGATTCGAGCCGAACCAAGGGGTTTTACCGTCACATGCTGTTGCGGCACCCGACACGCTCGATCTCGAAGATCGTGCCCAAGACCTCTCTGATCGAGCATGAGCCGCTGTTGCATTTGTCCGCCACGACCTGGGGGCACAAGCCCGTGCGGATGCCCGAGTTGGAGGTCACCTCAAAGAAAACAGGGCGCGGGCGGTGTGCCATCGTGACCACGATGAAGAACGAAGGTCCGTTCATTCTGGAATGGCTCGCCTATCACCGGGCCATCGGGTTCGATGATTTCCTGATATACACCAATGACTGCACCGACGGCACCGATACGATGCTGCAGATGCTGCAAAGCAAGGGCCTGGTTCAACATCGCGACAACCCGTTCCGGCAGATGGACATGCGCCCGCAGCACGCGGCCCTGCATTCCGCCGATGATGAGCAGATCGTCAGGGATGCCACGTGGGTCGCCTGCATTGATGTGGATGAATATGTGAACATCAAATGCGGCGACGGCACTCTGGACGCGCTGTTTGCCGCTGTGCCTGACGCCAACATGATCGCGATGACCTGGCGGTTGTTCGGCAATGGCGATCTGCACGGGTTCGAGGACAAGCCCATAATCGAACAGTTCCAGCGCTGCGCCCCGGAATATGCCCGCAAGCCGCATCAGGCCTGGGGGTTCAAGACACTGTTCCGCAATATCGGCCTGTTTCGAAAGCTGGGCGTGCATCGCCCCAAGGGCCTCAATCCGCAATTGTGGGAGGAGATCAACTGGGTCAACGGGTCTGGCGCGCCGATGCCGCGCTCGATGTTTCGCAATGGCTGGCGATCCACGATCAACACCTATGGCTATGATCTGGTGCAGCTGAATCACTACGCCGTCCGCTCGGCTGAAAGCTTTCTGGTCAAGCGCGACCGGGGGCGGGTGAACCATGTTGAGCGGGATCAGGGCCTTGCCTACTGGTTCCGCATGAACAACAACTACGCCGAGGATCATTCCATCGCGCGTATGGTGCCTGCAATGCGGGCCGAGCTGGACCGTCTGCTCAGCGATCCTCAGATCGCCGCCGCGCATGCCCATTCCGTAGATCGCCACCGCGCCAAGATCGCGGAGTTGAAAGCCACGCCGAACTACGCCGCTTTCTACGCCGAACTGACTGGCGCGCGCCTGGAAAAGCTTGCGCGCCTGCACCGGCATTTCGGGGCGAATGTGTTCCTTAAAGGCCCCTCATCCATTCCCGATGACGTGCTAAAGCGTGACCCCGACAAGGATTGGTTCTTTACCGTCGATCATGACGGGGAAACCCAGCACTAGATCGCTTTGCGTTTGATTTGAATCGAAATACGCTGCCTCTCCCTGCGGTCGAACGCGCATTTCGATGATCTTGCTTCAGGTAAAACGCAAAACGCTTTAGACCCTAAAGCGCGGCTTTCAGCCCGTTTACCAGCTCATCCATTTCCGGATCCAGCTTCATTGAGGCTGCCTTGCGCCGGTGCCATTCGACCGCCCGCGCATGCAGATCGCCCAAAACCGGGTCCGATTTCAGCTCACCTGCCAGCTTGTTGCTTTGGGGGGCGTAGCGCTCGATCGAGGTGTCTTTCTCGTCGTTGAGGTTGAACCTGTCCCAGTATTCCATGCCCAGCACGTGGTGGCTGTGGTTCGCCCGACCGCGCGCGCGTTTGATCAGAAAACTCTCCATCGAGCGCAACGCATAGTGGTTGACCTGCGCGTGGGTAAACAGGGGCGGGTTCTCGGTGCGGACGCCATCTACGACGTAGTCCGCGCCGCCGGGCAGAACACGCTTGGTGTCCGAGACATGCTCATCCAGAGACACCGGTGCATGCAGGCCCATCCGCTTGAATTTATGCTGGTTGGTGTAGAGGGATTTGACGAATTTACCGGTATTGGGTCGTTCCTTCGCGTCCCATTCAAGCTCACCCATGGTGAATTGCTGGGTCACGGGCGCGTCGTCAAACCGCTCGATATGGTCCGGGCCGAAGACCCGCCAAGGAACCGAGATCACATCCGCATCCGTACCAGACCCTTCGACCAGCGCGCGGGCTGAGCCATCGCCCATATGGATATTTAAGTACTCATCCACATCGCAGACAAAGACCCATTTGGCATCCATCACGATGTCATAGCGGCGCGAGGCCTGCCGCAGGGCCGAACGGTGAATACCGCCGCCGCGAATGATCGTGTTGTGTTGGGTGACCAGCCCCATCTCTTGCAGGCGCAGAAGGATTTCGACAGTGGGATCGGTGCAGTCATTCGTGCAGACCAGAATGTGGTCAAAGCCCAGCGTTTTGTAATGCGCCACCCAATCAATGATATAGGGGCCTTCGTTTTTCATCGTTGAGACGACTGTATAAGTCTCGTTGCTCATGACTGTCTGCTCGCTTGCATGCCTTGGCGTCTGGGTCTTATCTATGCGGCAAGAAGCGGGGTGCAGCAAGGTCACGCCCGACCACCTATTCGCGCCTGCTGCGTAATCTGGCGGTACCCAAGCGCGGCGCAAGACCTTAGGATCAAGAAAACGACGCGTGTGCCAAAATACACGCAGGCACAAGGATACGCGGATGGCACGCACGCGCGAGGTTGGCACGTTATGGATCGGTGGTCCGCTCAGTTGGCTTGAACAGCTGTGCCTGAAATCCTTTGTGGACAAGGGTCAGAAGATCACCCTGTTTTCCTACGAAGATATCCCCAACGTCCCCGATGGCGTGATCCGTCGTGACGGGCGCGAGATCATAGATACCGACGATTTCATCAAATACGAACACAAGAACTCTTTCGCGCTGTTCGCCGATTGGTTCCGGCTGCACATGATCCACAAATGCCCCGGCATGATCTGGATCGACACGGATGTCTTCTGCCACCGCCCCATGACCTATGACAGTGATTATGTCTTTGGGTATGAGCTGCCAGGCGCACACCGGGTCAACAACGCGGTGCTGGGAATGCCCTCGGACAGTGAGCTGCTGCGCCAGATGCTGGACTTCACCGAGGATCGCTATTCCATCGCGCCCTTCCTGCCCAAAGGTAAACAGCATGCCATGCGTCAGGCGGCTGAGCGCGGCAAGCCAGTGCATATTTCACAGCAGCCCTGGGGGGTCTGGGGGCCAATGATGGTCACCCATTTCGTTCATGCGTTGGGGTTGGAGGCACATGTCCTGCCACTGAATGCCTTTTATCCGATCACCTTTCCCGAACGGTTCAAATTCATGCGCCGCGTCTCGTTGGCCGCAGGCTTGATCACAGAAGAGACCACGGCGCTGCACCTGTGGGCGTCAAACAAGCGACCCTTGGGAAATAACCACGCAGGTCTGCCGCCCAAAGGCAGCTACCTTGCCAAACTTGTGGCCGAGACGGGCATCAACCCCGCCCTCGCGCCCATCAAGGGGCGTGGGCATACGGTGTTTGACGGCGCGCTGATTGATGAGGTCGACCTGACCGAGGTCCGCTCGGTCGCGGATCTGACAGGCAAGGCGCGCAGCTTTGTTCTGGCGCTGCATCACAAGTTCGATTGCGACGTCAAGCTGGTCGATGTGAACCGCCGCGGCAAGTTCAAATCCGATGAGGAGCCGTGGGTTTCCGACTACGTCACCTTTCTGACCGATCATGAGGTCGACCCGGACCGGATCGAAATCATCACCTCCGAGGATCGGCTGAAGCCGGTGGATGTGCTGTGCAATCTCGAAGGGTTTGGCGATCGCTACAAGGTGCCTTTCCTTGAGAAATTCCTGACCCGGATGCTGCATTCCGACACGCGGCTGTTCATGGATATCCGCAAAGGCTCGGGCGCGTTTCCCTTCCTCAAGGCGTTTGGGACCAATGAAAAGATCGCCACGCATGAGGTGGACGGGCACGAGGTCACCCGCGTGAAGGTTCTGCCCAAACCGCCCGAACCCACCGATGCCGCAAGCAGCTGGGCGCGGATCGCGACGGATCTGGCGGGCAAGGACGGCTGGTATCGACCCGGCGAGAATGGGCACTCGCTGCTGTACATGCCGCGGTCCAAGGGCACTCTGGTTGTGAGTTTCGACAATCTGGACGTGGCGATGAACAACCGCAAGGATCGCCGCCCATGGGGATATTCCTTCATCAAAGAGCAGAACTGGTCGATGCTGTCGGCCATCGCTGGTGGCTGGACCTGGTATCGTGAGCCCTGGGTCTATGATCAATTCGATGAATTGAAGCAGAGCGGTTTCTTCAAGCAATTTCAGCGTGTTGTGTTCTACGGGGCCTCGATGGGCGGCTATGCGGCCTGCGCCTTTTCTCCGGCAGCACCGGGTTGCGATGTGGTTGCGATCTCACCGCAAAGTACGGTCGACAAGTCCGTCGTGCCGTGGGAGACGCGCTATAGAACCGTGTGGGATCGGGACTTTACCGGCCCTTATGGCGATGCCGCGCAGGTCAGTCAGGCGGCGCGGCGGGTGTCGATCCTCTATGATCCCTATGAGCCGCTGGATGCCGGTCACGCGGCGCGGTTCACAAACGCCAACGTCTCGCATCTGCGCGCGCCGCTGCTGGGGCATCGGTTGGGGTCGTCTCTGCTGCAGATGGGTATCTTGCACCCGATCATTCTGGGGGCGTTGAACGGAACCTTGACCGAGGCTGAGTTCTACACCCTTCTGCGCGCCCGCAGACAATTCCCACGCTATCAGCGAGAGCTGTTCTTGCGCGCGGTCAACAAGGGTCACAAGGATCTCGCCCGCCGCCTTGGCGCGCATATCCTGAAACAAAACCCCAACCGTGCAGTCAGGTTGGGGTTGAAAGAACTGGGTTAAACGCGGCGATCAGGCGCGTTTTTCGCCGATGGTCGCAACGCCCAGAATATCCAGAACCTTGGCTTCGATCTGTTCGGCGTTCATGCCCGCCACCGCATACATGTCTGCCGGGCT
Organism: Ruegeria sp. YTSC192; assembly: GCF_059609705.1. Taxonomy (NCBI): domain Bacteria; kingdom Pseudomonadati; phylum Pseudomonadota; class Alphaproteobacteria; order Rhodobacterales; family Roseobacteraceae; genus Ruegeria; species Ruegeria sp. YTSC192. The sequence goes on from NZ_JBXWMG010000015.1 coordinate 58,224, forward strand.
GGCCTGATCAATGAATATGTCGGGCAAGACCATCGAGCGGTATTTGAACCCGCGATCAAACACGCCTTCGTCTGCCAGAAGCTGTGCAACATGGCTGCCGAAACCACCCACGGCACCTTCTTCGATGGTGATCATCGCCTCGTGGTTTTCAACCAAATCAAGGATCAGATCGCGGTCCAGCGGCTTGGCAAAGCGCGCGTCCGCAATGGTCGGGGTGATGCCACGCGCCGACAAGGCCTCGGCTGCTTTCTGAACCTCGGCCAGACGGGTGCCGAAGGACAACAAAGCCACGCGCGCGCCCTTCTGGATCAACCGGCCCTTGCCGATTTCCAGAACTTCGCCCCGTTCGGGCAGGTCGACGCCAACGCCCTCTCCCCGGGGATAGCGGAACGCAATTGGGCCGTCGTCGTGGGCTGCTGCCGTGGCCACCATATGCATCAATTCGGCCTCATCTGCGGCGGCCATGACGACCATGCCCGGCAGATTGGCCAAATAGGCAATGTCGAAGGACCCGGCATGGGTGGCCCCATCCGCGCCAACAAGACCGGCACGGTCGATGGCAAAGCGCACCGGCAGGCGCTGGATCGCCACGTCATGCACAACCTGATCATAACCACGCTGCAGGAACGTCGAATACATCGCGCAGAAGGGCTTCATCCCGCCCGCAGCCAGCGCGGCGCAGAAGGTCACGCCATGCTGTTCCGCAATCGCCACGTCAAAACAGCGCGAAGGATAGCGTTCCGCAAACAGGTTCAGCCCGGTGCCATCGGGCATGGCTGCAGTGATGGCGACGATCTTGTCATCCCGCGCGGCCTCTTCCACCAACGTTTTGCCAAAGACCGAGGTATAGGACGGCGCGTTTGAGGGCGCTTTTTTCTGTTCCCCCGTGACAACATCGAACTTGGCGGTCGCGTGGCCCTTGTCGCGGGCCTGCTCGGCCGGGGCATAGCCTTTGCCCTTTTTGGTCAGAACATGAATCAGGATCGGCCCCGTCGCCCGTGCCTTGACGGTGCGCAGAACCGGCAGCAACTGGTCCATGTCATGCCCATCAATCGGGCCGAGGTAAGAGAACCCCAACTCTTCGAACAAGGTCCCGCCAACGGCCATCCCTTTGAGCATCTCTTTCGCGCGTTTGGCTCCTTCGCGGAACGGCTCGGGCAGCAATGATACCGCGCCTTTGGCGGCGGCCTTCAGCTCGTGAAACGGTTCCTCGGCGTAGATGCGCGACAGGTAGGTCGACAGAGCGCCCACGGGTGGCGCGATGCTCATCTCATTGTCGTTCAGGATGACAATCAGGCGTTTTTTCAAATGGCCCGCGTTGTTCATCGCCTCAAACGCCATGCCCGCAGACATCGAGCCATCGCCGATCACAGCAATCGCATCGCCCAGCCCCTCGGGCGTTACGCCGCCCAGATCGCGTGCGACGGCAAAGCCCAGTGCAGCACTGATCGAGGTGCTGGAATGCGCCGCGCCAAACGGGTCATAGGGGCTTTCGCTGCGTTTGGTGAAGCCGCTGAGGCCATCTTTCATACGCAAGCTGCGGATACGATCCCGGCGCTCGGTCAGGATCTTGTGCGGATAGCACTGATGCCCCACATCCCAGATGATCTTGTCGCGCGGTGTGTCGAAGACCGCATGCAGCGCCGTCGTCAGCTCAACCACACCAAGGCCTGCGCCCAGATGCCCGCCGGTGACCGACACGGCCGAGATCGTCTCGGCCCGCAATTCCTGCGCCACCTGATGCAGTTGCGCGTCCGAGAACTGCTTGAGGTCCGCAGGGCGGTTCACAAGGTCCAGCAGTGGCGTATTCGGACGGTCAGACATTTGGCGCGTTCCTGGCTTAGCTGTCCCGGGCAATAACGAAGCGGGCAGCATCCTTCAAGGTTTCAGCCCTGGCCCCGTACCCATCCAGCGCAGCGCAGGCTTCGCCCACCAGCTCTGTTGCTCGGGTCTTGGCTGCATCCAGCCCCAGAAGCGAAACAAAGGTTGCCTTGCCCGCATCTGCGTCTTTCTGCAGCCGTTTTCCGGCCTTTTCGGCGTCACCCTCGATATCCAAGATGTCATCGGCGATTTGAAAAGCAAGCCCAAGGGCTTGGGCATATTGGCGCAACGGGGTTGGATCGGCCTGCGCCAACCGCGCGCCCGCGCAGGCGGACCATTCGATCAACGCCCCGGTCTTGCCCGCCTGCAGCCGTGTGATTTCGTCCAGCGACAACGGGGCAGAGGCCGTTTCGGCCGCGATATCCAGCGCCTGACCCAGAACCATGCCCTGCGCCCCACTTGCCTTGGCCAGAGTCATCGCCAGTTCGGCGCGAATCTCGGGCTTGCCGACTTCGGGCCGTGTGCAAAGCTCGAACGCCAGGGTCTGCAAGGCATCACCGGCCAGAACAGCGGTGCCGTCGTCCCACTTCACGTGTACTGTTGGACGCCCGCGTCGCAGGTCATCGTCATCCATGCAGGGCAGGTCATCATGGACGAGGGAATAGGCGTGCAACGCCTCGATCGCTGTCGCAGGCCAGATCGCCTGCGCTGCATCAATGCCATGCAGGCGCGCGCTTTCCAGAACCAGAAACCCGCGCAGACGTTTTCCGCCTTCGGTGGCGTAGGCCATGGCCCGCGTCACATCCAGATCGTCAAGTTCCCCCAGAACCAGGTCAAAATGGCACTGAACCCGCGCGGCATCCTGCGCCAGCGTGTCGCGAAACATTTACTGACCTTCGACTGGAGTCGTCCCGGTTGGCTGACCGCTGGCGTCCAGCGTGATGGCGGCGACTTTTTCCTCAGCGCGCTTCAACTCATCTTCGCAGCGCTTCTTCAAAGCCGCACCGCGCTCATAGAGCGCAATCGACTGATCCAGCGCCACGTCACCGCGTTCCAACTGGCCGACTACGGCCTCAAGCTCTTTCATCGCCTGTTCAAACGTCATCTGCTCAACGGGGGTGTCGGTCATCGTGCTGCCTTCATCAGTTCTTCCACATGGGCGCGTGTCGCCTCGGCCAGTGCGTTCAGATCATACCCGCCTTCCAGAGTCGAGACGATACGGCCACCACAGACCTCATCGGCGATCTTGCACAGCTCGGCGGTGATCCAGGCGAAATCGCCCGTGGACCAGTTGAGATTGGCCAATGGATCGTCTTGATGGGCATCAAACCCGGCCGAGATAATGATCAGCTCGGGCTTGAAGGCCCTCAAGCGCGGAAAGGCCTGTGCCTCATAGGCTGTGCGCATCTCGGCCCCACCGCTTGCAGGGGGCAGGGGGATGTTCAGAACCGTGTCATAGGCCCCGGTTTCATCGGGTCGACCAGAGCCGGGCCATAAGGGCATTTGCTGGCTGGTGATCACAAGCGCGCGTTTTTCGTTCCATAATAAGTCCTGCGTGCCATTGCCGTGGTGTACATCGAAATCCACCACCGCGACACGGGTTAGCCCGTGATGGTCCAGCGCATGCTTTGCACCCAAGGCGGCATTGCCAAAAAGGCAAAACCCCATCGCCTTGTCGGTTTCTGCGTGATGCCCCGGCGGGCGAATGGCGCAGAACGCATTCGGGACCTCGCCAGACAGCACCAGATCCACCGCCCGCACAACAGCTCCCGCACCCCGATACGCGGCATCGACCGAGCCCGGCGACATGAACGTATCCCCGTCTATCTGCGCATAACCCTCTTCAGGCCGCGCGGCCCGGATATCGCGGATATAGTCCTCGGGGTGAACCCGCAGCAAATCATCATCCGCGGCCATCGGAGCGGTCCTGCGGTCCAGATCCAAAGCCTCCAGCGCGTGCAGAATATGCTCCAGCCGCGCCACCCGCTCAGGGTGACCATCGGGGGTCACATGGCCCAGACAATCTGCGTGGGTCAACAAGGCCGTCTTCATCGGGATCCCCTCTTCATCTGGCTAAAAATATCTTCGCCGAAGGCATAAAATCGCCGCGCAGCGGCTTGGTCAATCCGGTGCCAGCATATACCCGGCACCGCGGACAGTTTGCAGGTATCGGGGCTGTTTGGGGTCCTGTTCGATCTTGCGCCGCAACCGCGTGATCTGCACGTCAACAGCCCGTTCCTGCGCCTGTCCCTTGTCGCGTCCCAGATCCTCAACCAGTTTTGCCCGGCTGATCGGTTCACCCGGTTTGGCCGAGAAGATTTTCATCAACTGGCTTTCGGTCGCAGTCAGGCGCACGGGGTCTTCGCCCTGCCACATCTCACCACGCTCGATGTCATAGCGGATCGGGCCAAGTGTCAGGATTTTCGCCGCAGCGTCCTGAGCAGGAGCCTCGGGCATCCGCCGCAGAATGGCGTTGATACGCAGCAACAGCTCTTTCGGCTCAAACGGTTTGGCCAGATAGTCATCGGCCCCGGCCTCAAGCCCGGCAATCCGATGCTCGGTCTCGCCACGCGCCGTCAGCAAAAGGATCGGAGTGCTGTGGGTCTCGCGCAGCGCCTTGGTCAGGCTTACACCATCCTCGCCGGGCATCATCACATCCAGAACGATCATGTCGAAGTCCAGCCCGGACAGCACCCGCCGCGCATGCGCCGCGTCGCGCGCGGCGGTCACCAGAAACCCGTTCCGCATCAGGAACTTCTTCAACAGATCGCGAATGCGTTCGTCATCGTCGACGATCAGCAGGTGGGCATCCATATCGCTCATGAGGTCGTATCCCGCAACTTCTTGTAGGCATGACGCATATCAGCATCCATCATCGCTTCAAGTACTTTGCGGAAACCTGCAACGGCCTCGGGGCCCGCATCCTTGTATGCGGCCCGCATCCGCGCGCGCTGGGCGTCGGACAATGTCGCCTCAAGCGCGTGGCCTTTTTCGGTCAGAAACAGATGCCGCTCGCGCTTGTCGATGGTGCCAACACGGCTTTCAACCAGGCCGTCATCGATCAGGGTCCGCAGCACCCGGTTCAAAGACTGTTTCGTCACCCCCAGAATGGCCAGCAGGTTGTTGACCGTCGTGCCGGGGGCGCGGTTGATAAAGTGGATCGCCCGGTGATGCGCCCGCCCGTAAGACATGTCCGACAGGATGCGATCCGGATCCGCAGTGAACCCCCGATAAGCGAAAAACATCGCCTCAATCCCCTGCCGCAACTGCTCATCTGTTAGGAATAACAGGCTTTCACCCCCAAATTTCGGGGCGGGGCGGATTTCGGACATATCATGCCTCATGTGTTACTCGATCTACAGTTTAAGTCAGCCTTATTGACATTCCAAGGGCAGACAGGTATCGAATCGCAGTTTTTGCGCAAGATTGTGTCCGCTTCGGTCCTAACTAGCGCAACATTCGCAAATTCAACCCGGTTCAGGAGGTTTCGCATGGCGGGGTATGATGATCGTGATGGTACCATCTGGTTGGACGGCAAGCTGGTCCCATGGCGTGAGGCCAATGTCCACATCCTGACACATGCGATGCACTACGCCTCGTCCGTGTTTGAGGGCGAGCGCGCCTATAGTGGCAAGATCTTCAAAAGCCGGGAACATTCCGAACGTCTGATCGCCTCGGCCGAGGCGCTGGATATGCCGATGCCCTACGACGTGGATCAGATCGAGGCCGCCAAGGAAGAGGCCCTGAAAGCCAGCGGTCTGCAGGATGCTTACGTCCGCGCGCTGGTCTGGCGTGGGTCGGGCGAAGATATGGGCGTGGCCTCGGCCAAGAACCCTGTGCGGATGGCCGTCGCCGTCTGGCCGTGGGGGGCCTATTACGGTGACGCCAAGATGCAGGGCGCCAAGCTCGACATCGCCGAATGGAAACGCCCCAGCCCGGAAACTATCCCCGTGCATGCCAAAGCGGCGGGTCTCTACATGATTTGCACCATTTCCAAGCACAAGGCCGAGGCCAAGGGCTGCTCGGATGCGTTGTTCATGGACTGGCGCGGCTATGTGGCCGAGGCCACCGGGGCCAACGTCTTCTTCGTCAAGGATGGTGAGGTCCACACTCCGCTCGCGGATTGCTTTCTGAACGGCATCACCCGTCAGACCGTGATCCAGATGCTGAAAGACAAAGGCATCACCGTGCATGAACGCCGCATCAAGCCCGAGGAAATGGCTGATTTCGAACAATGCTGGCTGACGGGCACTGCAGCCGAGGTTACTCCGGTCGGGCAGATTGGCGACTACACGTTTGAAGTGGGTGATCTGACCCGTGAAATCGCGGAAGACTACGAGAAACTCGTCCGCGCCTGATAAGACCTGAACCCCCCCGCTCCGGCGGGGGTTTTTGTTGCAGATCGTGCGGAATATCTTGCAGATCGTTCAACAGCATGGACCTTGGTGCGCCTTGCTGTATCTTTGTCCTATGTTGGACCTTCTCAGCGATATCCTCACCCGCCTGTCCCTGCGCGGTACGTTCTATTTCAGAACCTCCTTCACCCCGCCGTTCGGGATTCAGGTGCCCGGCTTTGAAAACGTGGCCCGGTTTCATTTCGTCCAGCGCGGAGAGCTGAAGGTCCACATCCCGGCAACTGGTGAGACTGTGCGCCTGAAACAGGGCGATCTGATCGTGATCCCGCATGGCGCGCAACACGCGCTGCTGTGCAATGAGGTCAGGCCATTTGACGCTCTGCCGTTGGAGCAGGTCCTCGACATCGCGGGCTATACCGGTGACGGCGTTCTGGTCTATGGCGGTGGGGACGAGGAACGCGATACCCAACTGATCTGCGGGCATTTTTCCTTCACAGGACCGGCTGGCCGGACTGGCACTGGTCATATGCTGATCGACCGGCTGCCGCCCTACATTCTGATCCAGAACTACGGCGAAGAAGGTGGATCGTGGATCGAGGCCACCCTGCGCATGATCGGCTCCGAGGTATCCGGCGCGCGGATTGGCGGCGACCTGATTGCCTTGAAACTGTCCGAAGTGCTGTTTGCACAGGCGATCCGGGCCTATCTGGAACATCAAAGCCCCGACGATGACGCCCTGGCCGGATTTGCCGACCCGCGAATTTCGCGCGCCTTGACCGCGTTCCACCAAGCCCCCGCGCAAGAGTGGAGCGTGGCCAGCCTTGCCAGTGAGGCAGCGATGTCGCGCACGGCCTTTGCCCAGCTCTTTGCCGAGAAGATGGGCACCACCCCGATGCAATATCTGACGGACTGGAGGATGCAGATCGCTTGCCACGGTCTGACCGAGGGGCGCTGGAACGTGGCCGACGCCGCAGCCGAGGCCGGATATGCGTCTGAGGCGGCGTTTTCGCGGGTGTTCAAGAAGCAGGTCGGAGTGTCCCCTGCCGCTTATCGCGAGATGCACTGATCCGCCAGAATTCCTGAACGATCTGCAATGTTTCATAAACGATCTGGGCTGCTACGTTCCCGAGGCAGTTCCTATTCTTGATCTGTCTCTGATTGAGGAAAGGAAATCCAAATGTCCCTCCGTTTTGTCACTCGCAATATTCACGCTTATCTCGACTATCCCGTTGCCGTCGCGCTGATGGTGCTGCCCTTTGTGCTTGGTCTGGGCCAATCTAATCCGCTGGCGCTGTGGCTGTCCGTTGTCACCGGCGTTGCTGCTTTCGTCCTGACGGTGCTCACCGACCATCACCTGGGGATCTGGCGGGTGCTGCCTTACAAGCTGCATCTGGCCGTGGATCTGGTCGTTGGCGTGACCTTCCTGCTGGCCCCCAGCCTGCTTGGCTTTTCGGGAATCGACGCGCTGTTCTATTGGCTAAACGGGGCCGCTGTCGTCGCGGTAATTTCGCTTAGCGCGCCTGAGCACGTCGCGGCGGCCTGATTCCAGCCCATCTCTTGCTGCTCAAAGCCGCGCTATCTTGCGCGGCTTTTTCCTTTTTAGGGTCTGTTTCTCTGGGAAAAACAGGCTCTCTGGCTTGATACGACGTTTTTGCTTGCAAAAACTGACAAAAATAGTCAGAAAAAATCAACGCCAGATGAACCGATCAAGCATCAGGTTCCGGGGCGGTCTGTGGGCTCAGCAAGTTCAGTCGTGATGGCCTGCCACCGTTCCGGGAACGACCGAGGACACCGATGCGTACCAGATTTGAAGAGTTGCTATCCGACCCGTGTTGCGCGTCCTGCAATTGCGACGCATTGGCCTCGGATGTCGAGGCCTATCTGGATCGCAAGGCCTGCGACGCAGAAAAATGCCGAGAGCTGAACCAACAGCCCTCGGACAATGTTGTCAGTGAAACACGCAAAAGGGCGCGCGGTTAATAGTCCACGCCGCGCTGGGCTTTGATTCCGGCCTTGAAAGGGTGCTTTTCTTCGGTCATCTCAGTGACCAGATCGGCATAATCCCGCAGCTCTTGCGGTGCATCGCGGCCGGTCAGGAAAACGCTGGTCTTGTCAGAGCGGCCGTTCAGCCCCTCGATCACACGCTCAACCGACAGGTATTCGTAGCGCAGTGCGATGTTGATCTCGTCCAGCACGACCAAATCGTAGTCTCCGCTGGCCATCAGGTTGCAGGCCTTGTCGAATGCGGCGGTAGCGGCGGCGATGTCGCGTTCGAGGTCCTGAGTGTCCCAGGTAAAGCCTTCGCCCATCGTGTGCCACGTCACCAGGTCTCGTTCTTCGAAAAAGCGCCGCTCGCCGGTTTTCCATTTGCCTTTGATGAACTGAACAACGGCCACCTTCTGCCCCCAGCCAAGCGCACGGATCACCACGCCAAAAGCGGCCGAGGATTTACCTTTGCCCTTGCCGGTATTGATCAGCACCAAACCACGGTCGGGGTCGACCGCTTCGGACACTTTCTTGCGGTGCTTGGCCTGCACCTCTTGCATCTTTTCCTTGTGGTCTTGCGCGTCACTCATGTTGGGCCCTCATTGATTGTTGCGCTCAACCTAAGCGAAGTTGGCGAAAGGTAAAGTCACGGTTTGTGGTCGGTCAGAGACCGCGCTTTACCACGTTCCAACCCCAGCTGATGCTCGCGCCAGACCACGACCACATTGCCCGCAATCACCAGCGCCGCACCCAGCAAGATCGCCAGCGTCGGTAGCTCGTCGAACCAGAAATAGCTGATCGCGATGGCAAACAGCATGGTTGTGTAGTCATAAGGCGCCAGCATCGACGCCTGACCAAACCGATAGGACGAGGTCACAAGAATCTGCGCGACCCCACCGATCAGGCCTAAAACCATCAATATCAGAGCCTGATTTAATGTTGGCATGGTCCAGCCCCAGAACGCGGTCAGTGACGACAGAAGAGTCGCCGTGATCGAGAAATAGAACACGATGGCGGCGGGGTGATCGACCTTGACCAATTGCCGGATATGGATTTGCACAAAGGCCCGCGCGATGGTTGCAGCCAGAACACAAAGGGCGCCAATCGTTGCCGCCACCTCCATTTCAGTGCTGCCAAGCCGGGGCCAGAGCATGATCAGAACCCCCACCAGCCCCAGCATCACCGCACCGATGCGGATCATGCGAATGCGCTCTCCTAACAGCAGAGCGGCCAGGACAAGGGTGAAAATCGGGGTCGCGTAGCCAATTGCGGTGACCTCGGGCAAAGGCAGCAGGCTGAGGCCGGTAAAGGTCAGGCCCATCGCACTGGTGCCCAGAACGCCGCGCCAGAAATGGCCCATGGGTTTTTTGACGACAAAGCCCTGCGACAGCTCTCCGCGCCAGATCAGCCAGGCAATGATGACGGGAATCGCCAGGAGCGACCGGAAAAAGACCAGCTCACCCGGTGGAAAGTCTTCGGACAACGCTTTGACCAAGGCCGACATCAAAGTGAACAGCATCAAGGCGGTCAATTTCAGGCCCACAGCAAGAACGGGGCGGTGCGATGTCAAGGATTGTGCCATTGGCCGGGAACCTGCGCTTTTGACGCGGAAAGATCAACGCCGGGATTGTACCAATCAGGGGGTTTCCCATGGCGCAGGCACAGGGCGGCCGATTTCATCCGCGAAGGTCTTAAGGAAATCAAGCATCTGCGTCCGGCGTTCTTGCGCCAGAGCATGGCCAGCCTCGGTCAGCATGTCGTCGGGCAGGTTCAGCAGCTTCACTTTCCAATGGTCGATCGAGAAATTCAGGTCGTCCAGATCGCGCGCCTCGGCAAAGGGATCTTCGGGGTCGTAAAGATCCCGGCCCAACGCACCCGCGACCACAAAAGTGCGCGCGATACCGATGGCCCCCAGCGCATCGAGCCGGTCGGCATCTCGCAGGATGCGGGCTTCTGATGTGCGAGGCGGTATGTTGGCCGAGAAGCTGTGCGCTTCAATCGCGTGTTGGGTGGCTTGGATCTGTTCGTCAGAAAAGCCCAATTCCTCCAGAATAGGCTCTGATTCCTGTGCGGATTGGCGCGAGGCCAAGTGGCGGTTTGGGTCGTTCTTTGGCAGGTTGATCAGATCATGCAGATAGCTGGCAGCTAGCAACACAGCCATGTCCGCCTGATTATCTGCAATGGCTTGAGCATTTCGCCAGACCCGATCCAGATGCGCCAGATCATGGGCGGGATCGGTCTGCATGCGCTGCGCGACGATGCCGCGCAGGCGTTTGCGCAGATCAGCCAATTTGTCCACGGTTCTCGCCAATCTGGCCTCGGTGCAGCAGCAGATGGTCAAGGATCACGCAGGCCATCATCGCCTCGCCCACCGGCACAGCGCGGATACCGACGCAAGGGTCGTGGCGGCCTTTGGTGATGATTTCGGTTTCCTCGCCGGATTTGGTGATCGTCTTGCGCGTGGTCAGAATAGACGAGGTCGGTTTGACCGCAAAGCGCACCACGATGTCCTGCCCGGTCGAGATACCGCCCAGAATGCCGCCCGCATGGTTCGAGCTGTACTGAGGGCCGTTCTGGCCCATGAAGATCTCATCGGCATTGGCCTCGCCGGTCAGTTCGGCGGCAGCCATGCCCTCGCCGATCTCGACGCCTTTGACGGCGTTGATTGACATCATAGCGGCGGCCAGATCAGTGTCTAACTTGGCGTAAATCGGTGCGCCCAGCCCAGCGGGGACGCCACGCGCGACGACTTCGACGATCGCGCCGACCGAGTTGCCGGACTTGCGCAGGTCATCCAGATAGGCGGCCCAGTCCTCGGCGGCTTGGGCATCGGGCGTCCAGAAGGGGTTCTGTTCGATCTGCGACCAGTCGAAATTGGCGCGGTCGAATTTGTGCGGACCGATCTGGGTCATGTAGCCGGTGATCTGCACATTGGGCGCGATCTGTTTGATCGCTTCGCGCGCCAGACCCCCGGCCGCGACGCGGGATGCAGTTTCACGGGCCGAGCTGCGCCCGCCGCCGCGATAGTCGCGGATGCCGTATTTCTGCCAGTAGGTGATATCGGCATGTCCCGGACGGAACTTCTCGATGATATCACCGTAGTCTTTTGAGCGCTGGTCGGTGTTCTCGATCATCAGCTGAACGGGCGTGCCGGTGGTCTGGCCTTCGAATACGCCGGACAGGATTTTGACCTGATCAGGTTCGCGTCGCTGGGTGGTGAACTTGTTCTGCCCTGGTTTGCGCTTGTCCAGCCAGTGCTGGATCATCGTCTCGTCGATCTGCACGCCCGGAGGGCAGCCGTCGACCGTCGCGCCCAAAGCGGGCCCGTGGCTTTCGCCCCAGGTGGTGACGCGGAAGAGGTGTCCAAAGCTGTTCATCGACATGGGGCGGGCTCCTTATGCGGGGTTGTGATTAGCGGGGAGAGCCTTTGGCCTCAAGCGAATTTGCAATTGAAATGGGGGAGGGGGCGCTGCCCCCGTCGCGCAAGCGCGCCTCCCCCGAGGTATTTTCAAACAGAAGAAGGATCAGGTTGCGTTTATCGTCTGGCGGGTTTTCGTGATGTTGAGGGCGGCGTTGGCGGCCTCGCGCCCTTTTTGTACGAAGTGGTCGCGGTAGATAGCGTTGTGGTGGTCGGTTTCCTGATATTGGTGTGGAGTGAGCGAGACCGACAGGACCGGAACGCCGGTGTCGAGGCTTGCGCGCATCAGGCCATCAACCACGGCCTGAGCCACGAAATCGTGACGGTAGATGCCTCCATCAACCACAAAGGCGGCGCAGGTGACGGCTGCGTATTGGCCGGTTTGGGCCAGATCACGCGCGATCAGGGGCATTTCAAACGCGCCGGGGACGTCGAACACGTCAACCTGATCGGCGGGGATGAGTTCCAGAAACCCCTCAAGGGCGCGGTCAACGATATCGGAATGCCAGTTGGCTTTGACGAAAGCATAGCGGGTGTGTGTCATCATGATCTCCTTAGCAAAACAGACACTTCACCCAAGGCGATCACGCGCAGACACGCCGTATCACCGACGCATCTGGCACGTTCTCTTTCATCCGGACTTTAACCGTCGGCTCTGGTCTCTCACCAGATCTGCTTGTCACCCCTTCGTAAACACGGCGAGGCCGCTCGCGGGCTTACAGGTCAACGCCCGCATACCGCCGGTGGGGAATTTCACCCCGCCCTGAGAACGAGACGGACCTTGCATAGATCGGCCCTCTTCTGCAAGAGATTTAGCAGGAGGAGCCTCATGCATCCGAATCCCGCCTTCCGCGCTGAGGAAATCAGCCGACATATCGCCTTTGCCCGCGATCGTTCTTTTGGGGTTTTGGCCGTGTCGGCGGATGCCGCACCTTTGATCAGCCATGTGCCGTTTCTGCTGTCCGAAGATGGCTTGGTCGCTGAGCTGCATCTTGTCCGGTCGAATCCGATTGTCCGGCTTCTGAAGCAGCCGCAGGCCGCGCGGATCGCGGTTTCAGGGCCGGATAGCTATGTCTCGCCCGATTGGTATGAGGTGAGCGATCAGGTGCCGACATGGAACTATGTCGCCGTTCACCTAACCGGTGTTCTGGAGCTGTGCCCGGTGGAGAAGATGCGGGACCTGCTGGACCGGCAGTCGGCGTTTTTCGAAGACCGGCTGCACCCGAAGCCGCCCTGGCACAGTAGCAAGATGGATGACGACGCGCTGGAGCGGATGATGCGGATGATTCTACCCTGCCGGATGCGGGTTGAGGATATTCAGGGAACCTGGAAGCTGAACCAGAACAAACCCGATGACGTTCGGATGCGGGCGGCGGAGCAGATCGGGAGTTTTGGAATCGGCTCGGAAGTGCAGGCCCTTCAGGCACTGATGCGCGCTGTGAAGCCCTCGGGGAAATGACAGCTTTTGTTTTCTGTACCCTGTTGTAAGGTCAGCCCGAACAAAGGAGTGCGCGCATGAAACTCTATCATAGTCTTACCTCGCCTTATGTCCGTAAAGTCATGGTTTTGCTGCATGAGACAGAACAGCTAGAAGATGTTGAGTTGGAAACGGTGGCGGGTACGCCAGTGGCCCCGGCCGCGCCCTTGATCGGCAAGGCGCCTTTGACCAAAGTTCCGGCGCTGGAGCGCCCCGATGGACCGACCCTGTTCGACAGTCGCGTGATCTGCGCCTTTCTGGATGACCGCGCTGGGGGGCGGCTTTACCCCGAAGGTGCGCGGCGCTGGGATGTTCTGACGCTTGAGGCGCTGGCGGATGGTATTCTGGATGCCGCGCTGCTGATGACGTATGAAAGCCGGCTGCGTCCCGAAGACAAACAATGGGACGAATGGGTGGATTCGCAGTGGGTCAAGGTCGAGCGCGCCTGTGCCGTCCTGAACCAGCGCTGGATGGCGCATCTGTCGGGGCCGCTGGACATGGGGCAGGTGGCCGTGAGCTGTGCGCTGGGCTATCTGGATCTGCGCCATGATGCGCGGGGCTGGCGCAAGGGCAATGATGCCCTCGCAACCTGGTTTGCCGAGTTTGACGCGCGTCCGAGCATGGTCGCCACGCGTCCGGTGACGTAAACCCTACTGGCTGAATGTCGCCAGATAGGCGGCGATGTCGTCCGCGCCTTTCTTGAGCTTCACGCTCATGTTCGGGCGGGCGGTATCGTCCTGCAGGAACTCTTTGATGAACCCGATCGGGTCCTCGGAGTATGCGGCGATGTTTTCCTCGGTCCAGACCAGACCCGCGTCACCGGCGCGGATCATGTCGTCGGTGAACATGCCGATGGGCAGGCGTTCGCTGCCATAGCGATAGTCGTTCTCGGATCCGGCGATGCGGCCTACTACCCCGTAAAGGTTGGGGCCTGTGATGCCGCCTTTGACCAGAACTTCGCCATCTTTGATGATCGCGTGGCAGGCCGAGCATCGGTTGTAGAGTTTTTCGCCTTTGGCGGGGTCTCCGGCTGCGGCGGCTTGGGCCGACACAGAAATCGTTAACAGAACGGCGGCCAAGTGGGTCTTTGACATGGGGGTCTCCTGATCGGCGTTCGCGCAAGAACGGGCATCAGGCATTCGCGCAGTAAGTGCAACAGGAATCGGGCACGTTTTTGTTGCGGAAAATCGTCTATTTCAGGAGTATGATTTGTTGTTGAACAAATCCGGTTTCGCGTGCCGGATTTTGTAGATTTGCGCACCAATGCGAGCCGCTTGTTCTGTCGGCCCGGCGGTCACTGGCCCCGTCAGTTGGGGGTTACAGGGCGCGAATCAAACCCGGCTGATTCGATGGGTTTCTGAAACATGTGGGCGAGAAACAACAAAAAGACAGCCCCGCGCGATCATAAATTACGCAGATGCGGCGTATTGCGCATTCAACACCGCTGGACGAATACCGTTCTGCTCGGTAGAGAATTCGGCTAAGACCCGGCATCCGTGCCGGGTTCCAGCTATTGGCCCGTTTGCGCGGGCGCCAGACAATCGGAGAAAACCTCGTGTCCCACGTAGAAGACCACGAAGGCACCCGCAGAGATTTCCTGTACTACGTCGCGGGCGGCGCAGGGGTCGTAGCGACCGGTGCTGCGGTATGGCCCATGATCAATCAGATGAACCCGTCGGCAGATGTGCAGGCCCTGTCCTCGATCCGTACGGATGTAAGCGGGGTTGAGCCGGGTACACAGCTGACGGTCAAGTGGCTGGGTAAACCGGTCTTCATCCGTCACCGCACCGGCGCTGAAATCGCCGAAGCGCAGCAACAGGACGAAGAAGCGGTGGGCGACCTGCCTGATCCGCTGGCCCGGAACTTCAACATCAACGCAGATGCACCCGCGACCGATGCCAACCGCGTCATGCCATCGCCTGAAGGCGAGGCAGAAGGTGCGTGGATCGTTCAGATGGGCGTTTGCACCCATCTGGGCTGTGTGCCTCTGGGTGATGCAGGCGACTTTGGCGGCTGGTTCTGCCCCTGCCACGGGTCGCACTACGATCTGGCGGGCCGGATCCGTAAAGGCCCCGCGCCCGAAAACCTGCCGATCCCGCCGGTCGAGTGGGTCGACGCCTCAACCATCAAACTCGGCTAAGGGAGACCCAACTTATGTCCGGCATTCCCCACGATCACTACGAGCCGAAGTCAAACGGCGAAAAGTGGCTGCACAACCGCCTGCCCATCGTCGGCCTTCTGTACGACACCCTGATGATTCCAACCCCCAAGAACCTGAACTGGTGGTGGATCTGGGGCATCGTTCTGGCCTTCTGCCTGGCGCTGCAAATCATCACCGGCATCATGCTGGTCATGCACTACACGCCGCATGTCGATCTGGCCTTCGCCAGCGTCGAACACATCATGCGCAACGTGAATGGCGGCTACTTCATCCGCTACCTGCATATGAACGGCGCGTCGCTGTTCTTTGTTGCGGTCTATATTCACATGTTCCGTGGCCTGTTCTACGGCTCATATAAAGCCCCGCGTGAGATCACGTGGATCATCGGTATGCTGATCTACCTGATGATGATGGGCACTGCCTTCATGGGCTACGTTCTGCCCTGGGGTCAGATGTCTTTCTGGGGTGCAACCGTGATCACCGGCCTGTTTGGCGCGATCCCGTTTGTGGGTGATGCGCTGCAGACATGGCTGCTGGGCGGACCCGCAGTGGATAACGCCACGCTGAACCGCTTCTTCTCGCTGCACTATCTGCTGCCGTTCATCATTGCGGCATTGGTTGTGGTGCATATCTGGGCCTTCCACACCACCGGCAACAACAACCCGACGGGTGTTGAGGTGCGTCGCGGCTCAAAGGCCGAGGCCGAGAAAGACACGCTGCCCTTCTGGCCGTATTTCGTGATCAAGGATCTGTTCGCCCTGGCGGTGATCATGGTCGTGTTCTGGGCCATCGTGGGCTACATGCCGAACTATCTGGGCCACCCCGACAACTATATCGAGGCCAACCCGCTTGTGACGCCTGCACATATCGTGCCCGAATGGTACTTCCTGCCGTTCTACGCGATCCTGCGTGCCTTCACCGGTGAGGTCTGGGTTGTTCAGTTCGCCAGCTTCATCACCGGTGGTATCGTTGACGCGAAGTTCTTCGGTGTTCTGGCGATGTTCGGAGCGATCATTGCCATGGCGCTGGCGCCCTGGCTGGACACCTCGACCGTGCGTTCGGGCAAGTACCGTCCGATGTTCAAATGGTGGTTCTACCTGCTGATCATCGACTTCTTCGCCCTGATGTGGCTGGGGGCGATGCCTGCCGAGGAGCCCTATGCGACCTTCTCGCTGATCGCATCTGCGTACTGGTTTGCGTATTTCTTCGTGATCCTGCCGCTGCTAGGTGTGATCGAGAAGCCTCTGACCCCGCCCGCAACGATCGAAGACGACTTCAACGCGCATTATGGCAAGGCTGACGCCGACGCCACGCCGGCCGAGTAAGAAGAGGGACCGGAAACATGTTCAAGAAACTTGCAATCGGTGCCGCGCTTGCTCTGGCCCTTGCCCCCGCCTCGACCTTTGCGGCAGGTGGCGGCGAGCAGCACATCGAAGACTTCCAGTTCTCGTTCGAAGGGCCGTTTGGCACCTGGGATCAGAACCAGCTTCAGCGCGGCCTTCAGATCTACACCGAGGTCTGTGCGGCCTGTCACGGCCTGAAATACGTCCCCCTGCGCGATCTCGAAGCGCTGGGGTATTCGGAAGAGCAGGTCATCACCTATGCGGCCGACAATTTCGAGGTCTTCGACCCCGAGCTTGACGATTTCCGCCCGGCGATCCCGACCGACCATTTCCCCGAGAATAACGGGGTTGGCGCACCTGACCTGAGCCTGATGGCCAAGGCGCGTGCGGGCTTCCACGGCCCCTACGGCCTGGGGATCAACCAGCTGGTCAAAGGTATGGGTGGCGCGGAATACATCGCTTCTCTGCTGGACGGCTACACTGGTAAGGAAAAGACCGAGGCCGGTGCGACGCTGTATGAGAACACAGCATTCCCCGGAGGCTGGCTGTCGATGGCGCCGCCGCTTTCAGATGAACAGGTCGAGTTCGCCGATGGTCACTCGAACAGCGTTGAGCATATGTCCGAAGACGTCTCGGCCTTCCTGATGTGGGCAGCTGAACCCAAGCTGACGGACCGCAAGAACGGCGGTTTTGTCGGGGTGATCTTCCTGATCGTTCTGTCGGTGCTGCTGTATCTGGTGAACAAGCGCCTGTGGGCACCGCATAAAGGCAAGCTGCGCGAGCAGTGACGCTTTTGAGCTTTTGAAATCAAAAACCCCCGCGCCTATCTGGTTGCGGGGGTTTTTCGTTTGACGGGGGGTAGAGGGGCCAGCCCCTCTTGGCCTGCGGCCAATTCACCCCGAGATATTTTTGGCCAGATGAAGAGCGGATCAGGCTTGTAGCTGGGTCGGTGTTTGCCCGGTGATTTTGGCGGTCACGATCTGGCCTTCGGGATGAGGCGCGACAAAGCTGACCTCGGTGAATTGTTCGGTGCGGCCCATATGCGGGTTTTCCATCAGGATGTGATGAGTTCGGCCGATCTGGGCCGAGAGGTGTTTGGCGACTTGCGCCTCTCCGGCCGCCCGCAGGCGGGCGGCGCGGTCCTTGATGATCTTCCCGTTGACCTGCTGTGGGATGCGCGCCGCTGGCGTGCCTTCGCGTTTGGAGTAGGGGAAGACATGCAACCAGGTCAGGTTGCAGTCTGTGACCAGCTTGAGGGAGTTTTCGAAATGCGCCTCGGTTTCCGTGGGGAAGCCAGCGATGATGTCGGCGCCAAAGGTCATATCGGGCCGCAGGTTACGTGCCTCTTCGGTGAAGCGGATGGCGTCATCGCGCAGGTGGCGGCGTTTCATCCGTTTCAGGATCAGGTCGTCGCCATGCTGCAGGGACAGGTGCAAGTGCGGCATCAGGCGCGGCTCGGTCGCGATGGCCTGCATCAGGTTCTCGTCTACCTCGATCGAATCGATCGAGCTGATGCGCAGGCGCGGCAGGTCGGGCACGAGCTTCAGAATACGCATGACCAGGTCGCCCAGTTTGGGCTGTGCGGGCAGGTCTGCGCCCCATGAGGTCAGGTCAACGCCGGTCAGGACGACCTCGTTATAGCCCTTGTCGACCAGCCGTTTGATCTGATCCACCACAACACCGGCGGGCACGCTGCGTGAGTTCCCGCGGCCATAAGGGATGATGCAGAAGGTACAGCGATGATCACAGCCATTCTGGACCTGTACATAGGCACGCGAACGGGTGCCAAACCCGTCAATCAGGTGCCCTGCCGTTTCGGTGACCGACATGATGTCATCGACCTGCACGGTTTCGGTTTCGCCGATGAAGTCAGTTGCCATGCCTTTCCAGGTCTCGGGCTGCATCTTCTCGGTATTGCCGATCACGGCATCAACCTCATCCATGTTTGCGAAGGTCTGTGGCTCCGTCTGCGCGGCGCATCCGGTCACGATCAGGCGCGCGTTGGGGTTTTCGCGGCGCAGCTTGCGAATCTCTTGCCGGGCCTTGCGGACCGCTTCAGCCGTCACAGCGCAGGTGTTTACGATCACCGCATCTTGCAGACCCGCTTGCTGTGACAGCTCTTTCATCGCCTCAGTCTCATAGGCGTTCAGGCGACAGCCCAGAGTGGTGAATTTGGGGGCGCTCATCCCAGTGACCTCAGGAATTCCGCGGTGAGGGTGCCCGAGAACACGTGGCAGGTAGGACCGGTCATCCAGACGCCATCATCACGCCAGTCGATCCAGATTGTGCCGCCGTCCAGCTCGATCTGCACCTTGCGCCCCGTCAGACCGCGCCGGACCGCCGCAACGGCTGTCGCGCAGGACGAAGACCCTGAGGCCAGCGTGATGCCCACCCCACGCTCCCAGACGCGCATACGGATGTTGTCCGGTCCGATCACCTGCGCCACCTGCACATTGGTGCGTTCGGGGTAAAGAGGGTGGTGTTCGTATCGCGAGCCGAACTCGGCCAGGGGAATCGCTTCGGCGTCATCGACGAAAAACGTGCAATGGGGGTTGCCCATGCCTGTTGCCGTGGGCGCGCCTTCAATCGGGAGTTCCAGCGTGTCCATCTCTTCGGCCAGCGGTACGTCCTGCCAATCCAGCTGGGGTTGTCCCATATTAACCGAGGTCAGGCCGTTGCCTGCATCCTGCGCGAACAGGGTGCCGCGTTCGGTCGTCAGAGTCAGGTCTGTTTTGCCGCTTTCTTCCATCAGGAAACGGGCGATACACCGCGTGGCGTTCCCACAAGCGGCTGAGGTCGACCCGTCCGCGTTGTAAAACACGAGATGCGCGTCGGCCGCTCCGCTTTCGATCACGGCCAGCTGATCGAACCCCACGCCAAATTGGCGGTGCCCGATTCCTTTGGCCAATGCAGCGCTGATCGGCGTCGCCTGCACCCGCGCGTCGAGAATGACGAAGTCATTGCCCAGCCCGTGCATCTTCATGAAGGGCAAACTGGTATCGAGTCTTTGTTGCATGGCGGGCATATAGCGTTGGTCCTGCGATGAATCCACCCTGCGGGGACGATTCCTGAAAAAAGGGCTTGACCCCCTAGCACCACCTGCCTAATTAGGCCGCCTATCGGGTCGCCGGAAACACTGATTATTCTGGCGAAACGAGGTGCAAAATAAGGTCTTGAACCCGGTTGGGAAAATGCCTTAAAGAGCGCCACGGATCGTGAAGATCCAGACAAAAGAGTGGGCCGTTAGCTCAGTTGGTAGAGCAACTGACTTTTAATCAGTGGGTCGCAGGTTCGAATCCTGCACGGCTCACCACTTTTTTAAATAATAGCAAACATTTACACGGAATCGTGTGGCGCGCGCTTCGTGACGCGCGGCTTGCCGGAAGCAATACGGAAGCACGGTGACAAAGATTGAAGTGTGCCTATTGGATCACAATGGTATCGCGCGGCGGAGGTTTTTGGACACGGCTGTGTACTGCCCCGGACAAACTCAAGCGGGACTTGAGCAGGTCGGGCCACCTTCCGGACATTCGCTGCGGTCGCCAAATTCGTGCTGTGAGTGCGAAGTTACCTGACGGGACGGCGGAAAGTGTGAATTCGCTGCAGTGCGGCGAGAATTTGCGGGGAACGCGAAAGCGGACCTTGAGAATGTGAAATAGTCGACTGTCTGATTTGTCGACACAAGTTCAGGAAAGCAGAAGTTTGCTGCAGGTGAAATCGGTTTGCCTGTCGAAAGTGAAAGCAGACCTTGGCGACAAGATAGTACCCAAACTTGGTTTTCGGTAGAACGCGATCAAAAGGCAGCCACATCCGAGTTCATTGGATGTGGCTGGTACTTCTCATCCGCTTGATGCCGAGAAGAGAGTTGAAAATCATGCTTGCAGCGCCCCTGACTTCCGGATTTACATCCAAGAGTTTTTCTTCACCGTTGAAATAGGCATCCAGGGCTGAGTACACAGGCCAATACCTATCAGCGAGGCCGCTTTCCAAAAGGCCATCGAGAAGTCGGTCTCCGTATCCAGCGCCTTCAACAAGGCGAAGATAGAAAATAAGAAAGCCTTTGTAGATTTCGTAAAGCTCAAAGCTATTTAGCTGCAAAGCCTGTCTAAAGTGTGCGAACGACTTACCGAAATTATCCCTCGACAACTCCATGATCGCATCGATCAAATTCCTTCCCGTCTTACTGTGCTGATCGATGACATCATCATAGACATATTCTAGGTCATTGGACAAAACATCACTGGCCAAAGAAATTATCAGCAGGTTTGACTTGATAACAAGTTCATCGTTTTCAATATCTCGAGCAGAGCGATGTTCCTCACGGTTTACGACAAGTGCTTCTTCATAGTCTATCTTCGCACCGATCGTGTCCTCGAAGTAGTACATCTTTGTGAAAGCTCGCGCGCATAGGTCGACCGCAGTTTGAGGAACTCCTGCCAAGACCTTTTGAAATTCGTTGTATGCCGCCTCTACATCGCCAAACGCAGAAAGCAAAAACTCTGCAAGCATCGCCCTCGAAATTAGGCGATCATCCGTCTCCACAAGCTCTTCGAGAGCTGACTTTGCCTCATCCCACTTCTGAGGCACAAGAGCCAACGCTTCGCAGACACTGCGTTTCAAAATGATGTTGTCAGGATCGAGTTCGGTCGCTTCTTGTAGGAGCTTGAGGCCATGTTCGAAGTTGCGCTTTTCAAAGAATGTCGCTTGCCCAAGTCTCCATACAGGATAGCCCCAATCTGGCGCATTTTTGTGCGCCTTTTTCAGCAGCGTGATCCCTTCGTCAACTTTCTCGGGCATTTCGATCAACATGTTGCCAAGAGCGGCAAGCGCATTCACATTACCTTTGCTTGCTTTCAGAGCTTTCCTGTAGTGCAGCTCTGCCTTGCCCTCATTGTGGGCACGGTACTGGTAAAAGCCCCCTAACGCCATTTGAGCAGAGAAGTTTGTTTTGGCGTCTTTCGTCGAAGCCTTCAGAAACTTCTCAGCGGCTTCCCAATCTTTAGAGTTCGCAAGCAACGCACCCAAACTGTAATTGGCTAAAGAGTAATCTTTATCTTGTTGAACTGCGGTCTCATAGTGTGCTCGTGCACGTTCTTTATCTGCAACCGAAAACTGATAAATATTCCCAATTCTCCAGTTCGCTTCGGCACTAAGACTAGGATCTTCTCCCGCATTCTTCAGAGCCGCGATCGCTTCCTCGTAGCGCCCCAGGTGATCGCTTAGTATCTTTCCGTGAGACATCCACTCGACGGCAGTTGTCGGCGTGACCTCTATACTGGCTTCATCACGTTCTACCTCATCTACGGATGCGCCGTTCGCCTCCATAGCAATTAGCTTCTGCCAGGCTGGGTCTCCGATGGCTCCACCGACTGCAAACAGCAAGTCTGTATGCTCGTGTCTTGCATCATTTATTAGTGACACTGCCGTGTCAGTAAGTTGTTGTGTAGAATAGAATATCTGGAGGAAACTCACTAACCACTTTAGTCGAAGGCGCTGACGCCTGGGCGCGTGCCTCATTAGATACCAAATATTGAAGAACCGCTCCGCGATCTGATAGGCGACCTTCTTCGTGTCCGAGCGTTTGGCCCTCTCGATCAACCCGTCATTCTTCATACGGTCAAGCTGAGAAGAAACCTTGTTTGTAGCGAGGCCTGTCAGGTCTGCGACCTCTGCAGCGGTGCACGGATTCCATTTCAAAGCCAACGCATCCAGGACAAGCCTGGCTTGAGGAGCCAAATCTTCGACCCTTGATTTGTATAATCCAGTGACCTGATCAAGCAGGCTCTCCAAATCAGAAAACACGTCGCCCAAGTCATTGGCTTCAAGAAGCACGTACAAGAGAGTTAACGTTCTCGGATTGCCTCCGGTCAATTCGAACAACGCCCGAATGCGCCCTGGTTCATTCTCAATTATCTTCAGTACTACTCGTCCGGCATCTCCGCGCAGACTTGCGAGCCGACCGAGGCAATTCATCAGTTCGGCAGGTTTTAGTCGCTCCAAAACAGTTACTTGAAAGAAGTCAAAGAAGGGCCGCTGCTGGTCTGAGAAAGCTTCCATATAGGCTGCGGCTGCGCCTACAACTATAATCCCAGATGGCTCCTGCAGAGTTCTGCGAAATGCCCAGCTTTCTGCGTCCGGCAGGGCGTCAATGACCAAGTCGATATTGTCGATGAGGAGGACCGGGCGTTTACTTTCCTTTTTTAACGCATCTACGAAGTACTGGTAATAGTCTTTGTCGCCGTCATCGGTTCTGAGAATGAAGTTATCCAAATCGTCCGACTGTTCCTGAAGGCCTGCCCGATCAAACCAGTCACCCAATGAATCAACGCAATTTTGCCAAAAGGTTTCGAGATTATGGACATTGTACTGTTCCTCCCGAAAACTCAGCGGAATAAACTGATCGCTCAGTTCTGCGTCTGACTCGATGCCTAGTGAAATTCTACGCAGCATAGTACTTTTGCCCATACCTCGTTGACCAAGAATAAGTTGGTGACACGAAGGGCCCGGATCGATGTTTTCTCTTATTAGATTGATTATATGATCGGCCTCGCGATGACGTGCAACGAAACCTTTGAGAAAGTCCTCGTCGTTGATCACAGAAGGATTGTAGATTGCAAGTTGAAGAAGTTTTCCCATGCTTACTCCGTGACGACGTAGCGCCGCCACCACTCCCTGAGTAGGTTCATTCGAAAGCGATAGCTATTGCTAGATTTACTCACAAAACCGTCATTCTCGAGACAATCCAGACCATCTCGAACAGCCTCTTCAGCTTCCTTCGTTCCATAGGCTGACAAGGTTGCCACAAGGTGGCTCCTAGAACAGCCGGTCCTTTTCTTGCTAATTTCGGCGAGCATACGATAGAGGCCTAGGCGAGTATCTTCTTCGAAGTTCCTGTCTAGGTGATCTCGCCAACTAGCCCAATAAAGACGATTCGGAAGTTCAAGCAATTGATCCATCGACGCATTGACGTCTGCTTTTTGAATCTCATGTTCGCTCGCTGTGATTGAGCATGAGGTTTTCCCGATGCGCTCCAGATAATATGGCGACAACCAACCCAGACGTTTTATGACGTGTTCTAAGGCTTCGTCCGAAAAGGATTTCCCGCCTCTAGTAGCAATCTCTGACAAGAATTCCTTTGCAATTTCATCAGGGAACGGCTCTAGTCCCGTAGGGACAAGATCGTTGAGGGCTCCTTCGAATCCGTACTGACGCGCCACGGTGTCGAGTCCGATAGAGCCCGCAAGAACCCAGCGAATTGATTTGTATTTTTGCCTTGCTCTGCGAAGCCAATAGAGGAAAACGCCAACGGCTTCAGTGCCAGATTGCCTTTGAAGCTCTTGAACAAAAATCGGGAGCTCGTCGATAAGAATGAGCCAGTCGTGCTCATTTTCGTCCTCTTCGAGTTGTGCAAGAAGCTGTTCTGCAAAATCTTTCCAATCGGTCTCCAAGAGCCATCCGCGCCAGTCTTTCTCACTTCCTGACTTACCCTTTAGGGCGTTGTTCAGTCTGTGGGTAAGGGAAGAGATTACTTGTGAACCAATAGACAGCTCTTCTTGGATAGCCGAGCACAATTGGCTTAAGAAGTCTTTCTCTGCCCCAAAGCCTTCAACATCCAACCATATCGCGCGGTATCCGTTGTCCGGAGCTTGTTGGGTCAATAGGTGCTGTAGGTGCGTTTTGCCAACACGTCTTGGAGCAAGCAACAGTAGGTTCTTTCCATCACTAACTTCAGACCATATTTTTTTAGCGTCATCATCTCGACCAAAGATCCACATGGAGCCTCCCCAATTACAACAAGATTGTTGTACAACATATTTGTTGTGCAGTAAATACTCTGCGTGTTGAGCTCGGATGTGACACCGGAAGGACATTTAACGCCCTAGGTTTCTTTCTTATTTTGGCCCGCGAAAGTGCAATCAGGTTTGAGGACGCATCATGATCTATTCAGCCAATGCGCTGACAGCACGCTCTGAAATTAGAACCGCCACATGCTCCGAAAGGGGTGTCCATGACAAGCCTTTCGCCGCGCTGCGACCAGCCACGCTGGCGGGTCAAATTGGTTTTGACAGAGGTTTCGTCAATAAGGACAACTTGCTCCGGTCGGGTTGATATGGCTGGCAGGCGATGGGTGAACCAGTCTTCGCGTTGTTTCTTTACTCGTGCACGGCGTCGCTCGGTGGCGACCAGCGTCTTTTTTTGTAAGTGAAACCAAACTTGCGCAGGAATCGGCCAATCGCATCGGGATGCGCTTGAACGCCGGTCGCATCTGCAAGCGCACTGGCCAACTCAGGCATGGTCATGTCGCCGTCCTGCGTAAGCGGTGCTCAATAAGTTCGACGAGAAAACACCGATGGGGATCGAGCTTGCCCTTGCCGCGCGGGCGCCCTTGGGGTGCGGCCCTCGCCCGTCCAGTTTGCCGGATCGCAAGCCCCCAACGCGCCCCGGTGGCAGGCGATAGTTTCAGACGCAACGCCGCCGCGCGCCCGCTTAACCCTTCCTCTAATAACTTCTGAAATCGCGCCCGTAGCGCATCCGGTAATGGTGCTGACATGATCCATCCTCCCAAACAGAAGGAATCACGGATCGCGTCTCAAGGGAATCCCAGCGATTCAGGTTTTGTGACGGATGCTTTAGTGTATCACCGGCCTCTGGTCCATCGGGGCGACGGTTTCCGCCAAAAGGTGCGGAACCGCATCAAAAAGTTGAGCTATTTAGAACCGCTGCCCGACATAGATGTAGAGTTGATCTTCGCTGTCATTGTTGCGTGCCCAGTCGACAGACAGATCAACCGGGAATTTCTTGGACACCCGATAACGCGCACCCAAACCGGCCGCAGAATGGGTGCCGCCTGCAGACAGGTTTGAAAAGCTGTCCCCAGACTGGCCCGCTCCGGCAAACGCAACGGCTCCGAAACGGTCAGTGAATCGGTGCCGGTATTCCACCTGCAACGAGGCCGAGCGCAGGTTCAGAAACTGCGTGACAGGAAAGCCGCGGAACGCATCCGTTGCACCCAGTGAACATTGGTCAAAGAATGGTGTGTCATCGCTGGCAACGCAGGTCGAAGCGCGCGCGGCAACGACCCCATTCGCGATGGGGTTGAAATAGTGGCTATAGTTCACGAACCCCTTGGAATAATCTCCGGTAAGGCCTTGAAGCGTATAGCTGTGCGAGGCCTGCGCCTTGAGGTTGAACCCCTGTGTAGGGTAGATCGTATCGTCACGCCGGTCCCACTCTGCCACTAACGCTGGCGAGACGATCTTCATATTCAGGAACTGATCAAAAGGGGGCGGGATCTGAACTCCTGACCCACCGGGAGAGATGGACGTATTCAGATAGCGGGTCGCGAAACCAATCGAAAAATCCGGGGTAATACCATAAGATAGCTCGGCCCGGATGATGCGGCCGTTCTGTCGAACCGGCAGTTCCCCCAACGCCGTGAACAGGTCGTAGTTGATTTTGGCATCTGCAAACAGTGTCTCGATCTGCCAGCGGTTATTGTCGAAGGCAAAATTGGCGGCCAGCCCATAGGCTTCGCTTCCGTTGCTGGTGCGCAAAGCCGCCACGCCGATCCCCGAAGGTTTGGATCCTTCGTCCAATGTAAACAAGTAACCAGCGACGACGGTCAGGCCAGACCCGAGCGTCGGGTCCGAGGTCGGGATTGGAACCGCAACCAGCGATCCGTTGCGAAAGCCGACCGCCTCTTCTTCCTGCGCTGCATCGAACGGTTCAACCCCCGGTTCGATTGTCACCGAACCTGAAAAAGCAACGCCCGGCAGCACAGGCAGAAAGGTCAAAGCATAGAGCAGTGTTAAAAACCGAGCCTGGTTTCCAAGCTGTTTCATGTTTCCCCCTGCGTTTGTGCTGCGCGATCTGTTTGCGTCACAACCAGACACAACTCGGCTCCTGTTAGGGTGGCCGCGACATCTGCGTTCAGGGTTTTGGTCAATTGATCCATCTCTTCGGCTCGAACGGGCCGCGCCGGGTCGTAATATGCGATGGCCAGATAGGACCGCCCGGTTTTGGTGAGCGTCAGGTCACGCAGGATGCCGCCGTCCTTTTGCAGGGTGTCGCGAATGGCGCGCCTGGCGCTGGCAATGTCTTGCGGTCGTGCCGTGACACCCGCGAGTTCGGCCAGCCCGGCCAGAAAATCCCTGAAATACTGCGCAAGGACTGTTATGCACAGAACCAGAACAACCAATGAGTCACCGATCGGTGCAATGGGGGCCAAAAATCCGTCGCTGAAGTAACCGATACCCAGCAGGCCCGCTGCAGCGGCCGCAGTAACCAGCCCGTCAAATGCTGCGGCTTGCGCTTCGAGTTTCAACAAACCGCTTCTGCGGCCGGTCTGCACCCAGCACCACCCGTGAAATCCCGCAAGAGCCAAACACAGCGCGCCAACCGCTACAAAGTAAGGCAGCATGGGTTCAAAATTCAGCGCGGGTTGCGGTTCCCCGCCGAGATATCCGAGGATACTCAGAACTGCGTTTATCATCGCGAATAGCACCAATCCGAATAGCGTCAGCGCTCGAAAGGTGACAAAGATGGCTTCATCTGCGGCATAGCCGTAGGGGCGGAATTTATCGGGCTGGCGCGCGATCCGTTGGGCGACGCGCAGACCCAAAAAGGCTGCCGCGAAACCAATCAGGGAAAACAAACCGTCCAGCTGGATGGCCCGCGACTGCGACAGATACCCTGCAAAAAGGCCCATGCCGCACATAATCAGGTTGCCAGCCATTCCCAAGACCATCGCGCGACGTTCCAGGATCCGGGTTGTGTCCGGCGACAACGGAGGTATCTGAGAAGGCATTGGGTTCGGGTCCTACAGGTGTCGTATTGGCTACGGAGAGACAATATCAGCTAATGCGGAACCTATTCGATCTGAAAAAGCCATTTTCTGCCAAATTTGTGAAACCCTGCGCGTTACGCCGTGGTTGCACATATATCAATCGCAGAGAAATAAGTGCGGAACTGACCTCGGTATGTGTTGGGTTGGCAAAAATCGGCTTTTTTGTGCGCGTTGGTAGCGCGTAAGGTCTGCCGGATTTTCCCCGACCCTGCCGTTTGTCAGGAACCCCAACGGAAACTGGTTTGTATTGAATATGCGCAACTACCTTCTTGGCCCTCTGCTCTCAGTGGCAGCCTTGGCCCTGACAAACGCGGCAGATGCTCAAAACGGCCCGGATCGTACGGTCTCGACCGCGATTGGCGCGTCGGTTCAGTTCGGCAATGTCGAGCAGAATGTCGCGCTTCTTGACGCCACCCGAGAGGGGGGCTTTCGAACCCGTTTCGGCATCGGGCCAATACAAAAACTGCTGCACCCCTTGAATACAACCCGCGCACGGTGGGAGGATCAACATGGGCTCAGCTTCGGCCTGCAATATTCACCGATTCTGCACCAAAGCAGCCGTGGCGGTGAAAATGGGCGAACACTGAATGACGCCATCGATGTTTTCCTGCGCTGGGACGGCGTGGTTGATACCGGCGCTTACAAGGGATCGCTTGATTTCTTTGCATATCGCCGCAGGGATGACTTTCTTTCGACCAACACGGCCCGGTTTAACGCCGCGCGCGGCAACTTGCTGGGGCCAAGCGATGCCAATGTCGAAGGGTCGTTTACGTCAGTGTCACAACTGTCGTGGGAGTCACTGTTCTTTGATGGCGCGCTGGACATTACGGTCGGCCAGTTGTTCCTTCCAGCGCTGGTTGATGAAAACGATACACTGGGTAATGACCGCCTGTCCTTTATGGCCGAGCCGCTGTCCAACAATCCCGCGCACGTCCTGCCCGAAGGAGATGCCGGTCTTGGTGTCGGAATTTGGGTGACGCCGTCCGATCAGTTTTACATCGGTGCGGTAGTGTCGCAGGCAAATGCAAACGGCGAATATCCGGACTTTGGCGCGTTTGACGGGGATTGGCTGACCGTCGCGGAACTGGGCTGGACGCCGGATTTCCCGACGCTTGGCCGGGGGCACTACAGGCTGACCTATACGCATATCGATCTGCCCGGTTCTGGCCCGTCCAACAGCGAAAGCTGGTCTTTCAGCGCGGAACAGGCAATGGGCGACGGAAAAACGCTTGCCCTGCGCGCAGGCACGAACGATGGCAATCGAAACGACATTCGCCGTCTGTTCAGTGGCGGTTTGGTTTTCGACGATGTGTTCGGATATGAGACGGACGCCATCGGCATTGGTGCATTTTGGGCCGACCCCGACGACAGCAATAGGCGCGACGAATACGGGGCCGAGCTATTCTGGCGCATTCAACTGACCAACAGTGTGCAATTCACCCCAGATATCCAGCTTTGGCAGCCCTCGGATCAGAGCGATGATGGAATAGAAGCCATCATCAGCTTTCGTCTGACGATTTCCATCTGAAGTATCACCGCTTGCCAGACGGGCGCGCCATCAAACCTGGCATATTGCACGTGACCTGACAGGGCATCGTCGCGATCACGACGATGTAAATTGATCATTAACACAAATTGAGAATAATGTTTCGAGGAACGCTAAGTTACTCAAACGAAGCCCAAATTGGTACGCGACCTTGGACATTCAGTGGCAATATGCAATCAATGAAATTGAAGCCGTCTTTGATCCGACACCGGATTGGGACTTTGAGCTGATCCAGCTGGATGTCGGATCGCTGGGATATCGCGCCAGCGAAGCGCTCTATCCAGGTTTGGCCATTCGTTATGAGACGATGGCAAAGCCGCTGCGCAGCTTGCAGCAGTTGAAGAAGAAGGGCTTTTTTGCCGGTGTCATTTTGACCGCGTCCAAGCCGGTGCTCTGGAAGGGAAGCGAGGTCAGCGGTGACTTTGTGCTTGTATTCGGAAATGCTGATCATGACATGGTTCTGCCGGCGCAGTCCGTTGTGCTGACGATCGAGATTGACTGGCATCTGGCCCATGCGGCGGGTTTGATCGGGCTAGAACCCGGCTTGTGGCAATGTGCCCCGTCCGAACGCCGCGCTTTTGTTGACTTGTGCGGTGCCTTGACCAGACGACATGGGCAGTCAAGCCCCTGCCAATCAGAACAGCAAACAGCCTGCACACAGGTGATGTCCAGATTCTTGGCAATGCTGGTGTGCCCGACACAAACCCGCCCCTCTCGCCAATATAGCATCATGAGCAAAGCCGAGGAATTCGCCACCCGTCTGGGTTGGTACGAAAGCGTCGCCATAGACAATCTGGCGGACGCCATCGGCGTGCCCCGCCGTACACTGCACCGATCCTTCAAAGAACTTTACGGTATGGGGCCGCAAGGGTACCTGCGGCTGGTCCGGCTGCACATGTTTCGCGAGGCACTGCTGACCGGCGATCATACAGGCATCGCCGACGCAGCATTGGGCGCTGGGTTTCAGCATTTCGGGCGGGCCGCGCAGTATTATCAAAAGCAGTTTGGCGAGTTGCCCAAACAAACGCTTAGGCGATCGCTCGGCAGCTAAACTATCATGACTAGCTTATGGCCATATGAGCGTGACAGCAAATTTGAATTGGCTTTCGAGACCACCCTCTGGATGCTCTACCATTTTGTAGTAGCCCATGCTGACATCAATGGCGGATCCGTTGTCACGGGGAAACGTCTTACCAGCTGTCAGTCCCAGAGGGATCTGCCAACGATTGCTGGACGAAGCCTCCCAGTCATATGTGAGTGAATTCGAGTAGCCGAAATAGCTGCCGCCCAGCAGATCACTATTGTACATCAATACCGGATTGATGGTGGCAACGCTGTAGTCGTCCTGCCCCCAATGCTGACCGGCAATCGCGGCATAGCTCCATCGCCCGGAAAAGCCGGTCACCACGGCACTTATACCACCACCCCAACCGGGCCCCGCCAAGTCGTCACGCGTTCTGGTGCGGAGAGAGACTTGCGGGCCAACGCCGAATTTGAAGTCGCGATCCGATTTCGGAGAGAAAAACGCCTGAACGATGCTGTCGCTGAGACCTGTGGTGTAACTGGACCGTCCCCGAGGCTCGGACCCCAATGGCGGGAGGACGACTCCGTCGCGGACCCCTATAACTGGCACAATCCCGCGCAGGATGACGTTATAGCGCCCCTCTGTTGGCAGTGAGTAGACAGGTTGAACCTGTGTCGCATAACTTTGCGGGTCTCTGTCGCTGTCAAAACCAACGGTGTTGTCCAACACAAGGGCCCGAATGCTGGCCAGTGGGTCTTGTGCCTTGCGCGCAAGCTGGCATTGTTCGTCACAATTTCCATCGGCAGAGACAACTGAGGGTCCGATGCCCAGAGCGCAAATCGCGGCCACGGGAAGCGTCAGAAGGATCGATAGTTTCATGAGTTGAGCTCGATACTTGAGAAGGTGGTTGAGGGCGTCAACGTGCCCATACGTTGTGTAGGAACCCGGCCATATCCGCCCAGGCAACACCGGATTCCGGCAAAGCGGTTGAGGTCTGGAAAACGTGCCACATGCCCTCATAGACGATCAATTCAACTGGCACCCCCGCGTCCAGCAACCTACGCTGAAGCCTCGCTGCATCGCTCAGGAACAGATCGCGGGTCCCGGTGGTCACAAGGATGGGTGGCAGACCGGTTTTGATCGGCCCATAGATCGGGGAAGGTCCGGGGTCATTCAAAGGCAGATTGCCCGCATACTCTTTGGCTGCGGCTGCAAGGCTGATCGGATAGTCGATGATCGGATCCTGCCCGGACATCACCATGTAGCTATCCCCGGCCCCGGAAACGTCGGTCCAAGGCGACAACAGCGCTGCGGCTGCGGGCATGTCCAGCCCCTCGGCCTGAATCTGCTGCAGGGTCGACAAGATTAGGCCACCGCCCGCACTGTCGCCATAAAACGCCAGCCGATCTGCGGAGTATTCAGTCAGCAACTCTTGGTAAACCGCCATTACACGGTCGCGCGAAGCGGGAAACGGAGCCTGCCACGCAAGGGGATAGCGCACTGAAAGGATACGAACGCCAACCGCCTGCGCCGCTGCTAGCGAGCTGGTCTGCGCGGTTTCGGGCGAGAAAAACACATGCGCGCCGCCATGCACGTGGATCAGCAGGTGATCGTCCAGCGCGGGGTTCAGATTGGCCGGGGTGATCAGCAGATGTTCCACCCCATCAATCGTGCGCTTCTCGACCGTGGCCGGGAATTGCTGGAGTGCTGCAGCAACGGCATCGGCCGTGCCTTCGGACAAAGCCTGAAAGGCCTCCGCATAGCTCAGCCCGTCCAGGGTGGGATCGCGCCCCGGATCAAGCGCCTGCAATTCCGCTGCTGCCTGCGCACTTATCGTGGTCGGCGGCGTGACATCTAGCGCGGCAACCGAAGTTGCAAGGCCCGCTATGGCTGCGAAGCTGGCGGCCGCTGAAGTCCGCTGTTTCATCGCTCAACCCTCGAACATAGATTTACCATTTATTTGGCCTGAGCACCGACCCACTGGGTGCAGGCCGGTGCAAAACGCATCAAGATGTAAAGCGTTTTAAGACATTATGGGTGATCTGCTCAGTCGTACGATCCCGCCATTTCAGGCCGAGGAACCAATAGACCGTTCCTGCGCAGAAAATCTCGCCGTTTCCCTTAGGGGCAGTGACAATCTGGGCAGAGCCATAGCGGTACTTTTTAACGGTGTCCTCGTCTGTTTTGCCTTCTACCATTTCTGCCCATTTGGTGGCGAAAAAGTCTTCGCCCAAAACCATGGAAACAACCGCGCTGCCTGGTCCGCCACTGTCATATTGGTCAACCATTGACGGGGTCACGGCCAAAATTTCAGTGCCCTCAAGCGGGAAGTTCACATCGCTTGGACGCGGAAGCCCGTATTCGATCACATAGTCCACCGCGTCAGTTTCGTAGCCGACTATCCCTTCTTCCATGCCGAAGGTGTCGCCATAGATCAGGCCCGTATCTTCGAATACCCAGTGGTCGGGGCGATAGACCGTGAAGCCGCCGCTTGAACGTGGTGAGCCGCCATCGTAGGTCGCATAAATCCCCTGCATGCCGTTTACACTGAAAGATTGAGCCATCGGACGCCCGATGTCTTTGTGATCCCAAAGCGTCGCAAGCAGATGCCCTTTTTCCGGATCGCCTTTCACGGGATCATTGTCGCTTCCAAACTTGTAGCAAGCCTGCTGCCGCCCGTCGCGTTCCATCCGAATCTGCCACAGCATGTTGGCCCCAAACCGGGCAAGTTTGCCGCCCTGTTCCACAAACGCATCCAATGTATCCCGCTGACCCCAAGACCAGTATTCGTCATGCCCCGCAATGACCATGCAGTCATACCCATCCAAAACTCCTGGCACGTTTTCCAGGTCGTATTGGTCGATGTATTCCATTTCATAGCCGTTCTCTTCGGCCCATACGGCAAAGGGTTTGTTGTCGACAGCCCAACCTGCCGAGTTTGCACCCCATCCATAGCCCATCATGATTGCATAACCATTTGTTGGCTGCCCAGTGTAGTGACGTTCGTGTTTGTATCGCATCTGCTCGGGCTTCGTGGACAGATAGGGATAATTCGCCGGCGCGACCCAGAACCCGCGCTCGAAAGGGCGATCCAATGATAAATGCGTTCCTGGGCCAACACCATCTTCACCGTGGATACCCAGATAGCTGTTGGCACCACCCCAGCAGTTGTAGGCAGTCCAGGTCCCCGTTGTCAGCATGAACACGATTTTGGATTTCTTGGCGCCACGCACCACGAATCCGGCTTCGCAAACCCGTGTTTCGTCGCCTCTTTTTGCACGAAGCTCTATAATGTAAACACCCGATCGCCAGGATGGATCCACTGGTATCTCGGCCAGAACCGGCCATCCGCATCCGTTTTCGTATGCATCAAGCGGGGTTTCTGTAAAAACTCCGTCAACCCCTGTCATCTCGGCTACGACTTCGCGTTCAGGGCCATCACGCCATACGGTATAGTCAAAAGTCTCAGCTGTCGTGGTAACATGTAACTTGGCCGTTTCACCGGCAACATAGCTTTGCGCACCGGCATAGGCATAGATCTCGAGGTAATTCGAGTCGTTCGCTGACATCTCGTAAAATGCCAGGTCAAACGCGCGCCATCCCTGCGGCATGCGCATGGTTGCCGGGCCCGTCGACAATGGCGCAGGATCAATCAGACCCGTTGTCTCAGAGGCCTGTGCTGCAAAGGGCAAAGCCGCGCCAGCAGCCGCGCCAGCAGCCAAAAGTTTGCGTCGCGTTGAATCAACTGCCTCGCTTTCCGCAACTGTTCCTTTTCGATTTTCATCATCATTTGGCTTGGTGGACATAGTTCTAACTTTCTCTTCTTGGTAGTTTAGGTCATGCGCCGCAAACGCCAGCCGCATTGGTCCGGTCTTTCCTGGACATTCATGTGACTGGCGTTTTCGTTCGTGAAACGGGCTTACCCTTCGGTCTTCAGAAGATCCTGGTACCAATCGCCTGGGTGCTTCTCGACCTTGTGCAGACCATCCTCCGCCAAAGCAGGGAACGGCGCCGGATCAAGGAAGCGCCGGATCACGTTTCCAGTGATACGCGCCACATCGTTCTGGCGGTCGTTTTCATGCAGTGAACCGCACCACGAGATGGATGAGGACGAGAATACCGCGCCACCATTGGGGCCTTCGAAAAAGACAATATCCGCGCGGGTGGTGGTCTCTCGTTCGGGGGCAGGACTGTGCGAAAGGCTCAGCGCCATGGTACCCATCTGGGTTTCTTCAATCAGGCCCGGGATCGCGTTTGAACTGCCAATGACCAGCGCGTGTCGCGGGGTACCAAGGTCAAAATCGGCCTTGTCGAACTCGTACCCGCAAGCGCCGGGCTGGTTGTTGTCGACACCATAAGCGCCGAAATTCTCACCTTCGGTACATCCGTCAAAGATCCACGAGGCGCGCGGGTTCTCAGCGTCGGCGGTCTTGTGGAAATCGGTACACCCAGTAAAGACCATACCAGACATGTTGACGCCAAAGACGGACTCCAACCGCCGGTCGCTTTCCCAGAAGCCCCCGCCGCGCAACCCGTTCTCCATCACGCGCTCAGACCAGAGTGTGTTCTTGCGATATTCGATCGCACCCTGAGCGCTGGGATGAGGACCGACCGACCAGAACCAGCCATTGCCACCCAGATACATCATGCGTCCGCCCTGCGCCTGATATTCAACAACGGCATCCCATTCTGCATGGCTGACATACTCCGGGTGCGCCCCGGTAATCACACAGTCATAACCTTCCAGCAGGGATACGCCTTCCTGATGGAGTAGTTCATCGGTGAGGATGTCGACCGCGATCCCTTCCTTGTCGAGGAAATCAAGCAGGTGCGTGTCAAGCGTGAAGTTATACGCGTTCCAGCCGGGTTTGAGGTTCAGCATCGGCCGCAGATACGAGGCATAGTTGCATGATGTTCCGTCCAGATGGGTGTTGTAGAACCCATAGACATACTCGCGGTTGCTGATCATGAAGTTCAGGTCATCTTGATTGGCCGGGATGCCTGAGAAAGCATCGGGCTGCAATACAGCGTACAGCATGTTAGTATAGGCCAGCATGTTGTATTCTGCGATATGCAAAGCCAGCTTCGCGGTCCGCTTGCCTTTGGGGGGGCTGACGAAAAAGGTGATGTATTCGACAAAATCACCCTGCTTCAGCCGCGCCGCATAACAACCCGATGGCAGATCGGACGGGATAGTGTAGGCAAAGCTGGTCTGCCATTCGGCATCATGCAGGTCGTCAGCGTGGAAATGCATAGCATCAAAGGGTGTCGCGTCCTTGGTCCAGTCCTGCGATTTGAAATCCGAAAATGGCCCGAACACCGCGCGCAGCGGGGTGTTGATCACCTCGGCTTCCAGACGGCTTGGGGACCGATCAGCCGTGTTCAACGTACCGATGCCCTGGCTGAAATCCAGATCCATCACCGCGCGCGCCGCCAGATCGCCGGGCAATTCTTCGGCGCGCATCCGGTCGATATCTGCGCCCCACAACGCGCCGCTGATCACGCGCGGATCGGCGATGCGTCCGGTAAAGGCCCCTGCGGCCACATTGTGCCGCCCGGTGCCCGGACCACCATCCGCTGCCGCCACGCGCAGCAGTCCGGTCTGGGGCACGGAGCCGGAAAACGCAGTCTCACCCACCTGACGGCGGGCCGAGAACCGATCACCGGCGCTTATTGGTGTATCCTGCAGAATGACCCGCAACAGTCCGGCCTGCGCATCATACATCCCGGCCACATAGGCAAAATCCCACTGGCGCACTGCGCCCTGTGTGGTGGCCTTTGTCACATTTCCCTGATCGGCCACCAGAAAGCTGACGCGCCCGTCTTGTTCCAGCAGCAGCGCCCATCCTGTATGCGAAACCGTGTCATAGCGCGACAGGATGTATTGTTCGGCGACTGTGCCACCGATACTGGGCGAGGTAATATAGGCTGCGTTCGGATCGATCTCTTCACTGAAATCGCCGGGCAGGAATGTGGGCAAGACATAGGCACCAACGGTAAAGCTGTTCAGCCCGTCCAGCGCACTGGCTTCGGCAACCTCGACATAAGACCCATTGTTCAGGGGTTGTGCGACACCATCATAGATACCTGCAAAATCGGCGTCGACCGGGCGTAGATCAAAGCGGTCTTTGTAGACCGAAAGATTGTCGGCGTTGACGATGCGGACCAGATCAGCCTCGAACTTGTCATTGTTGAAGGCGCTGACCTTGAATTCGACCCGGTCCCCGGGGCGGCAGCTGAGACGCGAGGGATACCCGATCAAAGTTCGCTCAGGGCCCGGTTCGGCCAGTTGAGCTGCGGCTTTTGTTGCGACGGTGGTGGCAGCAGCACCCAACATCGCAGGAGACGCGGCCATGCTCATGGACGCTTTCAAAAAGCCACGGCGGCTCAGTTGGTCGGAATTCAAAGCAGAAGTCTTTCGGGTCACGGTGATTTGTCCAGCTGGATTTCAGTGCGATTGGCGTTCGCCAATAGCTGCGCAGAAAACCACATCCGACTAATGCTCAAAAAGCCAGTTTCTGCCAAAATGAGGACTATCAGAAAAACACCTGCCCCGATTGGCGATTAGTTTCTTGTCGAACAATATCATCCTGAGCACTCGGTAGTTGCCATTCGCTGCAACTACAGCATCAGATATTGGGCGAATTGGTAGTTTTTAGCATTCTCAACCCTTTGCGCCAGTACAGCATTCGGTGTTTTTTGGGTTCAAAGCCGACCATCAGCTGCGGCTTTGAACTCGTCTGTGAACGTCCGTCTCGATTGTCCCATTCCATACTACTTTCGTTGACAGAGGTACTTTACCCCTGTGTCCGGGAACAGGGAGGAAGTCCAAATGTCTTGTGTGGATGGCTCCTGCATAGCAAGACATTTTTTGAGCTGATATGAGCGTCTGTCAGATGCGGTCGTGTGTCCGGC
>NZ_JBXWMG010000016.1:0-73953 GCF_059609705.1 Ruegeria sp. YTSC192
CTGATCGCGCCCATCGCGATGGAGCAGGGCCTGCGCTTCGCCATCCGCGAAGGCGGCCGCACCGTCGGCGCCGGCGTCGTGTCGAAGATTACTGAATAATTCGCGCAAGTGAATGATCAGACAGAAAGGGCGTCCCGAGGGACGCCCTTTTTGTTTGAATTCAATAATCCCGAGACGCACAAAAAATAGTGTGTCGAAAATCACTGAGTAAGGCGGCTTTGCCGACTGGTTGCGGCAGGCGATTTTCCAACGGAAAATCTGCCGAGAGCAACTCGGGTGAACTAAAGAAGGCCGCTCCCTAGGGGGCGACCTTTTTCAATGGGGCCATTTCCCTAGCGTCACTTATCCATTGAATTGTCGCCAGGAATGGCGGATAGACGGCTAACCCCGGTGGGGCACGCTAAAGCGATGGACTTTCATGAACACTCAGACTTTGACCCGATCCACAGATCCGTGGGCGTTGCGTTTGTTAAAGCGCATATGTCTTGTTCTGTTCGGGCCGATCTATTTTCTGGTTATCGCAGTTGCGCCGGTTTTCTGTGGTAAACGAAAGGGCTTTCGCGGCTGGTATTGGCGAACAGTCAAACGTGCCTGTTCCCGTCTTCTCTGGCTCCTGAGCATCCGCGTCCACATATCACCCCAAGAGCAGGAGGCGATGGCATGTGACGCAAATAGCGTCATCGTCATCAACCATCGCTCTCATCTCGATGGTTTCACCCTGATGGACGCTATTCCGGATCAAAAATGGTTCACCTTCGCCGCAAAGAAGGAGCTTTTTCAATCGCCGCTGCTGCACACCGGGTTCACTGGAGCGGGTCTGGTCGAGATTGACCGAAAGAGCGGAAAAATTGCGATGGAGACCCTGAGCGCCGCCGTTCGCGAAATGCCCGCGCGCCGTTCCGTTGTTTTGTTTCCCGAAGGGACGCGCACGAAAGGCGAGAGCCTAGGAGAGTTCAGAGCCGGGGCAGTTGTTGTCGCCCGCGAAGCTGGTCGCTCCATCCGACCCATCGTAGTTCTCGATAGTGACAGCCTGTTGCCGCGCAGCCGGTTTTTCCCAAAAAGCGGTACGATCCGTATTCGGGTGCTGGAGCCATTTCACTGCGATCCGCATGCCAGTGTTGACGAGGATCTTGTCCGGCTTCGCAATGCGATGATGGCCGTGTTTGACCAAGGGTGATCGACGACACACGTTGATGACTCAACGGCACGAAGCAACGCGTGATTTCTTCTTGCCAGCCCCTCTGCGTGCCTGTATATCGCGCGAGTTCTCAATAAGAACATCAAGGCGGGGTGATTCCCGCCTTTTGGGTTCGAAGAGGGTTGGCGATGCGCGCTTGTCCTCCTCTCAACCTCAACGCCTGATAAAAGGCTGTATCTATGCAAAGCCAAAATATCCGTATTCGGCTGAAGGCATTTGACTATCGCGTTCTGGATGCCAGCACGCAAGAGATCGTCAACACTGCCAAGCGGACCGGCGCGAACGTGCGCGGCCCGATCCCGCTGCCGAACAAGATTGAGAAGTTCACGGTTCTCCGTGGCCCTCACGTTGACAAGAAATCCCGCGACCAGTTCGAGATCCGCACGCACAAGCGTCTTCTCGACATCGTTGATCCGACCCCCCAGACCGTTGACGCGCTGATGAAGCTCGACCTCGCTGCTGGTGTGGACGTCGAGATCAAGCTGCAGTCGTAAGATCGGAGGGTATAGATTATGCGCTCTGGTATTATCGCAAAAAAAGTTGGCATGACCCGCCTGTTCATGGAAGACGGCAAGCAGATCCCTGTGACCGTTCTTCACCTGGACAATCTGCAGGTTGTTGCACAGCGCACCGATGACAAAGACGGCTACACCGCCGTTCAGTTGGGTGCGGGTGCTGCCAAGGCAAAACGCACCTCGAAGGCCATGCGCGGCCACTATGCCGCTGCCAAGGTCGAGCCCAAGCGTAAGCTGGCCGAATTCCGCGTCTCTGCTGACGGCCTGATCGAAGTGGGTGCCGAGATTTCGGCAGAACACTTCCTGGAAGGTCAGAAGGTTGACGTTTCGGGCACCTCGATCGGTAAAGGCTTTGCCGGTGCAATGAAGCGCCACAACTTCGGTGGTCTGCGCGCTTCGCACGGTGTTTCGATCAGCCACCGTTCGCACGGTTCAACCGGTCAGTGTCAGGACCCGGGCAAGGTGTTCAAAGGCAAGAAGATGGCCGGTCACATGGGTGCTGCCCGTGTCACCACCCAGAACCTGGAAGTCGTCAAAACCGACGCCGACCGGAACCTGGTCTTCATCAAAGGCGCCGTTCCCGGACCGAAATCGGGCTGGGTCACCGTCAAGGACGCCGTCAAGAAGAAAGCACCCGAAGGTCTGCCTTTCCCGGCGGCCGTAAAAGGTGCTGCAACTGAAGCACCTGCGGAAGAAGCGCCCGCGGAAGGTGGTGAAGCATGAAACTTGATGTAATCAAACTGGACGGCGGCAAAGCCGGCGACATCGAGCTGAACGCCGATCTGTTCGGTCTCGAGCCGCGTGCGGACATCCTGCACCGTGTGGTCCGTTGGCAGCGCAACAACGCGCAGGCCGGCACCCACAAGGTCAAGACCCGCTCGGAAACCAGCTACTCGACCAAGAAGATCTATCGCCAGAAGGGCACCGGTGGCGCACGCCATGGTGACCGTAACGCGCCGATCTTCCGTGGTGGTGGTATCTACAAAGGCCCCGTCGTGCGTTCGCACGGCCACGACCTGCCCAAGAAGTTCCGCAAGCTTGGCCTGCGCCACGCTCTGTCGGCAAAAGCCAAGGCAGGTGAACTGGTCGTAATCGAGAACGCCGAAGCCGAAGGCAAGACCGCCGCCCTGGCCAAACAGGTTGCAAACCTGGGCTGGAAACGCGCTCTGGTCATCGACGGCGCGACCGTGAACGAAGGGTTCCTGAAAGCGTCCAAGAACATCGAAGGTCTGGATATCCTGCCGTCGATGGGCGCAAACGTCTATGACATCCTCAAGCGTGACACTCTGGTGCTCACCAAAGCGGCTGTCGAAGCACTGGAGGCTCGTCTGAAATGAGCGCGAAGGCAGAACACTACGACGTGATCCGCAAGCCGATCATTACCGAAAAGTCGACCATGGCGTCCGAAAACGGCGCGGTTGTCTTTGAAGTGGCGATCGACAGCAACAAGCCGCAGATCAAAGAGGCCGTTGAGGCGCTGTTTGGTGTGAAGGTCAAAGCGGTGAACACCACCGTGACCAAAGGCAAGGTCAAGCGGTTCCGCGGTCAGCTGGGCCGTCGGAAAGACGTCAAAAAAGCATATGTGACCCTGGAAGAGGGTAACACCATCGACGTGTCCACCGGTCTCTGATCGGGACGGTCTTTGGACAAACCATCAAGACCCCCGCGAAAGCGGGGGTTTTTCTTTGGCAGCGACACAAGAAATTGAGCGTAAAACAATCGTGTTTTGCACAAATCGCTTGCTAAGCGGGGTTGGTAGTCTATCCGGTCCCTACATAGAAAAGACATGGCAGGCGCATGACAGAACCCTATCTCTCGACCCGGAACAAGCCGGATGTGATCGCTGCGCGGGATTGGGTTACGACGCTTGCGAAATACCGTGAGCCGAACCAATGGCGCAGTTCCTTTGAGCTGGGTGTCAGCATTGTTCCCTTCTTCGCGCTTTGGGCGCTGTCCTGGATGTCGCTGTCGCTAAGCTATTGGTTGGCTTTTGCGATTTCTGTGCTTAACGCGGCCTTCCTGTTGCGACTGTTCGCAATTCAGCATGATTGCGGGCACGGGGCGTTCTTCAAGAACCGGGTGGTCAGCGATTGGGTTGGGCGCGTGATCGGCGTGCTGACCCTGACACCCTATGATGTCTGGCGCCGGACGCATTCCACGCATCACAACAGCTCTGGCAATCTGGACAAACGCGGTATGGGCGACATTCATACGCTGACGGTGGCCGAGTATCAGTCGAAATCGCCCATGAACCGGTTCTGGTATCGCGTGTACCGCCACCCGATCACCCTGTTCGGCTTTGGTCCCGGCTACCTGTTTCTGTTTCAGAACCGATTGCCACTTGGCCTGACAGGCCACCTGAAGTTCTGGATCAGCGCCATGGCCACCAATCTGGCGATACTACTGGCCCTGCTGGCCATATATTATTTTGGCGGGCTGATGCCGTTGCTGCTGATCTTCCTGCCGTCGACCCTTCTGGCTGCGACAGCAGGCGTCTGGTTGTTCTACGTGCAGCACCAGTTCGAAGAGACGCAGTGGGATCCCGACAAGGACTGGCAGCTGCACGAGGCCGCCCTGCATGGCAGTTCGCATTACATCCTGCCTTCGGTGTTGCAGTGGTTCAGCGCCAATATCGGCATCCACCACGTACACCACCTGTACAGCCGCATCCCGTTCTATCGCCTGACCGAAGTGCTGCGCGATCATGATGAGCTGGAAAACAGCAACCAGATGACCATCCGCGAAAGCCTTGCCAACGCGCGCCTGCACCTGTGGGATGAGAAAAGTCGTCGTCTGCTGTCCTTCGCCGAGGCCCGTGCGCTGTATGGTTGAGGGGTTCGGCCAGAGGTTTTGAACGCCACCCGGACAATTTCGGGACTGTATCAAGTTTGCCTGCGTTGCTGCCGTTGCCCCGTGCGTGTGATGCGGATAGGGTCAGCGCCATGAAACATGTCCCCAAAGAAACGACAGATGAGGCCCTTATTCAGGAGTACCTGGATAAAGGCGGCAAAGTCAGCATTGGCAAAACCAAACCCGCGCCGGCTGAGCTGGGCCTGAGCAAGAATGTCTGGAACGCCAAGCTGACCAAGGAAGAGAAGGCCGCG
The DNA here is from genome assembly GCF_059609705.1 of Ruegeria sp. YTSC192. NCBI lineage: Bacteria > Pseudomonadati > Pseudomonadota > Alphaproteobacteria > Rhodobacterales > Roseobacteraceae > Ruegeria > Ruegeria sp. YTSC192. The sequence goes on from NZ_JBXWMG010000016.1 coordinate 4,818, forward strand.
CGCGACAAGAAGTGATCGTGCGAGGCCGGTTGGGCAAACGGAAAGACGTCAAGGTTACATTGTTTCCCTGGAAGTGGGGAGAGCCATTGATGTGTCCACTGGTCGCTGATCGGACCCGTCTTTGGAGAGAAACAATGGCCCCCCGCGGAAGCGCTTTTTTTAGGCGAGTAGCTAGTTCCCGGATCTCTTGCCACATCGATTTTCTGCTAAGGTACATAAAATGGTAGAAGTCATTTAGAAGCAATTGACAAAAAAAGTCTGATCGATGCAGGTTCGATTTTGACTAGCTTGGGAGTATCAATTGTGAAGCCTTTTTTCTCCACTTTCGCCGCAGCGATTTTCTTTTTTTCGAATCTTGTTCAAGCGGAGACAACTGACACCAAGTACATCAATGGGTTTCTTGCTGAAATTGAGAATGCATTCGAGTACTGGTACAACGACGATATCGATTTTTCATCCGCAGAATATTACATCGAAAATGACTTGTTGCCGACCGACTACGACTGGGAAAGTGTTTTTGTGTTGGCTTCGCATGCTCGTCGAAACCCCAATGTTTCATCCGGCAGGCCAACTGAGAGTTCGTTCTTCAAACGTGGCCCTGAGGCATACAGACTTTTGTCCAAGATCAGGCCGTTGGACCTTTCGAGAGCTGATCTTCTTTGCCTGACAAGATCTAGGGGACGAACGACTGATAGCGGCCATATACCACTCACAGTGGAGAGCATGGGCGGGTTCAACAAAAGCTGTACGATACTGGATGTCTCGTACAGGGGCATAACGTTTAAGGATGATTTGCTCTGGTTGAAAAAAATTGGCGCTCAGCTAAACGGCAATGGCAACAATGCCGTTGATTCTGGGCTGGTTCCTTTGATTGTTCTCCATACCATCGTTCCTTATGAAGTCAAAGCCAATGGTTCACGAGAAATAAACAAAGTGTTTTTACACTTTGTCGGCAGTGCAGTCGAGTTTGATGTCACGTACTCGCATTCTTTTAATGGGCACATTCCGAGAGGTATACAATCTGTTACCAAATCGCCAAGCGGATATGACTACTCTGATCATCTTACATCTAGAATAGACTTTGGAGGAGACGGGGGTCTTCTCTGGGCTTACTGTGAAATCGCCAACTCCGATAAGTTCGCGGAGTACTCGCCAAACTTTCCTCTTTTGACGTACTTCTTTGAAAACGACGCCGGTTTTTCTCGCGTCATTCTTGACGGTATGAGCGCTCACGTTAGCCATCCATGCTATAGGATGATCAAGCGTTTTGCCCAAAAAGAAGGAGAGATTGAGGCGCTAAGAGATAGCGCGTTGACCTCAGGAAATATCGCTTTCCTAAAGGCTTTTGATGAGAGCTTTCCGGTCAACTGACGGATTTTGATCCGCGGGGGTAAGTAGTTGGATTAAACCATTGTGGAGTCAGGCCCAGAGTTTCCTATAGACACCCACCCCCAACACGGCTATACGCACCCAATCTTGCGGCCTCGGATTCGTTCCGGGGCCTCTGATATTTGTAACCGGGGACCTTCGGGGCCCTATACCCTTGGCACCTACGGGGGCCTATCACATAGCAGGGAAACCCCCCTGCACTTGCTAAACGGAAGACAGAAAGCATGGCACTCAAGTCGTACAAGCCGACGACGCCGGGCCAGCGCGGGCTGGTGCTGATCGACCGTTCGGAGCTTTGGAAAGGACGTCCGGTCAAGTCTCTCACTGAGGGTTTGACCAAATCGGGCGGCCGGAACAACACCGGACGGATCACTTCACGCCGCCGCGGCGGTGGCGCAAAGCGTCTCTACCGGATCGTTGACTTCAAACGGAACAAATTTGATGTCGCGGCAACCGTCGAACGGATCGAATATGACCCGAACCGGACCGCATTCATCGCACTGGTAAAATACGAAGACGGCGAGCAGGCATATATCCTGGCTCCGCAGCGTCTGGCTGTTGGTGACAAAGTCGTGGCATCCGCCAAGGCCGACATCAAGCCGGGCAACGCAATGCCGTTCTCGGGCATGCCTATCGGTACCATCGTCCACAACATCGAGATGAAGCCTGGTAAAGGTGGTCAGATCGCGCGTGCGGCCGGTACTTACGCTCAGTTCGTTGGTCGCGATGGCGGCTACGCTCAGATCCGTCTGAGCTCGGGCGAGCTTCGCATGGTCCGTCAGGAATGCATGGCCACCGTTGGTGCCGTGTCCAACCCCGACAACAGCAACCAGAACCTCGGTAAAGCCGGTCGTATGCGCCACAAGGGCGTGCGTCCGTCGGTTCGTGGTGTTGCAATGAACCCGATCGATCACCCGCACGGTGGTGGTGAAGGTCGTACCTCGGGTGGCCGTACACCGGTTACACCGTGGGGTAAGGACACCAAGGGTAAGCGTACCCGCAACAAGAACAAAGCGTCCCAGAAGCTGATCATCCGCTCGCGGCACGCCAAGAAGAAGGGACGTTAATCCATGTCTCGCTCTGTTTGGAAGGGTCCTTTCGTCGATGCTTACGTGCTGAAAAAAGCCGAAGCAGCGCGCGAGTCGGGCCGCAACGAAGTCATCAAGATCTGGTCGCGTCGTTCCACCATTCTGCCCCAGTTTGTGGGTCTGACCTTTGGTGTGTACAACGGCCAGAAGCATATCCCCGTCAACGTCTCGGAAGACATGATTGGTCAGAAGTTCGGTGAATACTCGCCGACCCGCACCTATTATGGCCACGCCGCTGACAAAAAAGCGAAGCGGAAGTAAGTCATGGGCAAGGAAAAGAACCCCCGCCGCGTGGCTGAAAACGAAGCAATGGCGAAAACGCGCATGCTCCGTACCAGCCCGCAGAAACTGAACCTGGTTGCGCAAATGATCCGCGGCAAGAAAGTTGAGAAGGCTCTGACCGACCTGACTTTCAGCAACAAGCGTGTCGCGCAGGACGTCAAAAAGTGCCTGCAGTCTGCAATCGCGAATGCCGAAAACAACCACAACCTGGACGTTGACGAGCTGATCGTCGCTGAAGCATGGGTTGGCAAGAACCTGGTCATGAAACGTGGACGTCCGCGTGCCCGTGGCCGTTTCGGCAAAATCATGAAGCCGTTCTCGGAGATCACCATCAAGGTGCGTCAAGTTGAGGAGCAAGCCTAATGGGACATAAAGTCAATCCGATCGGCATGCGCCTTCAGGTCAACCGCACCTGGGACAGCCGCTGGTACGCCGATACCAAGGACTACGGTGATCTTCTGCTGGAAGACCTCAAGATCCGTGAGTTCATCAACAAAGAGTGCAAGCAGGCCGGTGTTGCCCGTGTGATCATCGAACGTCCGCACAAGAAGTGCCGCGTTACGATCCACACAGCACGTCCCGGTGTCATCATCGGCAAGAAAGGTGCAGACATCGAAGTTCTGCGCAAAAAGCTTGCTCGCATGACCGACAGCGAACTGCACCTGAACATCGTCGAAGTGCGCAAGCCCGAGCTTGACGCGCAGCTGGTTGCCGAGTCCATCGCTCAGCAGCTGGAACGTCGTGTTTCGTTCCGTCGCGCAATGAAGCGGTCGGTTCAGAACGCCATGCGTATGGGCGCCCTGGGTATCCGGGTGAACGTCGCTGGTCGTCTGGGCGGCGCCGAAATCGCACGGACCGAGTGGTACCGCGAAGGCCGCGTGCCTCTGCACACACTGCGCGCCGACATCGATTACGCACATGCCGAAGCGATGACCCCCTACGGGATCATCGGGATCAAGGTCTGGATCTTCAAAGGTGAGATCATGGAGCACGATCCGCAGGCACGTGACCGTAAAGCACAGGAACTCCAGGACGGCCCTGCACCTCGTGGTGCTGGTGGCGGTCGTCGCTAAGGAGGGAAAGATATGCTTCAACCAAAGCGTACTAAATTCCGCAAGATGCACAAAGGCCGGATCAAGGGCCTCGCCAAAGGCGGCTCTGATCTGAACTTTGGCACCTACGGCCTGAAAGCTCTTGAGCCTGAGCGTGTGACTGCACGCCAGATCGAAGCTGCACGTCGTGCCATGACGCGTCACATGAAGCGTCAGGGTCGTGTTTGGATCCGCATCTTCCCCGACACTCCGGTCACGGCCAAGCCGATCGAAGTTCGTATGGGTAAAGGTAAAGGTTCGGTCGACCGCTGGGCATGCAAAGTCAAGCCTGGCCGCGTGATGTTCGAGATCGACGGCGTCAATGACGACATCGCCCGCGAGGCCCTGCGCCTGGCTGCGATGAAGCTGCCGATCAAGACCCGCGTCGTGGTTCGCGAAGACTGGTAAGCAGTCCGGGGAAACCCGAACAGCATTGCCCCCGCCGAGACATCGGTGGGGGCTTTTTCGTTTTGCGGGTTCCTCGTCCGCGATAGTTGCACTTTTCGCTATTTCAATAGCGGCAATGCAAAAAATGCGAGGCTCAGGGGTGGCATATTCCCTCATCTGGTGAAAGAAGCGGCCGCAAACCTGTTCCTGATCAGAGCTGGGGTTGATCGACCTCATGGAAGGGTTTGACCACTAGTCAAGGCTTAGCTCTGAAACCGCGCTGAAGAACCGAGGACACTTATGGGCCTTACCTGCAGGGACGTCATGGTCCCCCCTGAAAAACAGATGACAATTCACCCCGATGACACAGTCGCCAAGGCGTTTGAGATCATCCGCGACAGCCGCGCCCGGTTCTTGCCGGTGGTGGGGGACGACGGTAGCTTCCAAGGCGTTTTCACCGCGCCCACGCTGATAAAGATGATCCTGCCGAGCGCGGCCCGTATTGGCGTCAGCGATGAGACGTCGCGCGTTGCGATCAGCCATCTCAGCTTTATGGATCTGACCAAGGAAGACATCAGCGAACAGATCAAGCGCCTGCACGAAGAGCGGGTCGGAGATCACATGTCGAACCCGGCCAACATCCCGGTTCTCGCACCCGATACACCGGTGATGGAAGGCATCTTCCTGATCCACAAATTCAAACGCCACGTTTTCCTCGTGGAACCCGAGACCAATCTGTTCGTTGGCTCTGTCAGCCCGAACTCGTTGATTGATCACGCGCTGACCTAACCCCTAAAGACCGGATCAGAACATTGACCGACCATTCCGTTTCGCATGGAGAACAGGCGTTCTCCGTTCCTCAACTGTTGGGGATTGACCCTCTATGGGTCGCCACTGGCATCCTGATTGCAGTCTATGCCGTCCTGGTGACCGAAAAAGTGAACCGCGCCATTCTGGCCATGCTGGGGGCGTCTCTGATGGTGCTGTTTGGCATAATCAACCAGCAACAGGCCGTCGCGGGCGTTGATGCCAACACATTGGCGCTGCTGATCGGCATGATGGTGATCGTTGGGATCACCAGTAAATGCGGGTTGTTCCAATTCGTCGCCATCAAGGCCGCAAAGGTGGTCAAGGCCAATCCGACCGGTATCCTGATCATGCTGACGCTGATCACGGCGGTGTTCTCTGCTTTGCTGGATAACGTGACCACCGTTCTGCTGATCGCGCCGATCACCTTGCTGATCACCGATGCGCTTGAGACGCGCGTGTATCCGTTCTTCTTTGCCGAAATTCTGGCCTCGAACGTCGGCGGTACGGCCACTTTGATTGGTGACCCGCCGAACATCATCATCGGCTCGGCTGCGGGTCTCAGCTTCAATGACTTTGTAGTCAATCTGGCGCCGATCTCGGCCATCTGTCTGGTGGTTCTGACCGGCATTATCTACCTGATGAACCGTCGTACACTGGCCGCCATTCCCCAATCGGCCTGCGAAAAGATCATGCGTTTCAATGAAAACGAAGCGATCACCGATTTTGGCCTGATGTTCAAATCCCTGTCGGTTCTGGCGCTGACGCTGCTTGGCTTCACGCTCGGCCATGGCTACGGTATCCAGCCGGGCACCTCGGCGCTGGCCGGTGCTGCGCTGTTGATGCTGCTGGCCTACGGGCACCAGCACGGAGAAGAACAGTCCGAATCCGTTCACCACATCTTTGGCGAGGTTGAGTGGATCACGATCTTCTTCTTCGGAGGTCTGTTCGTCATCGTTGCAGGCGTCGAGCATGTCGGCCTGCTTGAATTCTTCGGTGAGAAAGTGCTGGAACTGACCGAAGGCGACATGATGTGGACCGCGTTCTTCATCTTCTGGGCTTCGGGCATCCTGTCCGCCATTCTGGACAACATCCCCTTTGTGGCCACGATGATCCCGCTGATCGAGTCCACAGCTGACACTTTCGGCGGGCCTGACGCGATCGAGCCGCTGTGGTGGTCGCTGGCTTTGGGCGCCTGTCTGGGCGGCAACGGGACCTTGCTGGGCGCCAGCGCCAACCTGACGGTTGCGGCCTTTGCCGAAAAGGCCAAGCAGCCGATTGGCTTCGTCAAGTTCGCGCTTATGGCGTTCCCGATCATGATCCTGACCCTGATGATCGCCAACGTCTACCTCTGGCTGCGCTACTTCTACTAAAGCGCCAGGCGACAAGTCGCACCCGAGCAGCCGCTTTTCTGAGGCGGCTGCTCTCGCCCTTGTGCCCGGGCTGGGATATAGGCGGGGCATGGCACAGATTGAATCACTCTTCGTTACCCGTCTCTATCGCGCAGCATTGTCCGAGTTCGATCCCAAGATCGACGCGGGCGAGCTGGAAAACTCCTGTCTTGTTATCGCCGAGGATGACGAGGCCGGGCAGGAATGGTGTGAGGAAAACGGCTATCCCGGCTATACCAGCTATGCCTCGCTGACCGATCTGCCCTGGCGCTTCCCGATCTTTGCCGATCTGGTGACGGCGCTGGACAGCCACGTCGCAGCCTTTGCCAAAGATCTTGAGTTTGATCTGGGCGAGGGAGAGCTGAAGCTGGAAGACCTTTGGATCAACATCCTGCCCGAGGGCGGGATGCACTCCAGCCACCTGCATCCGCACAGCGTCATTTCCGGCACGACTTATGTGGCGATGCCCGAAGGGGCGAGCGCGCTGAAACTTGAGGACCCCCGCTCAGGCCGCATGATGGCCGCGCCGACGCGACTGAAAGGCGGACGGCGGGATTTGCAGCCGTTCATCTATATGAGGCCGCAGGTGGGTGATGTCCTGCTGTGGGAAAGCTGGCTGCGCCATGAGGTGCCGATGAACATGGCTGAGGATGAGCGGATTTCGGTGAGTTTCAATTACAAATGGGACTGACGCTGGGCGGATAAATGCGATCACGCTTTTCCGCAGGTGTGGAATAAGCCTTGCAATGTATCGTGGAATGCCCCATGTGAGCCACGCATACGTTTTTCTTTTTCGACCACTGTCTCCCGATTTTCGGCGTTCAGTCTCTCGATCCAGACCGACAACGCCGCGCTGTCGCAATTCCGCGGATGGCAATTTATTAGGAGACTACGGATATGGCCAATGGCACCGTAAAATGGTTCAACACAACTAAAGGTTTTGGCTTCATCGCACCGGAGACCGGTGGCAAAGACGTGTTTGTACACATCTCTGCTGTCGAGCGTTCGGGTCTGACCGGCCTGGCCGACGACCAGAAAGTAACATTCGACATCGAGCCCGGCCGTGACGGTCGCGAGTCGGCTGTGAACATCGCTCTGGCGTAAGTCACTCAGACTTAGACAGTTGCAGACGCGGTCTCGTGCAAACGAGGCCGCGTTTTGCGTTTTGTAAGCTAGGGAAAGTCGTTGTAATGATTGGTCTTGCTAGGAGGTACCGTGAACATGGCCGAGGACGGACGGATCAGTGTTGGCTCTAACTATGAGCGGGATTAATCCCTGCCTCAAATACGCTGTCGAGGTCTCAACACCTGTTCTTTGGGGTGGAGTTGCATTGCTAGTCCTTGTGACATTTCGTCGAACAGGTTGGAGCTTTCGTGAGACCCTAATGGAAATCCTTGGGTTTCGTGGTTGGCACAGCAAAACGGTTGCAGAACTATTGATTATGATGGCTACTTTGGGCGCAGTGTTTTTTGTTGTGTTTCAGACATTGGAAGCGTGCAAGCTGACTTGAATGCGAATTGACTCCCTAGGCTTCCCCGAACCGGCCCCAAACTTCCTCTTGCCACCCATCCACTAACCCCCTATAGAGCGGCATCTTGCGATCACCCGGCGTAGTCGGGCGATTCGTATGTCTATCATTCATCCACCAGGTCAAAGGTGACCCGTGTACGGGGCCTTCTGGTGTTTTGAGCAAAGGAAAAAGGCGATGAACGCCCAAGAACTGCGTGACAAGACCCCGGACCAGCTCCGCGAGGAACTGGCCAACCTGAAGAAAGAAAGCTTTAACCTGCGCTTTCAACAGGCAACCGGTCAGCTGGAAAGCACCGCCGGCATCAAAGCGGCCCGCCGCAACGCTGCCCGCGTTAAAACCATCCTGAACGAAAAGGCCGCTGCCGCGGCATCCGAGGAGTAATCAGATGCCCAAGCGTATCCTGTCCGGCACCGTAACCAGCGACGCAAACGAGCAGACCGTAACCGTTTCGGTTGAACGTCGCTTCAAGCACCCGCTGCTGCACAAAACCGTTCGTAAGTCCAAGAAATACCGGGCTCATGACGAAAAGAACGCCTTCAAGGTCGGCGACACTGTACGCATCATCGAATGCGCGCCGAAATCGAAGACGAAACGTTGGGAAGTTCTGGAAGCGTAAGCCTCCGGGATTTTCCCATTTGTCGAAACCCTGGGGGATCTAACCAGACCAGCCCCCACAGGTCGGGAGAAACCACATGATCCAGATGCAGACCAATCTGGATGTCGCTGACAACTCCGGCGCACGCCGAGTTCAGTGCATCAAGGTCCTGGGTGGTTCCAAGCGTAAATACGCCTCCGTCGGCGACATCATTGTCGTCTCGGTGAAGGAAGCCATTCCGCGCGGCCGCGTAAAGAAAGGTGACGTCCGTAAGGCCGTCGTTGTACGCACCGCCAAGGAAGTCCGTCGCGAAGACGGCACCGCGATCCGTTTCGATCGCAACGCCGCCGTCATCCTGAACAACAACAACGAGCCCGTAGGTACCCGTATCTTTGGCCCCGTTGTTCGCGAACTGCGCGGCAAGAACTTCATGAAAATCATCTCGCTGGCTCCGGAGGTGCTGTAATCATGGCTGCTAAACTCCGCAAAGGCGACAAGGTCGTCGTGCTGGCCGGCAAGGACAAGGGCAAAGAGGGAACCATTTCCTCGGTTGACCCGAAAGCCGGTAAAGCTGTTGTCGAAGGCATCAACATTGCCATCCGTCACACACGTCAGTCGCAAACCTCGCAAGGTGGTCGCCTGCCTCAGGCAAACCCGATCGAGCTGTCGAACCTGGCGCTGCTGGACAAGAACGGTAAAGCAACCCGCGTTGGCTTCCGCATGGAAGGTGACAAGAAGGTTCGCTTCGCCAAGACCACAGGGGACGTGATCGATGCTTGATTCCGCAACCTACACCCCGCGTTTGAAAGCTCAGTACGCTGAAACCATCCGGGCCGCTCTGAAGGAAGAGTTCGGCTACAAGAACGACATGCAGCTGCCCAAGCTGGAAAAAATCGTTCTGAACATCGGTTGTGGTGCTGAGGCGGTCAAAGACTCGAAAAAGGCGAAAGCTGCTGTCGAAGATCTGACTGCGATTGCTGGTCAAAAGGCCGTTGCAACCAAGGCGAAGAAGTCGATCGCGGGTTTCCGCGTCCGTGAAGATATGCCGCTGGGTGCGAAAGTGACCCTGCGCGGTGACCGGATGTACGAATTCCTGGATCGCCTGATCACCATCGCGCTGCCGCGCGTTCGTGACTTCCGCGGTGTTAAGCCTTCTTTCGATGGTCAGGGCAACTTTGCCATGGGCATGAAAGAACACATCGTGTTCCCGGAAATCGACTTCGACAAGGTCGACGAGGTCTGGGGCCTGGATATCGTAATTGCCACCACAGCGAAAACCGACGCTGAAGCGAAAAGCCTGTTGAAAGCGTTCAACATGCCGTTCAACGCGTAAGCGCCGGGAGGATTGAGACATGGCTAAGAAAGCAATGATCGAACGCGAAAAGAAGCGCGAACGCCTGGTGGCCAAATATGCCGCAAAGCGTGCCGAGCTGAAAGAAATCGCGAATGACGAGAGCCGCCCGATGGAAGAGCGTTTCAAAGCGCGTCTGAAACTGGCGAAACTGCCGCGCAACAGCTCGGCTACCCGTCTGCACAACCGTTGTCAGCTGACCGGTCGTCCCCACGCTTACTACCGTAAGCTGAAGGTCAGCCGTATCGCGCTGCGCGAGCTGGGTTCTGCTGGTCAGATCCCCGGCATGGTGAAATCGAGCTGGTAAGGGAGACATAGATATGAACGATCCTATCGGCGATATGCTCACCCGTATCCGCAACGCGCAAATGCGCGGCAAGTCCACCGTTTCCACCCCGGCTTCCAAGCTGCGCGGCTGGGTTCTGGACGTGCTGGCGGACGAAGGTTATATCCGTGGCTATGAAGCGACGACCGGTGAAAACGGTCATCCGGCCATCGAAATCAGCCTGAAATACTACGAAGGCACCCCTGTCATTCGCGAACTGAAGCGGGTTTCCAAGCCCGGTCGCCGCGTATACATGGGCGTCAATGACATCCCGCAGGTCCGTCAGGGTCTGGGCGTGTCGATTGTCAGCACTCCGAAAGGTGTGATGTCGGACCAGAACGCGCGCTCCAACAATGTTGGTGGCGAAGTGCTCTGCACCGTCTTCTAAGGAGGTCTGCAATGTCTCGTATTGGTAAAAAACCGGTCGAGCTGCCCAGCGGCGTTACTGCTGCTGTGTCGGGTCAGACCATCGAAGTTAAAGGTCCGAAAGGCACCCGCAGCTTCACCGCAACTGATGACGTAACGCTGTCGGTTGAAGACAACGTTGTGCAAATCAACCCTCGTGGGATGTCCAAGCGCGCACGCCAGCAGTGGGGCATGAGCCGCACTATGGTTGCCAATCTTGTTGAAGGCGTCACCAACGGCTTCAAAAAAGAGCTGGAGATCCAGGGTGTTGGTTACCGGGCTCAGATGCAGGGCAACACCCTGAAGCTGAACCTGGGCTACAGCCACGATGTTGATTTCACCGCTCCGGAAGGTGTCACCATCACCGCGCCGAAGCAGACCGAGATCGTTGTGGAAGGTATCGACCAGCAGCAGGTGGGCGAAGTCGCGGCCAAAATCCGCGAATGGCGCCGTCCCGAGCCCTATAAGGGCAAAGGCATCCGCTATAAGGGCGAGTTCATCTTCCGCAAGGAAGGCAAGAAGAAGTAAGGACGCAAACAATGGCAAACAGCAAAAGAACCCTGTTTCTGAAGCGCCGCCTGCGCGTTCGGAACAAACTTCGCAAGGTCAACGCGGGTCGCCCGCGTCTGTCCGTACACCGTTCGAACAAGAACATTTCTGTTCAGCTGATCGACGATGTACGTGGCGTGACCCTGGCCTCGGCCTCGACCCTGGAAAAAGATCTGGGTGTTGTTGGCAAGAACAACGTCGAAGCGGCCACCAAAGTGGGCGCGGCCATCGCCGAGCGTGCCAAGAAGGCAGGCGTCGAAGAGGCCTATTTCGATCGCGGTGGCTTCCTGTTCCACGGCAAGGTGAAGGCAGTAGCCGACGCCGCGCGTGAAGGTGGTCTGAAGATCTAAGACTTGCGGGCGGGTTTCGATCCGCCCCGATGATCCGGGGGCCTCGGCAACAGTCGGGGCTCACTTGGATTGCAGAAAACGGCGCCGAGAAGCGCCACATGAGAAAAGGGATGCCAAATGGCAGAACGTGAAAACCGTCGGGGCCGTGGCCGCGACCGTGAAGAAGCACCGGAATTTGCAGATCGTCTGGTCGCAATCAACCGCGTGTCGAAAACCGTAAAAGGTGGTAAGCGCTTTGGCTTCGCCGCTCTGGTGGTTGTCGGCGATCAGAAAGGCCGCGTTGGCTTTGGCAAAGGTAAAGCGAAAGAAGTACCTGAAGCCATCCGTAAGGCGACTGAGCAAGCCAAGCGTCAGATGATCCGCGTGCAACTGCGCGAAGGTCGGACCCTGCACCACGACATCGAAGGCCGTCACGGCGCCGGTAAAGTGGTTATGCGCACTGCACCTGAAGGTACTGGTATCATCGCCGGTGGTCCGATGCGTGCTGTGTTCGAAATGCTGGGCGTCAAGGACGTTGTGTCCAAGTCGCTGGGCTCGCAGAACCCGTACAACATGATCCGCGCAACCATCAACGGCCTGACCAAAGAGCAGAGCCCGCGTTCGGTCGCACAGCGTCGTGGCAAAAAGGTTGCTGACATCCTGCCCAAGCGGGACGAAGCCCCAGCTGCTGCTGAAGCAGAAGCATAAGGAGAGCACGTCATGGCAAAAACCATCGTCGTCAAGCAGATCGGTTCCCCGATCCGTCGTCCAGCCGAACAGCGCGCAACCCTGATCGGTCTGGGCCTGAACAAGATGCACAAAACCCGCGAGTTGGAGGATACTCCTTCGGTTCGCGGCATGGTCAACAAGATCCCGCATCTGGTTGAGATCATCGAAGAGCGCGGTTAATCGCTCTCTGGATAGATTTTCGGAAACGCCTCTGACCTTGGTCAGGGGCGTTTTCTTTTTGCCCGTCTGTATGTTCGTATCGGCTCGTTCGACAGGTTGCTCAACTGTACGCTGGCCTTGATGCCGTTCTGGGTATTATCCTTGGTTCGATAAGGCCGAAAGGAGTTTGACATGTATAAGAAAGTTCTCGTCCCGATGGCGCTGGATCACGATATCTCGCAACACACTCTGGAAGTGGCGCGAGCTTTGGCGCAGGGTGGCGGAGAGATCATCGCGCTGCATGTGTACGAAATGCCCCAAGGCTCGGTCAGTGCTTTTCTGGACAAGGATGTGGTGGCAGAAGGGTTTCGGCGCGCCCGACTGGAACTGTCGCGCAAAGTCGAAGGGCTGGATGGGGTGAGTTGCGAAATCGTAAAGGGCCACACGGGGCGCACGATCATAGATTTTGCGGCGGAGAACGCTGTCGATTGCATCGTTATCGGGTCTCACAAGCCCGATCTCAGCGACTATTTCCTAGGTTCTACCGCCTCGCGCGTGGTGCGTCATGCCCCTTGCGCGGTGCATGTGTACCGCAGGTGATATCCGTCAATCGCGCTCTTGCGCGCCAACAACAGGACTGACAGCCGGAAGATGAATATAGACAAGAAGATCACTGACGATCTGGTGGCGAATGATATTTCGTTCGTGACCACCGTCCCTTGCAAACAACTGGCTGGTGTCATTGATGAGATCGACCAGCGTGAGGGCATCTATCACATCCCTTCGAACAAAGAGGACGAAGGGATGGGCCTGTGTGCAGGCGCCTGGATGGGCGGCAAGCGTCCTGCCATCATCATGCAGAACACAGCGATCGGGGTGACGATCAACACATTGGCGACTTTGATCCAGTATTACCGGATGCCACTGCCGATGCTGATCTCGTATCGCGGTGAGCTGCGCGAGCCGATTGCCTGCCAGGTCGAGATGGCGGTTCACACCAAAGCTTTGCTGGCGCAGCTCAATATCCCGACTTACCATTTCCATCATCAAGCGGATGTGGCCGAGTTGGATGCGATCCTGAAATACACGTTCATGTGCAACAAGCCGGTTGCCATTCTGACCGATGCCAACTTCTGGGGAGGCTATGGCGACCAATGATCCGTTCTGAAATCCTGAAAGAAATCGCTCCGATCCTGCGGGATCAACTGGTGGTTTGTAACATCGGCATTCCCAGCCAAGAACTGCACGCGATTGATGACCAGCCCACGAATTTCTACATGCTGGGCACGATGGGATTAGCCTCATCCATTGGTCTGGGGTTGGCCTTGTCCCAGCCCAAGCCGGTGATCGTGATCGACGGGGACGGGTCCGTTCTGACCAATCTGGGAACGCTACCGACCATCGCAAATAACGTGGCTGACAATTACATTCTGCTGATCGTCGACAATGGCTCATACGGGTCCACCGGGGATCAGCCGACCTATGCGGGATTGAAGACGTCGCTGGCGAAAATGGCGGCTGCGGCTGGGTGTGAGCGCGTGGTAGAATGCGCCGCCGAGGATACGGGCCGTGTGCTGCAAGAGGCGCTGGATGCCCGGCAGATGACCATCATCGTCAGCAAATGCGAAAGCGGCAACGCTAAGATGCCGCCGATCACTATGGACCCCGTGGTGATCCGAGATCGTTTCATGAAGGCCGTACAGGCCTGAACACCTCGTCGGTTTTGCTGAATGCACTGATCAAAGCCGTCCTTTGCGGGCGGCTTTGGCACTAAATGTCTAGCGCGACAGAAGACGCCGTTTCTCGGCCATGACCTCGCGGCGCTGCTGTTCTATCCCCGTCCTGAAGGAACGCTCGACAAAATCGATATGGTCCAGTGCGGCCTGTTCGGCGCGCTTTTCGTCTCCGTCAATCACCGCTTGACCCAGGGCAAGGTGCTGATCCAGTAGCTGTTTGCCCGAACCGTCAATCGATTTCAGGAAGCTGCGATTGTAGAAAACACCTCGCTTGGTCAGTTCGTAGATCGAGGCCATCATATGGATCAAAGTGGCGTTCTGGCTGGCGTCGACGATGGCCGCATGCAGGGCGAAATCCGCCTCGCGTGAGGCTTTGGCATCGTTCGCCTCCCACGCCCGCACGTTCTCGTCGAGGATTTCGGCGATCCTCTCCTTGTCGGCCTTGGTGGACCTGGCGGCCGCCAGACGGGCGGCGAACCCTTCTTGTTCCCGGCGGTATTCCAGGTGGTCGAAGAAGGCAGGCTCGTGCCGTTCATAAAGCGCCAGAAGGGCAGGCAGCATCGCTTGCCCGGTCAGGGCGGCGACAAACGTCCCCTCACCATGCTGGGTGGTGACCAGCCCTCGTTCCTCCAGCACGGCCAGTGCTTCGCGTAGTTTCGGACGCGAGACCCGAAGCATCTCGGCCAGATCACGCTCGGACGGCAGCTTGCGCCCCTGTTTCAGTATGCCCGATGCGATCAGGTCTTCGATCTGCGCCACCACGGCATCGGCCAGCGATTCGTGTCCGACGGGTTCAAAAATCGCCTTGGTGTTCATGGGCTCTACTTAAGAAAGATGCCGAAGTGAGATATATTGGTAAATAAATGTAACCATATTGGTGCGTTTTTCAAGCATTCAGTTCCAGCATGAAAACGCAACTTAACGCTTTCAACAAAATAATAATTTCCAAAATAATGCAGTAATTCATCCAAACTTAGGGCGCCCTGTCAGGGCAATTCCGCAGATCCATTGGTAAATAAAATTATTGACTGAATATCAATGGTAAAGTTAATGAACCACTAGTGCAAACCCGCAAGGGTCTGCGTTTGTGTTTGAGGCAGATGCCCGACCCACCCTGGAGGAGACATTATGAAAAAGACCCTGACGAGCCTTGCCGTAGCCGCCAGCCTGATGGCCGCACCTGCGGTTGCGAAAGATAAGCTGCTGTTGAAAACCCCGATTGCATTCTCGACCGAATTGCCGGGTCTTGGGTCGCCAATCCCACGCGTTGCCGAGCAGTTGGACCTGATATCGGGCGGAACGCTGAAGATGAAGGTGTATGAGCCGGGCAAACTGGTTCCGCCGTTCGAAATTCTGGACGCGGTTTCGACTGGCAAGATCAACTCGGGCTATACCACCGCTGGTTACTGGGCGGGCAAAATCCCGGCTGCCCCGCTGTTCTCGGCCGTTCCTTTCGGCCCTGAGGCGGGCGAATACATGGCGTGGCTCTACTACGGCAACGGCATGACGCTGTACCAAGAGATGTATGATCAGGCGGGCTACAACGTCCACGTGATCCCTTGCGCTGTCATTGCCCCCGAGACCTCGGGCTGGTTCGCGACTGAAATCAACTCACCCGAAGACCTGAGCGGCCTGAAGATGCGTTTCTTCGGTTTGGGCGGCAAGGTGATGCAGAAACTGGGTGTTGCGACCTCGTTGCTGCCCGGCGGTGAGATCTTCCCGGCGCTGGAAAAAGGCGCGATCGACGCGACCGAGTTTTCGATGCCCGCGATCGATGCGCGCTTGGGCTTCCACAAGCTGGTCAAGTTCAACTACTTCCCCGGCTGGCACCAGCAAGCGACAGTGTTCGAGCTGATGATCAACAAAGACGTCTGGGCAGAGACCAGCGAGCAGCACAAGGCGATCATCGAAACCGCTTGTAAGGCTTCGATGGCCGATAGCTTTGCCGAAGGCGAAGCGATCCAGCATGCGGCGCTGATCGACAACGTTGAAAACAACGGCGTCACCCTCAAGCAGTGGTCGCCCGAGATGCTGGATACCTTCCGCAGCACTTGGGAAGAGGTCGCCGCAGAAGAGGCCGCAAATGACGCCTTCTTTGCCAAGGTTCTGGCCGACATGACCGAGTTCCGTGACGGCTACAACCTCTGGAAGACCAACGCCTTCCTCCCACGTCAGTAACTTCCTTACTGACGTCTCTGGGGCAGCGGACACTGCTGCCCCAGTCGATTTCTGATCTTCGGATTTTTCCAAACTTTCACCGCCCTTGCACAGGGCTGCCGGGCGAGGAATGACCATGAGCAATCCCAATACCCCCAAAGATCCGGTTGAGGCCTATGAAGGCATCCTGGAACATCCCGACACCGACCGCCAAAAGATCGCCGTCGCCATTGATGGCAGCGTCAAGGCTGTTGGCCATGTCGTCATGTGGGCAAATGTGCTGCTGATGGCGGCAATCTTCTCGCAGGTCGCTCTGCGCTATCTGTTCAGCCAGAACTACCCCAAGCTGGATGAGATCCAGTGGCACTTCTACGGCATCGTCACGATGATCGGCATCTCATATGCCTTGATCACAGACAGCCACGTGCGCGTCGACGTGTTGCATATGCAGCTGTCCCGGCGGGCGCAGCGGATCATTGAGGTGATCGGCATTCTGACCCTGCTGACCCCGTTCATCTATCTGATGATTGATCAGGGTTATGACTATTTCTACGAAAGCTTCCGCGTCAACGAACGCTCGGACAGCCCCACCGGTCTGCCTGCGCGTTGGGCCTTCAAGTCGGTCATTCCGATCAGCTTTGTTCTGCTGGCGCTGGCCGCTCTGGCGCGGCTCATCCACGACGGGCACGCACTGATCTACGGGCCGGCCTCGGAACGCGAGGGCGCTCCGCTGCGCCGTATCCTGCTGGTGCTGGCTGTGTTCGCCGCCGTCTGTGTGGGCCTGACCTTCCTTGTTGAGACGACCGAGGAAAAGCTGGTCATCGCGATGTTCCTGACCTTCATCGCGCTGCTTTTCACTGGCTATCCGGTGGCTTGGGTGCTGGCCGGTGTGGGCGTCGCTTTCTGCGGTCTAGCCTATCTGTTCGACAACGACCTGATGCTTTGGACCGGGTTGGAGAGCACCTTTACCGGGCTCGATTACTTGACCCTCGGCGCGGTGGTGAACCGGGTCTACGCGACCATGTCGAACGCGGTTCTGGTTGCCCTGCCGATGTTCATTTTCATGGGCCTGATGCTGGACGAATCCGGTGTGGCCGAGCGTCTGATGACCTCGATGCAGCGCCTGTTCGGCACCGTGCGGGGCGGCCTTGCCATCACCGTGACCCTGATCGGGATCATTCTGGCGGCCTCGACTGGCATTATCGGTGCCTCCGTGGTGTTGCTGGGCGTGCTGTCTTTGCCGTCGATGATGCAGCAGAAATATCAGCCGACGCTGGCAGCGGGCGTGGTCTCTGCCTCGGGCACGCTGGGTATCTTGATCCCGCCCTCGATAATGCTGGTGATCATGGCCGACCAGATGGCTCTGTCCGTCGGAGACCTGTTCATGGCCGCCGTCTTTCCCGGTGTGATCATTGGGGGGCTATACCTGACCTACATCTTCATTCTCGCACAGGTGAAGCGTGATGCGGCCCCCGTGCCCGAAGGCGCAAAAGCGCCCGACTGGGATGCTGTCAAAGACGTTCTGATCGCGGTCATTCCAACGCTGCTGCTGATCCTTGCGGTTCTGGGCTCAATCTTTGGAGGTCTGACCACCCCGACCGAGGCTTCTGGCATCGGCGCATTGGGCGCGACGCTGCTGGCGCTGGGATATCGCAAGCTGACCTTCGTGAAACTGTGGAACGTGCTGGTTTCGACCTTCAACACCACCGCCTATATCTTCGCGATCTTCCTTGGCGCGACGGTATTCTCCTATGTGCTGCGGGAACTTGGCGGCGATGAACTGATCGAACATGTGGTCCAATCCACCGGCTTCGGTGCCAATGGCACGATCTTGTTCATCCTGTTCATCGTATTCCTGCTGGGCTTTGTTCTGGACTGGATCGAGATCACCCTGATCGTGCTGCCTCTGATGCGTCCGATCGTGAACGGCTTGGGCATCGACATTCCGGGCTTCGGAGTGCTGGATGAACCCGCGCTGGTCTGGTTCGTGATCTTGGTGGCGGTGACGCTGCAAACCAGCTTCCTGACCCCGCCGGTTGGCTTCGCGCTTTTCTATCTGAAAGGCGTCTGCCCGCCCGAGATCAAGCTGATGCATATCTACAAAGGCATCATCCCCTTTGTGCTGCTACAACTGACCGGATTGGCGCTTGTCTTCCTATGGCCGACACTCGCCACCTGGCTGCCCTCTGTGGCGTACTAAGGAGATCACGCTATGCGTCTCAAGCATTGTCACAACTTTCACGACTTCCGGCAGTTGGCCAAGCGCCGCCTGCCGGGGCCGATCTTCAACTATATCGACGGCGGCGCAGATGATGAGGTGACCTATCGCCAGAACACAGCTGCTTTCGACCGCTGCGATCTGCTGCCCTCCGTGTTGCGCGGGGTGAAGGACGTGGACATGTCTGTCACCGTGATGGGCCAAAAGCTGGACATGCCGTTCTACTGCTCGCCCACCGCTCTGCAGCGGCTGTTCCACCATCAAGGTGAACGGGCCGTCGCCGCCGCAGCCGAAAAATATGGCACCATGTTCGGAGTGTCCTCGCTGGGCACCGTCTCGCTTGAAGAACTGCGCAAGAAACACAAGAACCCGCAGGTCTATCAGTTCTATTTCCACAAGGATCGCGGCCTGAATTCGGCGATGATGCAGCGCGCGAAAGAGGCCGGGGTCGAGGTCATGATGCTGACGGTCGACAGCATCACCGGCGGCAACCGCGAGCGTGACCTGCGCACCGGTTTCTCGATCCCATTCCGCCTGACACTGGGCGGCATGATCCAGTTTGCGATCAAGCCGATGTGGGGGATCAACTATGTCACCCACGAAAAATTCCGCCTGCCGCAATTGGACGCGCATGTGGATATGGGTGGCGGTGCCAGCTCGATCGGCGGCTATTTCACCGAGATGTTGGACCCGTCGATGAATTGGGATGACGTCGCGCAGATGGTGCGCGATTGGGGTGGTCAGTTCTGCCTCAAGGGGATCATGACCGTCGAAGATGCCAAACGCGCGGCCGAGATTGGCTGTACCGGGATCATTCTATCGAACCATGGCGGGCGGCAGCTGGATGGCTCACGCACGCCGTTTGATCAACTGGCCGAGATCGTAGATGCGGTTGGCGACAAGCTGGACGTGATCATGGACAGCGGCATTCAACGCGGTACTCATGTGCTGAAGGCGCTTTCGATCGGCGCGAAAGCGGTCGGTGTTGGACGTCAGTACCTGTATCCTCTGGCCGCCGCTGGTCAGCCGGGTGTCGAACGCGCGCTGGGCCTCATGCGGGCCGAGATCGAGCGCGACATGAAGCTGATGGGCGTGACCAGAATCGACCAACTGAGCCGCGAGAATATCCGTTTCCGCGCCGCATAAAGACACGAGGGATGCCATGACCAATGACGCGTTGATTGAACATTTCCGCTCTGTCGTTGGCGCGCGGCATGTCCTGACTGGTGAACGCGCGACGGAACGGTTCCGGCGCGGTTTCCGCTCGGGCGAGGGCGAGGCGCTGTGCGTCATCCAGCCCGGCAGCCTTCTGGAACAGTGGAAGATCCTGCAGGCGTGCGTTGCAGCCGACAAGATCGTCATTATGCAGGCGGCCAACACCGGCCTGACCGAGGGCTCGACCCCCTCGGGCAGCTATGACCGGGACGTGGTACTGATCAACACGCGCCGCATGGACACTCTGGTGCCACTGAACAATGGTGAGCAGATCGTCAGCTTTCCCGGTGCCACCCTGTTTGCGCTGGAAAAACTGTTGGCGCCACTGGGGCGAGAGCCGCACTCGGTGATCGGGTCCTCGTGCATCGGCGCGTCGATTGTGGGCGGGGTCTGCAACAACTCGGGCGGGTCGCTAGTGGAACGAGGCCCCGTTTACACCGAGCTTTCGGTTCACGCGCGGATATCCGAGCAGGGTGAGCTGGAGCTGGTCAACCATCTTGGAATTGATCTGGGCGACACGCCGGAACAGATTCTGGCAAATCTCGATGCAGGCACGTTCGACCGGAACCCGGGGGCCACGAACAAGCGCGCCTCGGCCAGTGACTACGCGCAGATCGTGCGCGATGTGGACGCCGAAACGCCTGCGCGGTTCAACGCGGACAAGGCAAAGCTGTTCGAATCCGCTGGCTCGGCTGGCAAGCTGGCCGTCTTTGCCGTGCGGCTTGATACGTTTCCCAAGAACGAGGTCGAGAAGGTCTTTTACATCGGGACAAACAACCCGGATGATCTGGCCGCCCTGCGTCGCCATATCCTGTCGGAATTCAAGTCGCTGCCTGTGTCCGCCGAATATATGCAGCGCGAGGTCTTCGACATCACGGCGCGATACGGCAAGGATACGGTCGTGATGATCGACAAGCTGGGCACCGACCGGTTGCCGATGTTCTTTGCGCTCAAAGGTGCAGTCGATGCCCGCCTGCGCCGAATTCCGTTCCTGCGCAACTTTACCGACCGCTTCATGCAGATGGCGATCTTGCTCTGGCCGCGTGTCTTGCCGAAACGGATGGTCGAGTTTCGCGACCGCTACGAACACCATCTGATCCTGAAGATGAAGAATGAAGGGATTTCCGAGGCTGCCGAATGGCTGCCCACTTTCCTGAAAGATCGGGACGGCGATGCTTTCGAATGCACCCCGCGCGAGGCCAAGATCGCAGGGTTGCATCGCTTTGCCGCCGCCGGGGCTGCCGTCAGGTACATGGCGCTGCATGGCAATGAGGTGGAAGACATCATTGCGCTTGATGTGGCCTTGCGGCGCAATGATCAGGACTGGCTTGAGACGCTCCCGCCCGAGATTGAGGATCAACTGGTCCACAAGCTCTACTACGGTCATTTCATGTGCCACGTGATGCATCAGGACTACGTGGTCAAAAAAGGCGCTGACCCAAAGGCTTTGAAAGCCGCGATGTTGGAGTCGTTCGACACACGCGGCGCGGAATACCCTGCCGAACACAATGTGGGGCACCTGTACAAGGCCAAGCCCGATCTGGCCGCGCATTACAAATGCTGTGATCCGACCAACTCTTTCAATCCGGGGGTCGGCAAGATGTCCAAAGCGCGGAACTACGCGGACCCTGAACAATAGGCGCTGGCGCAGATTTCGCCCCCTTATTTGTAAAGGGCCTGCGCCCTGTCACGGTGCGGTGCCGTTGTATGCCGTTTGTTGGCCAAGTCCCGAAATCAGTGCGTCCGTTCCACGTGGTCAGGGGGCTGATCGCCCCGCAAACCTGATCTAAAGCGCAGGTTTTACTACGACGCTGAGGCAAAAAAAATCGATCCTACGGGAAACCCCCAATTTCGCCACCCATCACGTCCGGTTAGACAAAGGGCAACAGCTGGCCTTACAGGGCCACACAGAGTTTCCCCGATGAGGGGCTGGTCATACCCCCTCGGCCGGCCCCTCAATAAATTTCAGGGTACGCGCTGAGGCTTATTTCAGCTGATCAGACATCTGCACAATTTGCGCGACCAGGGGCGGAATCTCCTCCGCCGTGTCATAAGCAATGTCGTGCGGAATTTCTGTCACGGGCGACTTCCGATAGCCTTGCGTGAACAGGAGAAAGGGGATCCTGGCGCGCTGGGCTGTTTCGGCGTCCACCTCGCTGTCACCCACGAAAACACGCGACCCATGAGCTGGCAATGCGTCGAAGCTTGCAAATAGATGCTGAGGGTCGGGCTTTCTTGTGGTCAGGCTATCGCCACCCAGAACCGCATCGAAATACTGCGACAGGTCCAGTACATCGAGAATATGCCGGGCAGGGGCCTCGGGCTTGTTGGTGCAGACGCCCAGTATGTGCCCCTGCGATTGCAGGCTGGCCAACGCCTGAGGAATGCCGGGATAGGGCACCGTCGTCTTGCTGGCCTCCGCCGTGTAATGCGCGAGCGTCACTTTCGTCAGCTCGTCATGACGATCCAGAGGCAGCTCGCAGTGCCGGATCATCCGTTCGACCAGCTGGGGCAGACCGTTGCCGACGAATCGCCCGATCACTTCGCGTGGCAGAGGGGGCAGGTCGAGATCGCTCAGGGTCTGGTTCGCGGCTGCAACGATGTCGCCCAGGCTGTCGACCAGAGTTCCGTCCAGATCAAATACAATTGCCGCGCCCATTGTGACCTCAGTGTTTTGCCTATGCGTTCAGGCCTAACCCGCCCGCCAAGAAGGCGCAACACGGCATCTTTCTGCAAGCGCAAATGCGTGACTTGACAATCCTTACTAAAATAATCAGAATAAAGAGAGAAGCCGCCAGCCACCCCGGACTCGGGTCAGCCAGGTCATTGAGAAAGCGAACAGATCAGGCCCATGCCTGAGATACCCCGGAGTTGTCAAATGAACGCGCAGACCCCTATCGCCACCCAGTCCTTTGCCGTATCCATTCTGCCTTCGCACAAGGCCGAAGAGCTGACCAAAGGCGGCAATCTCGCCCATATTGAACTGGGTGATCAGCTTTACACGCTGCGTATCACCCGTGCCGGCAAGCTGATCCTGACAAAATGAGCAGCCCGTCGTCTCGGGGCGGCGCAGCGGTTGGCCGTCTGACGGACCTTGCCCCAATCGAAGCAGGCGCGGTGATGTATCTGCGCCTCTGGAGCGAAGGCGCGAGAGGCCGCGCAGACGCTGCCAATGATTTCGACCTCGCCCTGGGCGCGGATCAAGGGCGTGCCGCGATGCTGACCTTGGATCGGCTGTGTTCGCTTTGCGCCAGTCATGGCCGTCGCCCATTGATCCGGCATGGATTGGGATGTGCCTGTCTGGGCGCGGATGAGAACTGTTTTGCCCAGATGATTGCGGCCGCATCGGAAGGCGCGCGCGAAGATGCGATGATGATGGCCTCATTGATCGTGCGCCCGGACTTTGCGCCCGCTCTTGCCTCTCTGTCAGAAGAGCTGGGGATGGCCTTGCGCCGCATGACAGCCGCTGTTCCAATGCCGACAACCGGTCATCAGACCCCCTCGGCCGTGTTGCATTGATCAGCGAATGAAGCCCCGGCGGTTGCGCCGGGGTTGCTACTTAGCAGCAGCCACATCCCGCGTGATGGTGATCGTGGTCGCAAACCGGGGCAGGGGTATAGTCGCCGACACCTTTTAGGACATCCCGCAGCGCCCATAGGATCATGTCCACATCCTCGGCCTCGATGGTCAGAGGTGGGCGGATTTTCAGGATGTTGTCTTTCGGGCCTTCACTGCCGATCAGAATACGATGATCGCGCATCCGGTTCTTCACAAAGCTGCAGATCTCGGTCCCTTCCGAGCCATCCGGATTGATCAATTCGACCCCCAGAAACAGGCCCATCCCGCGCACGTCCCCAATGCAGCCGAACTCGGATTCGATCTGCCGCAGACCCGCCATCAGACGGTCGCCCATGGCGCGAGCATTGTCCTGCAGGCCTTCGTCATCGACGATGTCCAGAACCTCTTTCCCGATGCGACAGGACAGGGTGGACCCGCCGAAGGTCGAGAAGAACTCGATCCCGTTGTCAAAGCTCCGGGCGATTTCCTTGGTTGTGACCAACACGCCCAGCGGATGACCGTTGCCGATTGGTTTGCCCATGACGACGATATCGGGCAGGGCGCCTTGGTGTTCGAAACCGAAATAGTATTCGCCCAGCCGTCCAAGTCCGGTCTGAACTTCATCCGCGATACAGACACCACCAGCCGCTCGGATTTTCTCATACACCGCAGGCAGATACCCCTTGGGCGGGATGATCTGCCCACCGACCGAGGGGAAGGTCTCGGCGATGAATCCGGCCACGCCCTGACCTTTCTCTTCCAGAGCAGCAATCGCCGGGTCCACGAGATCTGCGTATTTTTGCGCGCGGTCAGCGTCGTCACGTTTGAACGAGCCACGGTAGTCATCCGCCACCTCAACCAGTTCGACCCAATCGGCCTGACCAACCCCGCCGGGCTTGTTGAACTTATAGGCCGAGATCGCCACAGCCGCGTTGGTATTGCCGTGATAGCCGTGATCGGGCGTCACGATCCCCTTGGCGCCGGTGTGCGCTCGGGCCAGACGCAGGGCCAATTCGTTGGCTTCGGTGCCTGAATTGACGAAAAAGCAGACCTCAAAGTGATCCGGCAGCTTCGACAGCACCTTGTCGGCGAACGCGGTCTGCGCCGGGTGCAGATATCGGGTGTTCGAGTTCATCCGCTTCAACTGATCCGCCGCAACGGCCTGAATGCGTGGGTGTGCGTGGCCAACATGCGGGACGTTGTTATAGGCGTCCAGATAGGGGCGGCCCCACTCGTCGAACAGGTGGTGTTTCCAGCCGCGCACCAACATGACCGGGTCATTGTAGGTCAGGCTCAGATTGCCGCCGAAATGGTCGTGCCGCCCTTGCAGAACGGATTGCTTGTCCGTCGGCTGGTAGCAAACCTTGTCATCAGCGAGGTTCAGCATGGCCGCCGGGTTTGGACAGACCGCGTTCCACAGCTCCAACTCATCGGGATCGGCGACGCCGGGCCAGTCGGCCTCCATGCCGTCGGTTGTCAGGGCAAGCTGGAAATGCACATGCGGGGCCCATCCGCCGTTTTGCGAAGCATCCCCAAGCCGCACAAAGGCAGCGCCCTGCGCAACTGGATCGCCCGGTTTCAGACGATCGCAAACCTCTGGGTCCAGATGACCGTAGAGCGTATAGAACGGATCCCCTTCGGGCGTTTCATGATGCAGGATCACCACGCCACCATAGTCCAGATGGCTGTCGCGGTTCTCGACCACTTCGACCCGGCCGCTCATCGGGGCGTGCAAAACGGTGCCAGCAGGGGCGAAGACATCTACGGCCAGATGCACCGTGCGCCGGTCCGAGGCTTTCCACGGCCCCTTGCGGAACCCGGGCTCGGCATAGATCAGGCGGGGTTCGTTGTAGTAGCCCAGCCACAGTCCTTCACCGAATTCCTCACCCACCCGCGCGGCTTCTTCGAGCGGCATGTGGAACGGGTTCTGCGGCCAGGTGGAGTTCTCAACAGAAAGAGACCCCATCGGCACATTGCTCAGGTCCTGGCCAAACATCTCGGCAAAGTGGCCGCGATGGTCGGAGAGGTAAGCGTGAATGCGCTCGGCCCCATCGACCACCGGCAAGCCGCAGGCACAGCGCAAGCGGGCGGACATCAGGCCGCCATTGACGGCCTCATTCTCAAGGAACCGCCAGGCCGGGGCCTGACTGATGGTCACGTAAGGATCATCGGGGTTTTCCGCCGCCATCAGGGTCGAGTTCACCACGGACACCGCGAGCCGCATGCGCAAAAGGGGCCAGATCAGATCAACTTCTTCAGCGCTCAGTCGATTAGCGGCATGATAGCCTTGGACCAGAGCGGTCAGCGCGCGTTCTGGTTTCGGGTGATCCAGAACGATATAGGCCCCGGCAATGGCGACCTCGCATACACGCGGCGCGGTACACATGTCGCCCAGGTCGATCAGGCCGGATACGGCGCGGCGTTCACTTAGCTCACCTTCGACGAGAATGTTGTAGTCATTGGCGTCGTTGTGAATGGCTTGCGTGGGAAGGCTTTGCAGCGTCTGCAAGATCGCGGAGAATCTTTGAACGATCTCTTCCAACAGCGTGCGGCGGGCCGGGTCGCTGACCGCGTCTAGTTGATCCGCAATCCAACCGCCTTGCATCAGGTCCCATTTGAAATCGTCCCGCTGCAGGCTGTCATGCGCAAACCCGGCCAAAGCGCGATCTGTCGCGCCAAGAACGCGTCCGAGCTTCAGGATCAAGTCTTCGGATTTCGGCTCAACCTTGGCGTAGCACTGACCCGGAAGGCGTTCCAACAACCAAGCCAGGCGTGGTTGACCGTCCTGATCTTCGATCTCGGGCAGGACAGCACCATCCAGCGAGGGGAATACCTTGGGGAAGGGCAGGCCCGGAGCCTCGGTCCCGATATGTTTGAGAGCCTTGATTTGAAGGTCGACGAACTCTGGCTCGCACCCGGCGCGCATGACTTTCAGAACATAGTCCTGTCCGTTCTTCGCTTCGACCAGAAAGTTCAGGTCATACTCTCCGTCCAGCCGTGTCAGACGGGCGTCGAGCCCCCAATACTTGCGCAGGGCATCTGCCCAGAAATCACTCATGTCTTTCATTCTCATCCCTATCCGCCGCGCAACGCGGATCTCTTCATCTGGCCAAAAAAACCTTCGGGGGTGAATTGGCCCACAGGGCCAAGAGGGGGCAGACAGCCCCCTTAATCCAACGCCCGCAACCGCTTGATCAGCGACGAGGTATCCCACCGTCCACCGCCAAGTTTTTGCACATCTTTGTAGAATTGATCGACCAGCGCGGTGACAGGTAAAGATGCGCCCGTTTCGTTTGCCGTATCCAGACAGATACCCAGATCCTTGCGCATCCAGTCGACCGCAAAGCCGTGGTCAAAATGGTCGTCCAGCATGGTCTCGTACCGGTTTGCCATCTGCCAGCTGCCCGCCGCGCCCTGGCTGATCACCTCAACAACCGCGCGCCCGTCCAGACCGGCCTTTTCGGCAAAATGCAGCGCTTCGCTGAGGCCCTGAACCAGACCGGCGATGGCGATCTGGTTGCACATCTTGGTCATCTGACCGGCCCCGCTGTCGCCAATCCGGCGGCAGATTTTCGAGTAGACCTGCATCACAGGTTCAGCCGCATCAAACACCATCTGATCGCCGCCGCACATGATCGACAGCACGCCATTCTCGGCCCCCGCTTGACCGCCCGAGATCGGCGCGTCAACAAAAGAGATCCCTCGCCCTTTGGCCGCCTCGTAAAGCTCACGCGTCACCTTGGCCGAGACGGTCGTATGGTCGACAAAGATTGCGCCTTCCGACATTCCGGCAAAGGCACCATCCGCGCCAGCGCAAACCATCCTTAGGTCGTCATCATTGCCGACACAGGCCATGACAAACTCGGCCCCCTCTGCAGCACCCTTTGGGGTCGCGGCCATTGCTCCGCCATGTTCAGCCACCCAGGCCTCGGCCTTGGAGGCGGTCCGGTTAAAAACGGTGACCTGATGACCTGCGGCCTGAAGGTGCCCGGCCATGGGATAGCCCATGACACCCAAACCAAGAAACGCGACTTTTGCCATGGGATGATCCTCTCCGCTGACCGGTACTCAAGTGGCGTACCGGAATGTCTGGCACTGACAAAGCAAAGCCTGCGCGAAAGGGCAACCCCGCGTTAGCCGTTCCCGCCCAGATCCTTCAGGATCGGGCAGTCCGGGCGGTCATCTCCGGCGCAGGCCTCGACCAGATGGCTCAGCGTGTCGCGCATCGCCTTTAGGTCGGCGATCTTTGCATCGATCTGCGCCAGATGATCCCGCGCAACTTGCTTTACATCGGCGCTCGCCCGGCTTTCATCTTCATAGAGCGCCAGCAACGTGCGGCAGTCTTCGATGGTAAACCCCAAGGCGCGGGCGCGGCCCAGAAAGGTCAGCTTGTGGATGTCCTGTTCGCGAAACCGGCGATAGCCATTGTCATCGCGTAAAGGTTTGATCAGCGCGATGTCCTCATAGTAGCGGATCGTTTTCGCAGGCAGGCCGGTGCGGGTTGAGACATCACCGATATTCATGCGTGGGCTTCCTTCGCGGTATTCTGGGCGCCTTCGGCGACGTGGGGGCGGACCCATCGCAGACGCAGCGCATTGGTGACGACAAAGACGCTGGACAGGGCCATCGCGCCCGCTGCAAGCACCGGGGACAGCAAAGGCCCACCAAACGGGTACAGCACTCCGGCTGCCACCGGGATCAGCAATGTGTTGTAGCCAAACGCCCATCCAAGGTTCTGGCGGATGTTGCGCATGGTCCGGTGGCTGATGTCGATGGCGTTCACCACGCCGCGCAGATCGCCGGACATCAAAACCACATCGGCGGCCTCGATCGCGACATCCGTTCCGGTGCCGATGGCGATGCCGACATCAGCCGCCGCCAGTGCAGGCGCGTCGTTTATCCCATCGCCCACAAAGGCCAGCGCGCCGAATTCGCGGCCCAATCCCTCAAGCGTTTTCTGTTTGTCACCGGGCAGCAGGTCGGCGGCCACGTGATCAAGGCCCAACCTGTCGGCCAGTGCGTGCGCCGTTTGCGCGTTGTCCCCTGTCACCATGGCAAGCGTCAGGCCCAATTCATGTAACCTTGCAAGTGCCTCGGCCGTGCCCGGCTTCACAGGGTCCGAGACGGCAAGACTCGCCGCCGCCACCCCATCAATGGCCAGAAATAGAGGAGTCGCCCCCTGCGCGGCCCGTGCATCGGCGTCCGGTTTCAGATCCGAAATATCCACGCCTTTCTGATGCATCAGCTTGTATGAGCCAATCAGCAGATCATGCCCCTCTGCACGGCCCTGAAGGCCAAGACCGGTGAGGGACTGAACCTGAGAAACCTCGGGCAGATCAGAAGGCCCGGCGCGGGTGATCGCAGTAGCAATAGGGTGTTCCGAGCGCGCCTCGATCGCGGCGGCCAGTCGTAGGACTTGATCCCGCTCAAAGCCGTTGGTGGTTGTCACGTGGTCAAGTTCGGGGCGCCCAAGCGTCAGCGTGCCGGTTTTGTCGAAGGCGATCACCTTGGTCTGCTGCAAATGTTGCAGCGCGTCGCCTTTGCGGAACAAAACACCCAGTTCCGCCGCTCGGCCTGTTCCCACCATGATCGAGGTCGGCGTGGCCAGACCCATGGCGCAGGGGCAGGCGATGATCAGGACCGATACCCCGGCCACCAAAGCCAGCGGCAGCGACGGAGAAGGCCCGAAGATCAGCCATGCAAGGATGGTCAAAGCCGCAACCAGCATCACCGCAGGAACAAAGCGGTAGGTCAGCTGGTCGACCAGGCTTTGGATGGGAAGCTTGGCCCCCTGCGCCTGTTCCACCATCGCGATGACCCGGGCCAGAACCGTATCCGCCCCAACATGCGTTGCTTGAACACGCAACGCGCCGGTTCCGTTCACAGTGCCGCCCACCACCGGGTCGCCAGCGGATTTTCCAACCGGTACGGGCTCCCCGGTGATCATGCTTTCATCGACGTAAGAGGTTCCGTCGAGGATATCTCCATCCACCGGAACCCGTTCTCCGGGGCGGATTTGCAGTACGTCGCCCACTGTTATTTCTGCAATGGGGCGATCCTCGGTCACGCCATTTCGCTCAACGCGCGCGGTTTTTGGCTGAAGCCCGATCAGCGCGCGGATGGCCGCGCCGGTTTTGCCCTTGGCGCGCGCCTCCATCATGCGGCCTAAAAGGATCAGCACAATGATCACGGCCGCGGCCTCGAAATACACATTCGCCGCGCCCTGCGGCAGCAGTCCGGGCGCGAAGGTCGACACAATAGAGAACAGATAGGCCGCCCCCGTCCCCAAAGCGACCAGAGCGTTCATATCCGGCATCCCGCGCAGCAAGGATGGAATGCCCTTGGCGTAAAACACGCGACCCGGACCAACCAGAAGGGCCGTGGTCAGGGCAAACTGGATCAGATAACTGGTCTGCTGCCCGAGGGTTGCGTGAATCCAATGGTGGAATGCGGGGAACATATGCCCGCCCATCTCCAGAACAAATACGGGTAGGGCCAAAATGGCGGCCAGCACTGTCGCGCGTTTCAGGTCCCGCGCCTCATCCGGCGTGTCATCGGACCGCGTTTCCGACCCCGGAGAGGTCTTGAGCTGCGCGGGAAATCCAAGCTGAGTTGTGATCTGTGCCAGTGCCTGCGGCGTGGTCGCGCCTTCGACATAGGTGATCGATGCGCTTTGGTTGGCAAGATTCACACTGGCCTCAAGAACGCCGGGGCTGGCTTGCAGGGTGCGTTCGATCTTGGCCACGCAGGACGCGCAATTCATCCCGTTGATCTGCAGGGCGGTCTGATGCGTGGCTGCCGGGTAGCCCGCGGCCTCCAAAGCATCATTGAGGGCCGAGATCGGGCCGTCAAACGTGACCTGAGCCGTTTTGGTTGCAAAATTGACCGAGGCATCCTGCACACCGGGAACAGCCTGCAAAGCAGCCTCGGCGCGTCCAACGCATGAGGCACAGTTCATGCCTGTAATCTTTAGTTGAGTGCCCTGGGTCATGCGACTCATCCTGACAGAAATCTTGCCACCCACATGGGGGTTCCAGTGACGGGAAGGTCAAGAGGGCAACGCGATATTTGTGAATATTCAGCGGTCCTTGGGCTGAAAAAAGCCTTCCGGCAAGGATTGCCGACCCCGCCTTTGCCACGCTCTGCAGTGCTGCCGCCGACGGGATCGCTACATATCGCGGGCTAACAAGGCTGGTGTGACGTTTCTTCGTCAGTTCCCAGAGTGAACGTATCGGCAACCCTTTTCAACAGGGTCCGGTCCGCTATGGTTTTGCAAGGAAAAACGTTTCAAAACCGTGAAGAGGTATTGAGGCACGAGGTTCGTGATGCGCCGCAAGGTGTGGGGGCTGCAACGAAAGCGGGACAGAGACATGCACAGATCAAAACATTCGGGTATTTGCTGATGCGTCCAAACAAACGCGATGAACTGGTGCGCAAGGCGATGGAGGTCTTCTATCGTGACGGATTTCACGCGACTGGCATGGATAAGCTGGTGGTGGAAACGGGTGTGTCCAAGACCTCGATGTACAAACACTTCCGCACCAAAGAAGATCTGATCCTAGCCATTCTGCGCCTGCGGGATGAGAGTTTTCGCAACCGGATTATGCGGCGGGTTGAGCAGCTGGCAGACACGCCAGCCGGGCAATTGATTGCCATTTTTGATGCGCTGAAAGAATGGTTCGAAGAGGATGATTTTCGTGGATGCATGTTCCTGAAAGCAGCGGCCGAATATCAGGACGCCAACCATCCGATTCATGTGCAGGCAGCCGAGCATAAACGGGCTATGTTGGATTATCTGACCTTATTGGCGCGCCAATCCGGCGCGCATCAGCCAGAGCTTCTGGCCCGTCAGATTGTTTTGCTACAAGAGGGAGCGATCGTCTCTGCTGTTCTACTGAAAAACGGCAATCCTGCAGAAGACGCCAAGGTCGCCGCGCAATTGCTGCTGGATGCCGCCCTGACCCGAAAGAACGCTGCGTTGCATTGACGGAACGCGGCGTTACGTGGATTGGCCTGTCTGCGGTGCCGCGATAGCCTTTCAGGCAACACCTGATCGGAGAATACCACATGTCGCTTTTTACCTCGACCGCAGCCTGGGTCACAGACGAACACCGGATGTTTGCCGAAATGGCGGGGCGGTTTTTGGATGATGAACTGGTCCCCAATGCGGAAATATGGGCCGCGAATGGCATCGTAGACCGTGCATTCTGGCACAAAACCGGGGAAACAGGTCTGATGGCCGGTGCAATCCCGGAGGAATACGGCGGCGTCGGTGGGGGCATGGGGTTCGACTCGGTCACACTGTACGAACAGTCGGCGCGTGGAGATGCCGGATGGGGATACGGTATCCAGTCGATCGTGACGCACTATATCACGGCCTATGGCAGCGAAGACCAAAAGCAACGCTGGTTGCCCAAGCTGGCTTCGGGTGAGATGGTCGGAGCCTTGGCCATGACCGAACCGGGCACGGGCTCGGACGTGCAGGCGGTGCGGACGTCGGCTGAGAAGGACGGCAATTCCTATCGCCTGAACGGGTCGAAGATTTTCATCACCAACGGTCAGAGCGCGGATCTGATCATCGTTGCCGCCAAGACGGACAAGACGCTGGGTGCCAAAGGGGTCTCTCTGATCGCGGTCGAGACGGACGGGGCCGAGGGTTTTCGCCGCGGGCGCAACCTCCAGAAGCTGGGCATGAAGGGCAATGACACCGCCGAGCTGTTCTTTGAAGATGTCAAAGTGCCGATGACCAACCTGCTTGGTGCGGAAGAGGGACAGGGGTTCTACCAGTTGATGAAACAGCTTCCGTGGGAGCGTTTGACCATCGGTATCATGGCGCTGGGTGCGATTGATTTCGCCATATCTGAGACTGTGAAATACGTGCAGGAGCGCAAGGCTTTTGGTCAGCGGGTCATGGATTTCCAGAACACACGGTTCAAACTGGCCGAGTGCAAAACCAAGGCGGAAGTGCTGCGCAGTTTCGTGAATGATTGCATTGGAAAACTGGAGGCGGGAGAATTGGATGCTGCCACCGCATCCATGGTCAAATACTGGGGGTCCGAGGTCCAGAACGAGATCATGCACGAATGCTTGCAGCTTTTTGGCGGCTATGGCTTCATGATGGAGTACCCAATTGCCCGCCTTTATGCCGACGCACGCGTGCAAATGATCTATGGCGGCACCAATGAGGTCATGAAGGAACTCATTGCACGCTCGATAGACGTCTGAGGCCCTCCCGCCCGTCGTCGAGGTTCCTGTCGGAACATCTCCTCCCGTTGGGCCGGGCAGGCGCGGGCGCAGCCCGCGCCTGCCCGGCCCCCTGCCGTCCGCAGGACGCAAGGCCGTAGGCCGCGCAGTATTTCGGTTGGGGGCCTGTTCAGACCTCTAAGTGATCTCCGGGGTCAGCTGCCGATCGAGCCATGCCCGGAATGACTTCAACGGTTCAGACTCGATCCTGTTCCTGGGCCATACCAGATAGTACGCGCCCAAGCTGACCTCGGGCCCGTCCCAAGCCAAGGCGAGGCGGCCGGTTTTGAAGTGCTCCTCGACGAGATAGCTGGGAAATAAACCGACACCCAAGCCATGGATCGTAGCCTGTATCATCGTTGAAAACTGATCGAACAGCATCCCGCGCGAGCCGCTAACCGAATGACCCTGAGCAGTAAACCAGCGTTCCCATCCGTCGGGGCGCGTTTCCATGTGCAAAAGAGGCGCCTTTTCCAGCCAGTCGATTTGATCACTCTGGTCGGGTAAAAGATCAGGTGCGCAGACGGGCACGACATACTCTGTCATGATCTTTAGGTAGTTCACGCCGCTCCAGTTCTGGCGGCCAAAGTGAAAACCCGCGTCGAAGGACTCGGTCTCGAAATCGAAAGGTCGCAGCCTTGTGTTCAGGTTGACTGTCACCTCAGGGTGATTGCGGGCGAAGTCCTGAAGGCGCGGGGCCAGCCAGTGCATTCCGAATGCCGGCAGAATGGACAGATTGAGGGAGCCGCCGGTCGGGTTTGCCTTCAGTTTCAGCGAGGCCTGCGCCAATTGGTGCAGGGCCGTGCGGGCCGTCTGAACATACTCTTGCGCGGCCGGGGTCAGGTGCAGCCGCATCTGGGTGCGTTGGATCAGTTCGATGCCCAACTGCTCCTCCATCGTTTTCAGCTGGCGGCTGATGGCGCTTTGGGTCAGCGACAGCTCCTCGGCTGCGGCGGACGCGCTGCCCAACCTGTCTACGGCCTCAAGCGCGAGGAGGGATGAAATTGACGGAAGAAAGCGGCGGGGCGCGATCATATTACATTTCCTCATACCTTTGAGTTTGATTATCACTGGCTTTTTCCCGACACCAGTCGGATATACTGGCCTGTGACGCGCGCGCCTGCGCCGTTCGAGAACAAGACCCGCACCATTTGAGAAGGCCGAGCTATGGATCGCGCGCAGATCGTCCATGAGAATTTCCTCTCCCGCGTGGCAAACCGGGATTTTCCTGAAGGTGCGCCCCCGGTCGGCGGGCTGAGCCATCCAGAAGCGGTGTCGCTTTATCGTTCACAGGTCCTCAGTCGGGCGCTAGATCGCACCAGCCGGGTGATGCAAAAGGCGGGGCAGGGGTTCTATACCATCGGCTCATCCGGACATGAGGGTATGGCTGCTGTGGCCCATGCTTTGCGCCCAACTGATATTGCCTTTCTGCACTACCGCGATGCGGCGTTCCAGATTGCCCGGGCCGAGCAGGTTCCCGGCCAACAGATCGCCTGGGATATGCTGCTGAGCTTTGGGTGTTCTAAAGAGGACCCGACTTCGGGCGGGCGTCATAAGGTTCTTGGCTCCAAGGCTCTGATGATCCCGCCTCAGACCTCGACCATTGCCAGCCACCTGCCCAAAGCAGTTGGCGCGGCCTATGCGTTGGGGGCCGCGCGGCGGCATGCCCCCGAGCATCGGGTGCTGTCTGAAGATGGCATCGCTATGTGTTCCTTCGGAGACGCCTCGGCCAATCATTCGACCGCGCAGGGGGCGATCAACACGGCGGGTTGGACCAGCGTGCAATCCACACCGCTGCCCCTGCTGTTCGTATGCGAGGACAACGGCATCGGGATCTCAGTGAAAACACCCAAAGGTTGGATCGAGGCGTCGATGGCGCATCGCCCGGGCATCAAGTATTCTCAGGCCAATGGGCTGGACATCTACGAGACCTACGCCGTGGCTCAAGAAGCCGCGCATTATGTCCGCACGCGCCGTAAGCCCGCTTTCCTGCACCTGCGGACCGTACGCCTCTACGGTCATGCTGGGGCGGATGTGCCGACCACATATCTCAGCAAGTCCGAGGTTGAGGCGGATGAGGCAAATGATCCGCTTCTCCACTCCGTTCGCCTGTTGGATCAGGCGGGGGCGTTGGCTCCGGATGAGGCGCTGAAAATCTACAAGGATTGCTGCGCCCGAACGGATCGTGTTGCTGCCGAGGCTGCCACGCGTCCGCATTTGTCGACCGCGCAGGATGTCATGGCCAGCCTGATCCCGCCCAAACGCACCTGCAAGCCGACGAATGGCCCCAGCGCGGATGCGCGCGCAAAAACGTTCGGGGGCGACATGCGCGCGATGGCTGACCCGCAGCCCATGAGCCGCCTGATCAACTGGGCGCTGACCGATCTGATGCTGGAACATGGCGAGATCGTCTGCATGGGCGAGGATGTGGGCCGCAAGGGCGGGGTCTACGGCGTGACGCAGAAGCTGCAGCAGCGGTTCGGACAGGACCGTGTGATCGACACTCTGCTGGACGAACAATCCATCCTCGGCCTCGCCATTGGCATGGGCCACAACGGGTTTGTTCCGATCCCCGAAATCCAGTTCCTCGCCTATCTGCACAATGCCGAGGACCAGATCCGCGGTGAGGCTGCCACATTGCCCTTCTTCTCCAATGGGCAATTCGCCAACCCGATGGTGCTACGGATCGCTGGGCTGGGGTATCAGAAAGGCTTTGGAGGGCATTTCCACAACGACAACTCTCTGGCCGTTTTGCGCGACATTCCGGGTGTGATCATTGCCTGTCCCTCGACCGGGGAAGACGCGGCACAGATGTTGCGCGAATGCGTGCGGCTGGCGCGGGAAGAGCAGAGGGTCGTTGTATTCCTCGAACCGATCGCGCTCTATCCCATGCGTGATCTGAGTGCGGCGCAGGACGGGGGCTGGATGACGACCTACCCCTCGCCCGACCGCCGGATTGCGTTGGGCGAGGTTGGGGTGCATGGCGACGGCACTGATCTGGCCATCGTGACCTATGGCAATGGTCACTACCTGTCGCGTCAGGCGCTGCCTGAGCTGCAGGCGGCTGGGGTGAACGCTCGCATCGTTGATCTGCGCTGGCTGGCCCCGCTACCGGCTGAGGCGCTGCTAGAGGCGACCAAGGACTGCGAAAACGTTCTAATCGTGGATGAATGCCGCCGCACAGGCAGCCAGTCCGAGGGGCTGATGACCCTCTTCCGCGAAGAAAGCGCCCAGACGCGGGTTGCCCGCGTTGCTGCAGAGGATTGTTTTATCGCGACCGGCCCGGCCTATGCCGCGCCCCTGCCGTCCAAGGACGGTATTGTTGCCGCGGCCATGAACCTGACCGGAGTGCGGAAATGACCCGAACGGCTGTCGTCATCTGCCCCGGTCGGGGCACCTATAACAAGCCCGAACTGGGCTACCTGCACCGTCATCACGCGGACAAGATGCCGATGTTTCAGCGCTTTGACGCCATGCGCGCCGAGGCCGGACAAGAGGGGGTAATAGCGCTGGACGGGGCCGCGCGCTTTGCGGTCAGTACCTATTCGCGCGGCGATGTAGCCTCGCCCCTGATCTATGCTGCCGCGCTGGCGGATGCGCAGTCGCTGGCCGATGATATCGAGGTGGTGGCCGTGACCGGCAACTCGATGGGTTGGTATATCGCGCTGGCCGCCGCTGGCGCACTGAGCGCTGAGAACGGGTTCCGCGTGGTGAACACCATGGGCACTCTGATGCAGGAACATCTGATCGGCGGGCAGTTGGTCTATCCCTTCACCGATGACAGCTGGGTCGACAGCGCGAACCAGAAACAGGCGCTGTTGCAGGACGTCTCTGACATCAACACGGTCGAGGGGCAGGATCTGGCGCTGTCGATTGATCTGGGCGGTATGCTGGTGCTGGCCGGGAATGAGGCCGGTCTGTCCGCATTTGAAGCGTCTCATCCCACCATTCAGGACCGTTTTCCCATGCGGCTGCCGAACCATGCGGCGTTCCATACCTCGCTACAGGCCCCGATTGCCACTGAGGGTCGGGCGCGGCTGAAGGCCGATCTGTTCGGCCAGCCCCGTCACCCGATGATCGACGGGCGCGGCAAGATCTGGTGGCCGGGCGCCACCGATGCCGAGGCGCTGTGGGACTATACGCTGGGCCATCAGGTGACCGAGACCTACGATTTCACCCATGCCATTCAAACCGCCGCGCGAGAGTTCGCACCGGACCTGTTCATAGTGACGGGGCCGGGGGCGACGCTAAGTGGTGCGGTGGCGCAGTCTCTGACCATGGCAGGGTGGAGCGGCATGACCGACAAGGCCTCATTCACCGCGCGGCAAGAGGGCTCACCGGTTCTGTTGGCCATGGGGCGCGAGGATCAGAGGGCGCTGGCGACGGGCTAGGCTCTGTTTCAGGTTTTAGCTTGAATAGCGCTGGCGAGGGTTTCGATCCGGTCGCGCAACCAGCGATGGGCCGGGTCATTGGCCGAGCGCTGGTGCCAGACCATGTAGATCGAGACCGGCTCACAGTCGAACGGCAAGGGCGCGCAATCCAGTGCCGCCAGTGGTCCGTTTTTCATCAGCGCCGTGTCGGTGGAAATCAGGGGGCTACCTGCGATGAAAGACGGGATCGCGTTGAAATGCGGCAGCACGACTGTGGGCGGGCGGATCTGGCTTTGATCCACGCCACGCATCACCGCGCGTGCATTGCGACCGTCGGGAAAGCGGACCTCGACATGCTCGCTCTGGCAATAGGCCTCCCACGTCTCGGGCGCGATGCGCTGGGTCCGGTCGAAAAACACCATCAACGGGCTTGAGAACAGCTGTTTCTGAAAGATGTCCGGCCCGTCCGGAGGCAGCGGCGTCAGCATCAGCTGGCACCGGTCGCTGCGCAATATGTCCGGCCCCGGCACCCCGGATGAGATGAATTCCAACCGCAGCCTGATCCCCTCGGCACGGGTCGCGCGCAGGAGGTCGGGAAAAATCAGCTCTCGCGGCATATCGTTGGTGGCGATGCGGATTTCCATCTGCTCGGACAGGGGATCAAAGGGGCGCTCATCCGTCAGGGCGCGCATGCCGTCCAGAACGTTGCGGACCGGCTCTTGCAGGGCAAGCGCGCGTTCGGTCGGTGTCAGGCCCTGACCGGATCGCACGAATAGCGGATCGCCCAAAACCTGCCGTAGCTTGGCCAAGGTGTGGCTGATGGCGGATTGTGTGACCCCCAGCCGATCCGCCGCTTTCGAGACCGAGCTTTCCTCGAGTATCGTCAGAAAAATGCGCAGGACCTTGCCGTCCAGATCAGTGAAATCGATTTTGCTCATACAATCTATGATTAAGTATGAATGGTTTTGCTGTCGAGAGGGCGCTAGTTCAGTTGCAAACAAGGGGCACGCATATGGGACTTCGCTTTTTCTCGGACAAAAACCGACCCGTTCACATGGGGTCGTACCCGCTAGAGCGTCTGGCGCGTCAGCAGGTGATGCCCGATTTGTCCCAATTGCCCCCGATGCCCGAGCTTAGCTTTCACCGGCCTGACCGGCCCGAGAGCATCGTGAATGCGATGGGCGAGTTTCAGGCTATGTTGGACACGATCCGGGATGGGCTGGTGAACCCTGTCGCCTCGGACATCCCGCAGGACCCGCAGGCGCGGGCAGATCACCTTAAGGCGTTTGGCTATTTCAACGATGCCTCGATGATGGGCTGCGGGCCGCTGCCGCCCGAGGCGCTGTTGGACGATCCGCGACGCAATCCCGATATCGACCGTCTGGCCCATGCGCTGAAAACCCGTCAGACCAAAACACTGGCCTCGGGGATCGACGTCATCATGGCCGATCTCAAGGAAAGCATGGAGGCCGCGCCGCGTCCGATGGCCTCGCATCGTCATGTTCTGGTGTTCCTGTATGAACACAACCGCGATCCGAACCCGGACGAGCCGGGGTCCGAGTGGATCACGGATGCGCAGGACCACCGGGCCTGCCTGCTGGCGACCGAGAATGCCGTTGTGATAGCCAACTACATCCGGCTGCTGGGATTCGATGCGCGTGCGCATACAGCCATGTCGTCCGAGGTTGATCTGGGCAAGCTGGCGGTCGCGGCGGGTCTGGCCTCGGTCGAGGACGGCACGCTTGTTGCCCCGTGGCTAGGGCGTCGCTTTGGTCTGGCTGCTGTCACAACCGAGATGGAGATCGCCCACGATCGGCCCTTGCAGCCGATGGGGCAGCAACCGTGGTTCCGGACCCAAGGCCCGGCGTGGTGGCTGGGTACCGGGTTTGCCAAGAGCGCTCTGAACCGTGATGCTTATGCCAAACGCCGCTATGTGGACGGGGCGCATCCGTTTGAACGGCTCAAGCGGGTCGAGATGCCGACTACCTATATTGATGAACTCAACGTTGCGCGCGTTCCCAAGCGCGCCGATATGTTCGCGCGAGCGCAGTTTGGCGATATGGGCAAACACCTGCAGGATGCGGCCAAGGGCGGATATTACGTGCGCAAATCGGCCCCCAGTTTCGCGCAACGCCGGGCGCTGGGCGCGTTTGTTCTGTTGCAGGATGGCGAAAGCACGAAAGTCTCGCCCCCGACAGATGCGCAGCGCAATGCCGCCAACATCAAGGCTGCCAGTTACTTCCTTGGGGTCGATGCGGTTGGCCTCAGCCGTTGCCCGGACTGGGCGTGGTATTCCCACGATGCGACGGGGGAAGAGATCACGCCGCCCCATGATCAGGCCATCAGTATGATCATCGACCAGGGCTATGAGACGATGGAGGGCGCAAGCGGCGATGACTGGATCAGCGTCGCGCAATCCATGCGCGCCTATCTGCGATTTTCGCTGTTGGGTGGCGTCATCGCGCAGCAGATCCGCAACCTCGGATACAAGGCCAAGGCCCACACAGTGATGGATGGCGAGATGTTGCAGCCGCCGCTGTTGCTGTTGTCGGGGTTGGGCGAGGTCAGCCGGATCGGCGAGGTTATCCTGAACCCTTATCTCGGACCGCGTCTGAAATCCGGCGCGGTGACCACCGATATGCCGATGGCGCATGACAAGCCGATTGATTTCGGCCTGCAGAGTTTCTGTGAAAGCTGCAACAAATGTGCCCGCGAATGCCCCTCGGGGGCGATTACTGCCGGGCCCAAGCTGATGTTCAATGGCTATGAAATCTGGAAATCCGACAGCCAGAAATGCGCGACCTATCGCATAACAACGCCCGGAGGGTCGATGTGCGGGCGCTGCATGAAGACCTGCCCGTGGAACCTTGAGGGGATTTTCAAAGAACGCCCCTTCCGATGGGCGGCGATGAACATCCCTCAGGCCGCCCCGGCATTGGCGAGGCTGGATGACGCCGTGGGCAATGGCGGGCTGAACGATGTCAAAAAGTGGTGGTGGGATATCGAGCTGCAGTCGGACGGCGCCTATCGCCCCTCGGTGCACCCTCTGAACCGGCGTGACCTGCAGCCCGATCTGGATCTGAAATACCAAGATCAGACGCTGGCCGTTTATCCTGCCTATCTGGCCCCGCATCCGTGGCCCTATCCCTTTGCCATGGACCGCGAGGCCGGGATTGCCGCCTATGAGGCGATGGTAAGTGCCAAGGAATACAAAGCGCGCAAAGCGGCGGGCGATATGTCGGTCGTTCACCGCTATGAGATCGCAGGCGATGCGCCAGTCATGCGGGTTGAATTGACCAAGGTCGACAAGATGACGACAGATGTGACCAAATACGAATTCTCGACACTGGACGGATCACCTCTGCCAGAATGGTCCGCAGGCGCGCATCTGGATGTGTTGGTCGCCCCCGAGTTCCTGCGCCAGTATTCGATGTCCGGAGACCCTTCGGACCGGGCGATCTACCAGATCGGTGTCTTGCGCGAGGACGAGGGGCGCGGCGGTTCAGCCCTGCTGCACCGTATCTTCAACGAAGGGCGCAAGGTTTTCGTCTCGAAGCCGATCAATCATTTCGAGCTGGACGAGACAGCCACCAAAACCTTCCTGATGGGCGGAGGGATCGGCATCACCCCGATGATTGCCTTTGCCCACCGTCTGCATGCGCTGGGTAGACCGTTCGAGCTGCATTACTCGGCCAGCACCCGCTCTGGGGCCGGGTATCTGGACGACTTGGCCACGATGCCTTGGGCAGACCACGTGCACTACCATTTCTCGGATGAAGGCACGCGGGCCGATCTGGATGCGGTCCTCTCAGGCTATCAGGACGGCTGGCACGTCTATACCTGCGGGCCAGATCGTTTCATGGACGGCGTCATGCAAACGGCCGAGCGGCAGGGCTTCCCGGACGCGGCGCGGCATCTGGAGTATTTCTCGGTCCCCGAGCAACCAGACTATGAGAACTTTCCGTTCAGGTTAAAGCTGTCGAAATCAGGTCAGGAACTGACCGTTCCAGAAGACAAGGATGCCGCGCAGGTGTTGAATGAGGCGGGCATTCACGTGGATGTGAAATGCGCCGATGGCATCTGCGGCGTCTGCAAATGCCGTGTTGTTTCGGGCGAAATCGAACATCGCGATTTCGTCTTATCCAACAAACAACGCGAGAGCGCTATCATTTTGTGCCAAAGCCGCGCCGCGCAACCGGATGGCGTGATTGAGATCGACCTCTGATCCGAGGTCGAAAAACGACATGAAGTTGCGAAAAAATTGGTCGCTCCGGCCATGGACGCCGGGGGGCTGCTGCACTAACGTCCCCTCTGAACCCAGTGAATCCTGATTGACAGGTGCGAGGTATTTTCATGGATTATCACAGCCCCGCCAGCTTTGCCGAGGCGTCGGCTCTGGCTGCAAACGCGTCGGGCACGACACGGTTTCTGGCAGGCGGCACCGATGTGTTGGTGCAGCTGCGCTCGGAATTGGTGACGCCCGATACGCTGATCGACATCAAGAAAATCAACGGTGTGCGTCAGATCACGCGCAACGATGATGGCAGCTGGACGCTTGGCGTGGCAGTTACCGGCGCTGAAATGAGCGAGCATCCCGAGCTGGGCCGCGATTGGCCCGGTGTGGTCGAGGCGATGGACCTGATCGGATCGACTCAGGTACAGGGCCGCGCGACACTGACGGGCAACCTGTGCAACGGCTCTCCGGCGGCGGATTCGGTGCCTGCGATGGTCGCGGCGGGCGTAACGGTTACTGTGACCGGCCCGGATGGTGCGCGCGAGGTTGCAGTTGAGGACATCCCCACCGGACCGGGCAAGACCTCGCTGGCGAAGGGTGAGGTGGTATCGGCCGTCAACATCCCCGCACGGGGCGACAATGCAGGCGACGCCTATCTGCGCTTCATCCCGCGTACCGAAATGGACATCGCCGTGGTTGGCGTGGGCGTCAGCCTGCGTCTGGACGGCGATGTGATCACCGAGGCGCGTGTCTCGCTGGGTGCTGTCGCGCCCACCGTGCTGCTGGTTGAAGACTGTGCCAAAGCCATCATCGGCAGCATGCTGGATGACGCCGCGCTGGACGCGTTGGCGGCTGCGGCCTCGGCGGCCTGCAACCCGATTGACGACAAACGCGGCACGATTGAATTCCGCACCGAGGTCGCCGGCGTGCTCGCCAAGCGCGCCGCGAAAATCGCCTATGCCCGCGCGAAGGGAGAAAACGCATGAGCAAGCTCCACGTATCCACCACCGTGAACGGGGACACGGTCGAATACCTCTGCGACCCGCGTGAAACGCTGCTGGACTGTCTGCGCGACAAGCTGAACCTGACCGGCGCGAAAGAGGGCTGCGGCACCGGCGATTGCGGCGCGTGTTCCGTGACTGTCGATGGCCGTTTGGTCTGTTCCTGCCTGATGCTGGGCGTTGAGGCGGATGGCAAGGCCATCGAAACCGTCGAGGGGATTGCCGACGGTGACGTTCTGCATCCGCTGCAAAAGAAGTTCATCGAACATGCGGCGCTTCAGTGCGGGATCTGCACGCCGGGCATTCTGGTGGCGGCCAAGTCGCTGCTCGAGAAGAACCCAAACCCGACCGAAGAGGAAACCCGGTACTGGCTGGCAGGCAATCTCTGCCGCTGCACCGGTTATGACAAGATCATTCGCGCCGTGATGGAAACGGCGGAAGAACTGCGGGAGGCTTCGTAATGGCACTCGACGATCGCAAATCTGAATTCACTTTCGTTGGCACACGCCCGGATCGCCCCGATGGGTTAGACAAGGTCACGGGCCGCGCCAAATTCGGGGCTGATGCCTATGCGCCCGGCATGTTGCACGGAGCGGTTCTGCGCTCTCCCCATGCCCACGCGCGGATCGTGAAGATCGACACCTCGAAGGCCGAGGCGCATAAGGATGTCAAAGCCGTCGTCACCCGCGCGGACTTTGCCGATGTCCCGTTCAAACCGGGTCTCGAGGGCGAGTTCTGGAACGTTTTGGAAAACGTCATGGCGGGCGAAAAGGCACTCTATGATGGTCACGCTGTCGCTGCGGTTGCGGCCACGTCGGCCTTGGCGGCGCGGGATGCACTCAAGCTGATCGAGGTTGAATACGAAGTTCTGCCCCATGTGACCGACGTGGACAAGGCGATGGCGTCGGATGCGCCGGTCATTCGGGAAGGCGCGGCGGACTATTCGGTGCCCGAAGGTCTGCACCCGAACGTCGTTCGCTACCACGAAAGCGGTCATGGCGATGTCGAGGCCGGGTTTGCCGAAGCGGATCTGGTCATCGAAGACAGCTTTGTCACCGAAGCGACCCATCAGGGCTATATCGAACCGCATGCCTGTCTGGGTATGCTGGGCAATGACGGCAAGGGTGAGCTGTGGTGTACCACGCAAGGCCACTGGATCGCGCAAAAGACATGCGCTGCGCTGCTGGGGATCGAGACCTCGCAACTTCGCGTCACCGCGTCCGAGATTGGTGGCGGCTTCGGCGGAAAGACCACTGTTTTCATCGAACCCGTTGCGCTTGCGCTGAGCCGGAAAGCCAACCGTCCGGTCAAGATCGTTATGACCCGGTCCGAGGTGTTCCGGGCCACCGGGCCGACCTCGTCGGCCTCGATGGATATCAAGATCGGCATGAAGAAAGACGGCACGATCACTGCCGCTGAGGGCATCTTCCGCTTGCAGGGTGGCGCCTTCCCCGGTGCGCCCGGCGACATGACCGCCATGTGCGCCTTTGCGCCCTACAACCTGACCAACGTCAAGCAGATCGGCTATGACGTGATGTCGAACCGTCCGAAACAGGCCGCTTACCGCGCGCCGGGCGCTCCCATGGGTGCCTTTGCGGTTGAGTCGGTGATTGATGAGCTGTGCAACAAGCTGGGTCTCGATCCTGTGGATGTCCGCCTGAAAAACGCCGCTCATGAAGGGACGAAGGCCAGCTATGGCCCGACCTACGAACGCATTGGTCTGGTCGAAACGCTGGAGGCCGCCAAGGCGCACCCGCACTATTCGGCCCCGCTGAAGCCGGGGCAGGGGCGCGGGATTTCCTGTGGCTTCTGGTTCAACCACGGCGGCGAGACCAGCGTTTCGCTGGCCTTGTCCGAGGACGGCTCGGCCCAGCTGATGGTGGGAACGCCGGATATCGGCGGCTCTCGCGCGTCGATGGCGCTGATGGCGGCCGAGGTTCTGGGCATCCCATACGAGAACATCCGCGTGACCATCGCGGATACCGCGACGCTGGGCTATAACGACGTCTCACACGGCTCGCGCGTGACCTATGCGTCGGGTCTGGCGACCATCAAAGCGGCCAAACACGCGGTTGAAAAACTGTGCGAACGCGCAGCAGCCAAGTGGGGTATCCCGGTTGAGGCCGTGAAGTGGGAGGACGGCTGCGCCGTGCCCTCAGGCCCCAACGCAGGCGATTTCGATCCGCTGGCCCTGTCCGACATCACGGCGGATATGGGGCGTACTGGCGGACCGATCTCGGGCCATTTCGAGGCAACTCCGGAAGGCGCAGGCGTGTCCTTTGGCACCCATATCGTCGATGCCGAGGTCGATCCGGAAACCGGCAAGACCAGCGTGACCCGCTACACGGTCATTCAGGACGCCGGCAAAGCGATCCACCCGACCTATGTGGAAGGCCAGTTCCAGGGCGGTGCCGCACAAGGCATCGGCTGGGCGCTGAACGAGGAATATATCTACGGCGAGGACGGGCGGTTGCAGAACTCGATCTTCCTCGACTACCGGATTCCCGTTGCCAGCGACC
Source organism: Ruegeria sp. YTSC192 (assembly GCF_059609705.1). NCBI lineage: Bacteria > Pseudomonadati > Pseudomonadota > Alphaproteobacteria > Rhodobacterales > Roseobacteraceae > Ruegeria > Ruegeria sp. YTSC192. Next base: position 49,477 of record NZ_JBXWMG010000016.1, read on the forward strand.
TGCCTATGATCGACACGGTGATTGTCGAAGTGCCCAACCCCGGCCACCCGTTTGGGGTGCGCGGAGTGGGGGAAACCGGCATTGTGCCGCCTCTTGCCGCTATCGCAAACGCCGTTTCCAATGCGGCGGGTGTGCGGATGAAGCAACTGCCGATGTCGCCTCCGCGCATTCTGGCCGCGCTCAAGGGCAATGGTTGAGGTTCACCTCTGGTCCGGCCTCCGGTCTCTGACCGGGGGTCTGGCAGTTGTTGAGGTCGAGGCCAAAACAACCGGAGAGTTGCTGCGTGCCCTGGTGCGCGCGCATCCGCAATTGCAGGCCCCCATTGATGCGGGTGTCTCAATCGCAATCGACGGGCGCGTGATTGCAACGGGCCTGACAGAACCAATTCCGGAAGGCAGCGAAGTTTATCTGATGCAGAGGCTGCGCGGCGGCTAGCGCTTTGCGTTTGATTTGAATCGAAATACGCTGCCTCTCCCTGCGGTCGAACGCGTATTGCGATGGTCTTGCCTCAAGTAAAACGAAAAACGCTTTAGGGTTTGGGCGACCACGGTTCGCGCCCGACCATCCGGTCGGCCTCGGCCGTGATGTCATTCATGTGCTGCTCAAGGTTTTGGCGCAGAGATTCGATCTGCTCCTCACTGGCTTTACGCGGGACGGTTTCTGTCCATTCCCGGCACAGGAGCACGCCTTCGTTGCGCCAGGGCCGAGGCATCAAAAGGCGGTCCCATGTACCAGCCTCGCTGCCGTGACGAGCCGAGAAGGTGATCCCGAACACGCGTTTGCCGGATGTACGCGCCCAGACCAGAGGCACTGTGGAAAGCACCCGTTCCGGCCCGCGAGGTCCGTCGGCGGCGATGCCAATGGATATCCCCTGTTTCATCTTGCCCAGAACTTCGCGCGACACGGCGACGTTGCTTTTGTGTTTGCTGGCCATGGCGATCGTGTCCATGCCGAACAGCTTTTGCACGCGGCCCACCATGCTGCCCGCCCGCGCCGAGGAAGTGATCGAGCAGATGCGCCCCTTGTCCAACGGGAAGAAATAGGGCGATTGCGCAAGGCGTTGGTGCCACAGAACCACGATCACGGGCTCACCCTGTTCGGCCAGCTGATCCAGTTCCTCATACCCGATACGCTGCCAGCGCGTGTTGCGATTGACCATCCGGATATAGCTGGCAATCCGCCGCGCGGCCCAGTTCAGTACAGTTTCGCTGTCGGCGATCTTCTTGCGGAGGCTCACGCGTGGTTCCTTTTTCTGAACAAATCTTGTCATACCGCACTGCGCGCGTGGCGCAACTTGTTTGTCTTGTCGAGAAGTGGTTGAGAATCTGAAAAAGCCTCTTGAGTCCGCCGCGCGGCTGGCATATCTGAGGCACATCACAGGGGTATAGCTCAGTTGGTAGAGCGACGGTCTCCAAAACCGTAGGTCGCGGGTTCGAACCCTGCTGCCCCTGCCATTAAAAACCTTCCGAAAACTGAAATGGTCGCGTTTGAGGGTATGCCGAATCCCGGACCCGTCCGGCCGAATTCCTTTCGCGATACCTTTGGATCAGCCATGGCTGCGGCCTTGTCCTGAAGGTTCGGTTCGGTGGGTCAGGATTTGACGTAGCGTCGCGAAAATTCTTCCAACCGGATGCAGTTGACGTAAGCGTAAGCTTGTACTCGATATTTTATTATACATGCACAAAAGTGACGAAAACCTGCGTTTTCTTCCCCCTTACGTCTCAAGATGAAATCCCTAGATGCACCTCGTCGCTGCGGGGTGCCACTCACGGATTGTGATCCTTGAGCCTCGTCCAACCATTGAGGTTCGGATCGGCCCCGCAGTGACAAGATTTGTGCAGTTCGTTGGGAGGGAAGGAATTTGGTACAGAGTTTTTGGTCGACCTTTCGTGAATCCGGCTGGCACGCGGCGCGCCAAATGCGGTCTCGGTGCGAAGAGCCACTTGCCGATGATGAAGAAACAAGCGAACCGACGGTGAAAGAGGCTGAATTCCGCAATCTGTTTCAAACGACATTGCTTGAGATGAAAAAGCCGCGAACACGCGGCGAGAATTCCGGCACATTCCGAATGTAAGCCAGCCGCCATCCCACTTGGGTCGAATTGGTACAAATGCACCAACTTTCGTCTGAGTCGGATGCCCATGTTGCTGAGTGGCGAACGTAGGGTTATCCACCGAAGATAATTTTTGAATTGTGTTCAAAGGTGTTGAATGGGATTGCGAAGCCTGATTGCCGAAAAGATTGCCTCTCGCGTTCTTGGCAACGGGAAAACCCGGCGCGCTGTAATGAATGAGCTTCTGAATCAGGATACGTTGCTGTTTCGGGACTTGGGCGATCATGCCTTTGCCTTCTTTCCCACGGATGCTATCGGGCGTTCGCTGTGTCAAAACGGTGAATTTGCACGAGACTCGGTCATGGATCTGCGAAAATTCCTTGACCAAAACGATGCCTACACGCCCGGCATGTCCGTTCTGGAGGTTGGGGCCAATATCGGCACTCAAACCGTTTATTTCTTTCTCGATCTTCAGTGTGAAACCGTTGTGGCGATCGAGCCGGACCCGGATAACATAAACCTGCTGCGACACAATCTTGCTTTGAACGGGCTTACAGACAAAGTGGAGATTCTGGGCATCGCGGCCTCTGACACGACTGGAACGGCAGAATTTACCCGAGATCTGTTCAACCGCGGCGGCTCACGTTTGGGCGCCAAACGTACAAGCGGCAAAACCCGAGAAAGTTTTCCGGTCGAGATCGTCCAGATCGACGATCTGGTGCAGTCGGGCACCCTTCGGGCTGATCAGATCGGGCTGGTCTGGATGGATGTTGAGGGCCATGAGCTGTCGGCCCTGAAAGGGATGAATACGCTGATCGCTGAATACAGGCCGCCCATCTTTCTGGAATACACTCCGGACGGGCAGTCCAGCACCCGGCAAGAGCTGTGCGAGCTATTGTTTGAAAACTACCAGGGCATTTATCGTCATGTTGGGGGCTTTCACCCTGTGTCGCGGAGCGAGTTTAAGCAGATTGAACATCAAGTCGATTTGCTGGTCATCTGAAACCCCACCTGATCTCAAAGCACAACGTGGATCGCCTTTCCTCTGCCCGCGGGATGGCCTAAAGTCCCCGCAAATCGCAGACACCAGGAATGAGGGTACATGTCGCGTTTCGATGGATATTTCCTGCGGCAGTTGCTGGTGCTGTTCGGCTTTTTCACTCTGGTTCTGGTGGGTGTTTTCTGGATCACGCGGTCTGTCAGCCTGTTCGATCGTGTGATCAGCGGCGGTCAATCGGCTATTGTGTTTCTTGAATTCACCGCTCTGACGTTGCCGACCCTGATCCGGACAGTGATGCCGATGGCCGTGTTTGCTGCGGCCGTTTACGCCACGAACCGCCTCAGCCGGGAAAGCGAAATGACGGTGATGCTGGCGACCGGCTCCAGCCCATGGCGTCTGGCGCGGGCGGTGGTACTGTTCGGTCTGGTCACGGGCGTCATGATGGCGGCGATCAGCGTCTTCCTTCGTCCGGCTTCCGTCGAACAGCTAGAGGTCCGGCAGGCCGAGGTCGCAGGCGATGTGACCGCTCAATTGTTGAATGATGGTGAGTTTCTGCACCCCGCCAATGGAGTCACCGTCTATATCGGTCGGATTGATCTGGACGGTACGCTGCACGAGGTGTTTGTTTCGGATCGACGGGACCCAGCGAATTCTGTCAGCTACTCAAGTTCAACCGCTTATCTGGTGAACAACGCGGCGGGGATTAACCTTGTTATGCTGGATGGGGTCGCCCTGCGTCTGGACAAGGACGGGCGTACGCTGTCGTCGACCCTGTTTCAGGATGCCTCATATGATATCTCTGCGCTGGCCAGTGCCGGCGGTATGAACATCCGCAGTCTTGAGGCGATCCCAACGATGGAACTGATCCGGGATCGCGATACCATAGCCACCGCTGAAGGGTTTAGCCCGGGTGAACTGACCGATGAACTGCACCAGCGATTCTCGTGGATCGCGATTTGCGTTGCGGTCGGGCTGGTCGGATATGCCACCCTGATGCTGGGCAGTTTCTCGCGGTTTGGATTGTGGCCTCAGATTCTGGGGGCGTTTACCATTCTGGTTCTTCTGGAAGGGGTCCGGGGCTTTGTCTCTCCGGTCGTGATTGATGACCCGGGTGTTTGGATCATTCTTTATGCGCCGGCGGTCATCGGCATCCTGATCTCTTGCCTGTTTCTGGCGGTGGCTGGGCGGCCAATCTGGCGTCGCTCCAGGGTTGCGGCTTAGGCTTTGCTCATTCCCGGATGAAAATTATGGACTGGTGTGTCTGAAACCAACGGCTGTGTGGCCTGAGTTGCGCTATTCTGTTCCTGAACAGGACATAGGATATGCCATGCTGGACAAAAGCCACAAGCCGACCTGAACCAGTTTTGAAGAGGCCACTAAGGCCGACTGGGACGCAGTTTTAGACTATCAAGAGGCCTAAAACGCCGCCCTGCCAGATCGGTTCTGGACGCGATTCGCTCATTGGATGAGGAATGGACACCGTATCCGGTGGACCGCTACCAACACTCCCTGCAGGCTACGACGCGGGCCTATGAGGATGGCGGGGATGAAGAACTTGTGGTCGCCGCGCTGATCCATGACACGGGCGATATCCTGACCCCCTACAACCATGGTGAGCTGTCACGAATACGATCAGAAGGCGTTTGACCCGAACTATCCGACCAAACCGCTGGAATTCTTCGAACCGATGCTGCGTCGCGTCTTGAACAAGGGCGAGGGGCATATGGAACTGAACGAGACGTCCGAGGGTTAACAGGCGGCCATAAGCCGATAGACGATCTGTGCGGCCGTGAAGTCCCAGGCGGCATTGTCGTTTGGGGCAAGTTCTACAACGTCAAAACCCACGCATTTGCGCCCCTTCAGTGCGTGTTCGACAAGTCGGAGCGCTTGATAATAGCCCAAACCGCCGGGAACCGGGGTTCCGGTGGCGGGCATCTGCGCCGGATCAAGCCCATCGACATCGAAACTGACATAGACCAGTTCGGGGAAATCCTCGGGCAGGTCGACGGCATGGATATGACCCGTGACCAGTTCCTCGGCATCCACGTGGAAGACATGGTTCTTCACGCGGCTTTGCGCCTCTTCCGTCGAAAAGGCACGGACGCCGAACTGAGCCAGCTTGATGCCCTCTTCGGCCAGCAGATGCATGACCGAAGCGTGAGAGTGTTTTTCACCCTGATAGGCGTTGCGCAGGTCGGCATGGGCGTCGATCTGGACAATACCGACAGGGGCGTTCAGCGCGCGCGCCACGCCCATCACGGCGCCGTAGCTAAGCGAATGCTCTCCGCCCAGCGTGACTGGTACTTTGCCCGCTCGAACGGCGGCTTCGGTGCGTTGGGCAAGGCGTTCCATGATCTCGGGCAGGGCGGCGTCGCAATCTAGCGGGTCTTCGGTGAAGATGCCCTCGACGCAAGGCTCGGCATGGCCGGTGATGCGTTCCAGTTCGTTGCTTGCCTCGATGATCGCTTCGGGGCCTTTGGCAGTGCCCGAGCCATAGGATACGGTGCGTTCCAGCGGGACTGGGATCACGCGAAAGCGGGCATCCTCGGTACGTTCGGATGCGGTCAGTTCACTGTCTAGGAAAATGCTCATGAAAGGCGGTCCTTAAAGTCGTCATAGCTGAACTGTTTGATGATCTTCAGCTCGTCCGTTTCGCTGTTCCACAAGGCGATGGTGGGCAGGGGTACGCCGTTGAACGTGTTGGTTTTGACCATCGAATAATGTGCCTGATCGAGGAAGGCAAAGCGCTGGCCGATCTGCAGCGGTTGATCCCATGTGTAATCGCCGATCACGTCACCGGCCAGACAGGATGGGCCGCCCAGGCGGTAGGTGTGGCCTGACTCGGCCTCATTCATCAGGGCCGGGCGATAGGGGGCCTCGATCACGTCGGGCATGTGGCAGGTGGCCGAGATATCGGTGATCGCGAGGTTCATGCCATTGGTCGGCAGGTCAAGGATTTCTCCGACCAGAATGCCTGCGTCCAAGGCAACCGCCTCGCCGGGTTCCAGATAGACGTCGATGCCATAGGTTTCGCGGATTGTCTTGATGAAGGTCACCAGCCCGTCGCGGTCATAGTCGTCGCGGGTGATATGATGGCCACCGCCAAAGTTCAGCCATTTGAGTTGGCCGAGGAATGAGGCGATTTTGGGTTGAACGGCCTTCCACGTACGTTGCAGAGGCTCGAACCCCTGTTCGCAGAGCGTGTGCATATGCAACCCGTCGACCCCGGTCAGGGCTTCGGTGGTTAGCTGGCTCACCGGCGTACCGAGACGTGAGCAGGGCGCGCAGGGGTCGTATTTGGGAATCTCTCCCTCGGAGTGTTCCGGGTTGATGCGCAGACCGACCTGAACCCTGGCAGTTTGGGCTTTGGTGAGGAAGCGGTCTTTCTGCGCCGGGCTGTTGAAGATGATGTGGTCGGACAGCGATAGGATCTCTTCGATATCGGCATCCTTGTATCCGGCGCAGAAGGTTGCGACCTCGCCGCCATATTCTTCGCGACCCAGTCGCGCCTCGAAGATGCCGCTGGCGCAGGTGCCGCCGAGATGTTGGCGCACCAGCGGGGCCAGCGAAAACATCGAAAACGCCTTGAGCGCGCTGAGCACATGCGCGCCGGAACGGGTGCCGATATCGGCGAGGATGGTCAGATTGCGTTCAACGGCCTTTTCGTCGACCACGAAGCAGGGCGTGGGGACACGAGTGAGGTCGAAGTCGCGGAACGCTCCGGCGTCACCGGCCTGTGTGGTCATCATGTCGGACATGTCCGGCGTCTCCGTTGATGGAGAGGCCGGGGGCGCTGCCCCCGGACCCCCGGGATATTTAGGGCCAGATGAAGCTATGCGGATCAGAACTCGACCGGGCCGTCGAGTTCGTGAACCTGCCACGGCAGACCGTGTTCGTTCAGCATGTCCATGAAGTCATCCGGGTCGAGCTGTTCCATGTTCCACACGCCGGGCTCGCGCCAGTTGCCTTTCAGCAGCTGCGCTGCGCCGATCATGGCGGGGACGCCGGTGGTGTAGCTGACGGCTTGGGAGCCGACCTCGGCGTAGCATTCCTCGTGGTCGCAGATGTTGTAGATGTAATAGGTTTTCTCACCTGAGCCGTCCTTGGCCTGGCCCGTGGCGATGTCGCCGATACAAGCCTTGCCTTTGGTTTCCGCGCCCAGATCGCCGGGATCGGGCAGCAGGGTTTTCAGGAACTGGATCGGGATGATTTCTTTACCGTCATGCATCACCGGGTCGATGCGGGTCATGCCGACATTTTCCAGCACTTTGGCATGGGTGATGTAGGCGTCGCCGAAGGTCATCCAGAAGCGGGCGCGTTCGATCTCGGGGAAGTGGGTCGAGAGGGATTCCAGTTCCTCGTGATACATCAGGTACATGTTCTTGGGGCCGATGGCCGGGAAATCGAATTCGACCTTGTGGGTCATGGCGGGCGAGTGTTTCCATTCGCCACCTTCCCAGTGGCGCACCTCGGCCAGCACTTCGCGCAGATTGATTTCCGGGTTGAAGTTGGTGGCGAATTCCTGATCGTTGCTGCCGCCATTGGCGTCCAGAACATCGATCTGGCGGATCGTATCCAGCTTGTGTTTCTTAAGCCATGCGGCGAACACGCTGGTCACACCCGGATCAAAGCCCGAGCCGAGGATGGCGGTCAGGCCGGCCGCCTTGAAGCGTTCCTGATAGGCCCATTGCCAGTGGTATTCGAACTTGGCCTCGTCCTCGGGCTCATAATTCGCGGTGTCGAGATAGTGGATACCCGCCTCAAGACACGCATCCATCAGCACCAGATCCTGATAGGGCAGGGCGAGGTTCACGAGGATTTCCGCCCCGGTTTCCTTGATCAGCTTGACCGTGTCTTCGACCTTGTAGGCGTCCAGTTCGGCGGTTTTGATCTCGACGCCGACGCGATCTTTCACCGCTGCGGCGATGGCGTCGCATTTCGCTTTCGTGCGGCTGGCCAGAGTGATCTCGGTGAAGATATCCGAATTCATTGCCATCTTGTGCACGGCGGCGTGGGATACGCCGCCTGCGCCGACAACCAGTGTTTTGCCCATGGGATAGTCTCCTCTCAAGGGGTTATTCGTAATAGGTGTAGCCGTTGATCGAGTCGCGATAAGCGCTCATCAGGGTTTTGCGGTCCTTGGCTTGCAGAGTACCGGTGGAAATCGCCTCGTCCACCATTTTGCGGAAGGCGGCGACGCAGTCTTGCGGGTCGAACTCGACATAAGACAGGACCTGACTGATCGTGTCGCCCTCTTGTTCATGCAGCAGATCAAAGCCGCCGTCGGGGCGCAGGTCGATGGTTACGACATTGGTATCGCCGAACAGGTTGTGCAGATCGCCCAGCGTTTCCTGATAGGCGCCGACAAAGAAGACGCCCATGAAATATTCATCGTTTTCGGGCAGGGAATGCACGGGCAAGCTGGGTGAGACGCCATCGGCCAGAATGAACCGGTCGATCTTGCCGTCGCTATCGCACGTAATATCGGACAGAACGGCGCGGCGATCGGGTGTCTGGTTCAGACCCTGCAGCGGCACAATCGGGTGCAGCTGCTCAATGGCCCAGACATCAGGCAGGGATTGGAACAGCGAGAAGTTGCAGTGGTAGATATCGGCCACTTTCTCAAGCTGGTCGTCTACATCCGTTTCCAGATCATCACTGGCGGCCAGCGCCTTGAGGCGGGCCATCAGCGACAGGTAGATGCGCTCGGCCCGGGCCATCTGGCGCAGATCAACGTATCCACGGCGGAACAGGGCGCGCAGCTCGTTGCGATAGAAATTGGCGTCGTTCCAGCATTCCTGCAAACGCTCATGGCTGAGATAGCCATTGATTGCCGCAAGGTCTGAGACCAGATGGTTGTCATCGGGTTCCACATCCGGCGCAGTGGGCGCATCGTAGAGCGTGGTCTCCAGCACGTTGAACACCAACATGGATGAGGTCGCCACTACGGCCCGGCCGCTTTCGGTGACCAATGTCGGATGTTCAATCTCGGCCTCGTCCATGGCATAGGCAACGGTTTCGACCACGTTGGCGCAGTATTCCTCGACCGTGTAGTTGATCGAGTTCTCGGCTGCCTTCTTCTCGCCCGTATAGTCCACACCCATGCCGCCGCCGAGGTCCAAATGGGTCAGCGGAACGCCTTCACGCGTGAGTTCGGTGTAGTAGCGACAGGCCTCACCCACGGCGCGGCGCACGTCGTTGACGTCCTGCACCTGGCTGCCCAGATGCGAGTGCTGCAGCTTGAGGCAATGCAGCAAGCCCGCGTCGCGCAGCTTGTCCACTGTGACGACCAACTGGTCGGTGTTCATGCCAAAGGCCGAGCGGTCGCCTGAGCTTTCTTCCCATTTGCCGCTGATCTGGTTGGTCAGCTTCACGCGCACGCCGATCAGGGGTTCGATGCCGAGTTCCTTGTAGACCTCGATCACGGTATCGGCCTCTTTCGGGCTTTCCAGCACTATGACGGTGTTGAACCCGATCTTGCGGGACAGGATCGCCAGCTGGATGAATTCGGCATCCTTGACGCCGTTGCAGACGATCAGCGCCTCGGGGGCCAGACGATGCGCAAGGGCGATGACAAGCTCTGGCTTCGAGCCGGCCTCGAGCCCGTAATTGTATTTCTTGCCATATTCGACGATCCGGTCGACCACCTGCGCCTGCTGGTTCACCTTGATCGGGAAGACACCGCGATAAGGCCCCCTGTAGCCGACGCGGGCAATGGCTTCGGCGAAGCATTCGTTCAGATGTGCAATCTCATGTTCCAGATACGAACTGACTCGTAACACCATCGGCGCTTTGATTCCCCGGTCGTCCAGATCGCTGAGGATACCGGGCAGGCTGATCGCCGCAGTGACCGGAGACATCGGGTTGCGCAGACCGATCTCGCCCTGCTCCGTCACCTCGATGAGGCCTTTGCCCCATTTCTCAACCCCGTAGATTGTGTGCGGTGCATCGGGCGTGTGTTTCAATCAAGTCAGTCCTTAAGCCAGGGGTACCGGTTTCGCGCCCGCCAATACGGCAGCATTTTGATTCGTCCAAGTGTAAACTATGTGACAGGGATTGCCGACAGTTACGCGTGCGTGCGGACCGGGATCAGATGATTGTCCCATCGGCAATCGGGGCGGGCCAGAATATGTGCGCGCTGCCCGTCTACAGCGCCAAACGCGCCCGTGCCGGTGGTAAAGATCAGCCCGTCAGGACCTGCGCCGAGGCCGCAGACATCCTCCAGCGTGAAGGCTTGCCTGAAGCTGCGAGCTGCGACATCGAAAAGATGCAACGCATTTCCGCGCGGGCAGGTTATGGCGATCTCGGCCTCGCTTGCTGAAAAGGCGATGCTGCCAGCATAGCCTTGCAAGGCGTTTTGGAGGCCTTCCGGTGCCGACAGAAGCTGCGGCAGCGCGCCCCGACGGTGTAGGCCCAACAAGGGCGGGTGTTTGGTCTGGCTGCCCTGCCATTGCATCGCGAACCCGACCAGCCCGTCGCTACGGACGCTGAGGTGACGGATGGAGTTCTTGTGCAGGTCACTTGGCAACTCGACCCGTTCAAGAAGTTTCCCGGACAGGTCCAGATAGGTCAGGTTTGGTTGCATGACGGGCAGGTTCAGCTTGGTTCGACCGGTTTCCGGGTGGGTTTCGATCCCGCCATTGGCGATCACAAGGCTTTGGCCGTCTGGCATCAGACGCATGTCATGCGGACCAACACCGCCCGACGAAAACTCTCCCAACCTTTCAAAACTGGTGGCGTCCCACAGGCTGATGCGGCCTTCGCCAGCCTCATAGTCGTTTTCGGTGGCAAAGAACCGGGTGCCGTCCGCAGTGAACGTGCCGTGACCGTAGAAATGCCGTCCCTTAGGGGACTGAAGCCGTGCATGCTCTTGCCCGGTGACGCAGTCGATGACCAGAGCAAACGTACCGGGACGGCGGGCAAAGGCCACGGCCTGCGCCCTGCGGGGATGCGCTGCGGCAGCGTGGCCGCGGGCGGGCAGGGGCAGAGAGAACAGGATGTCTCCGCCCGCATCCAGACCGGCCAGACGGAACGTGCCATCCGGAAACAGCCCGGCGGCCAGAAAAGTGGGCGCCCCGACCAAGGCCCATCCCGTTGCGGGCGCAAGGCTTGCAGCCGCTAGACCGGCCAGGAAATGGCGGCGGTTGGTCATCGCTCAATCCCCGTCGAGAGAGTTGAACCCGGCACTGATGCCGAGGGTCGGGCCAAGCTCGGTCGTGGCGATGGCGCGAATGTCATTCACGGCCTGTTGCAGCGCTTCGATGCGGAACCGGCCCGCAGGATCGGCCACGCCAGCGAAGGCGGGGTCGTCGATGGACCGGGCATTTCTGATCGTGCGGTTGAAGGCTAGGTCCAGATCCTGTGCAATTTCGGGATGGTCGGCAGACAGCCGCGCTGCAAGGTCTTGCAGCGCAATCAAGGACAGCTCGACATGACGCAAGGCGCGTTCGGAGCGGCGGGCTTCGGCTCTGTTGGGGCGGGGGCGGTCGAAGGTCCCAAGGGGCCGGCCCAATCGGGTCTCGGCGGTGAACTGCAGCCCTGTCGAGAGCGCTTTGAACAGCTCCTGCATCGCCTCATCTTGCGTGCGGTAAGGGCTGTCGCCCCCAGGCTGTTCCAGGTTCACCGCATAGCTTTGCCAGTCTTCGGCCATCGCGTCAGCGTTTGCGTCAATATCGGCCGTGATGGCCCGGATCAGGGCGCATCGATATTCGGCACTGCCCTGATCGGCGAATTTGGGATCAAACAGCATTTGCTCCAGCGCAAAGAACCCGCGCCCCGCGACTGAGGTTTCGGTATAGGCGGTCGTGTCGTTCACAGCTGGGTCTTCGGCGGCGATATGCCGTGACAGGGCCTTGGGCGTGAACCCTTTCGTGTCTGGCCAAAAACCCATGGCAAAGGCGCGGTCGTCGGCCTCGGTGGGACCAAAGCGTAGATGGCTGGCGGATATCCACGCGTCAAAGGCATTCCCATAGGCCGTGCGCAGAGCTTCTGACTGCGGCGTGCAATCGGATTGGGACATGACGGTCAACACCTCGGTCGCGTCAGCCAATTCAGCAAAGCGTGGCAGAATATGCGCGGCGGGCACGTCCGTCAGGATCGCTGCACTGTCTTGGGCAGACACCGCCAAAGGGGCGACTAGGGCAATGGCAAAAGCAAAAAAACGCATGGGTCAAAGACTTTCGAGAAAACGGATAAGGGCGTCGCGGTCGGCTTTTGGCATGGTCACGACGGTGTCACGGGCGGATTGTGCTTCGCCCCCGTGCCACAGCACGGCCTCCAGCAGGGTGCGGGCACGCCCGTCATGCAGGAATTCGGTGTGGCCGGACACGCGCTGGGTCAGACCGATCCCCCAGAGGGGCGGCGTACGCCATTCGCGGCCTGTGGCGCGGGCCTCAGGGCGGTTGTCAGCCAGACCGTCGCCCATGTCATGCAAAAGCAGGTCGGTATAGGGCCAGATTAGTTGGAAGCTTTGCTCGGGTCGGTCCTCAAGGCGATGGGTGACATGGGCCGGGGTATGGCAGGCGGCGCAGCCTGTGGTGTGGAATTTCTCTTTCCCGCGCAGTACCTGCGGGTCATCCACATCCCGGCGACCGGGAACGCCCAGATTGCGGCTGTAGAAGGCTACGAGGTCCATGCCAACCTGATCCACTTCGAACACGCGCACATCCCCGTCGCCATGGGGGGCCTTCACGCAATTGACCTGCGCATCGGTGCAATCCCCGTAAGGCGCAGGGAAGAGGGGGGTCGAGATACCGATATCACCTGAAAAAGCCGCAGCAGATTGCTCCATGACTGTGGGCATACCGGCCTTGTGGCCAAAACGGCCCATCATCGGGGCGTCAAACTCGGTCGACCATACAATGTTCGCGCGGCCCGAGATGCCATCGCCATCAGCATCGTCTGGGTCGGCTTTAGCCAGCAGGTCCTCGACCGGGATCGCCTCCAGCAAGCCAAGGCCGATCATCTGCGGGGCAACACGCGGGCTGAGCATGGCGTCGGGGTGCAACGGGCCGTATCCCAGATCGGCGGCCGTGTAGGTGGGGCGGCGGAGCGAGGCGCTCTCGCCCTCGGACAGAGCAACCGGGATCTCTTCGTAGGTGATCTGCAACCGGTATTCCGCAGGGTGCCCGGCCAGAGCGAAGTCCTGCATCTGGCCGCCATAGTTCGGCTCGGGCAGGGTGGCGAGGTAGTCTTCGATCCCAACCGGCGCGTCCTGAGGGCCGCCGGGGATGGATACGCGCAGGAACATCGAGATCGCGTTGTCATCCGGCCCATTCGGCGTGTGCCCGCGCCCATCCTTGATATGGCAGCGCTGGCACGACCGCGCGTTATAAAGCGGCCCAAGGCCATCAGACGCGAGGGTCGAGGACGGCGAAGAGACCCAGATCTTTTTGAATAATCCGTTGCCGACCTTGAAATCCAGCTCTTGCTCAAAGCTCAGGTTCTTGGACGGTTGCGAGAACGCATCCGCGTTGTTGCGCACACGCACGGTTGCGGCCCCGGCAGGCAGATCTTCGAACCTTTGCGGCGTGCTGAAATCCTGCGGCGGTGCGATCACATTCGCAATGCGGGCGCGTTCGTCTTCGGTGCGTGGGATCGTATGTAGGTGGAGGTCTTGCAGTTCGGCAGACAGGGAAGGGGTGGCCGCAGTTGCGACCACCAAGAGAGCGAGAATACTATTCCTCGGCGTCCATTTTCGCGGCGTTGAGTTGCGCATAATTGGCGTCGCCAATCCTTTCGTACAGATCGAGCTGCGTTTCCAGGAAGTCGATATGACCTTCTTCATCGCTGATCAATTCCTCAAACAGCGACATAGAAACGTAGTCGCCCGCCTCGCGGCAATATTCCCGTGCTTCGACATAAAGGGCGCGGGCGTCGTTCTCGGCGGCAAGGTCGCATTCCAGCGTTTCCTTAGGGTTTTGCCCGATCCGCAGAGGATCAAGCTTTTGCAGGTTTGGGTGACCCTCCAGAAAGATGATCCGTTCGATCAGCTTGTCCGCATGGCCCATCTCTTCGATGCTTTCTTCGCGGCTTTTCTTGGCCATATGAACCAAGCCCCAGTCTTCCTGAAGCCGGTAGTGCAGCCAGTACTGACTAACGGCTGTCAGTTCATGCCGCAGGGATTTGTTGAGATACTCTATGACCTTGGGATCGCCCTTCATCTGCCTTCTCCTGTGATAGGCCGGTGCGTAGTGCACGCAGCTGCATGGGGACTTCCAGATTATCGTTGGTTCGCATCGTGTCTAGGAAAAGTGGCATGCAGCCGCCGCAGTCGGCGGATTTTCCAAGGGCGTGATAGATCTTTCCGGGGGTAATGATCGCTTGCGCGTCAGCGGTTCGCATCCAGTCGATAGCGGCCCGGATGTCGTGGTCGGAGATGTTTGTGCAGTGGCAGACGATCATGGGAATCGAGGTTCGTTAGGTTTCTTACTTATTTAGTAAGGTAATGTCTTCAAGTCCAGTCACGCTCTGGAGTGACCGGGTTGCCGGAGGCGCCGTTTTGCCGTCGCCTCCGGCCCTTTTATGTGTTTAGTGGAAAACCGCGTCAGGGTTGTCCAAGCTGTCCGATCCTTCGAACTCGATCCCGTCGAGGTCCAGGGTGGACACGATACGCTCGATGGTCTTGGTCTGGTCGACCAGACCGTTGACGCCGCCCATGATCAGCGCTTCGCCACCGGCATTGCCGCGTTCCAGCATCTGGTCATAGGCGAAACCGGCCTCGGCGGTCGATTTGATCCGGCCCAGAGCCTGCATGGTCGTCGACAGCTTGGCTTTCATTTCAGTGTCCAGAGTGGGGTCAGCGGCGACCACCAGATCCGACAGAGATGCGCCCGAGATCGGGGTGCCGTCGATGCGGGTGTAGCTGCCCAAATAGACGTTCTGAATGCCAAGGCCATCGTAGTAGTGGCTGTTGTGCGTGTTGTCGGCAAAGCAATCATGCTCTTCCTCGGGGTCGTTCAGCATCAGGCCCAGACGCATACGCTCACCGGCCTGTTCACCGTAGGACAGCGAGCCCATGCCGGTCAGAATGGCGCTGATACCGACGGATTCGTTCTTGGTCAGGGCGGCACGGGCGTCGCCACCTTCGGCCCATTGCGCGGTCATCCATTCCAGATCGCTGACCAGCAGATCGGTCGCGGCGCTCAGGTATTGCGCGCGGCGGTCGCAGTTGCCGTTGGAGCAGTCTTCACCCTTGGCATAGTCAGTCGCCGGGCGGTTGCCTGCGCCCGCGCCATGGCCGTTCAGGTCCTGACCCCACAGCAGGAATTCGATGGCGTGGTAGCCGGTGGCGACGTTGGCCTCGATCCCGTCAGCTTCGTGCAGGGTCTCTGCCAGCAGTTCAGGGGTAATCTCGGTCGCGTCGATCGCGGTTCCCGAAAGCTCAAAATTCGGGTTTGCTATGACGTTGAGAACGGCGAATTCGTTCTCATCCGTGGCACCGCCATAGGAGGCGTCAACATAGTCGATCAGACCTTCGTCCAGCGGCCATGCGTTTACTTTGCCTTCCCAGTCGTCGACGATGGCGTTGCCAAAGCGGTAGACCTCGGTCTGCTGATAGGGGACGCGGGCGGCAATCCAGGCCGCTCGGGCGGCATTCAGCGTGGCGTCCGACGGGTCGGCTATCAGTGCGTTGACGGCGCTTTGCAGCGCTTTGGCGGCGATCAGGCTGTCATCATATTTGGCTTCTGCAATATTGGCGTACGTGGTCAGCACGTCCGCTTTTGCGGGTGCGTCACCGGCCGATGCGGCAGTGGCCACGCATAGGGTCAGAGTGCTGGCGGCAGTAAAGAGTTTCGTCATTGGGTTCAGGTCTTTCTTGTCAGAAATCTCGTTCAGGTGCGTCCATTGGGGGTGCACTTGCATGCGTATAGCTGAGTGAAATAGTCGGTAATGTCAACCTGAGTTTTTTTGTCTGGATTGTCGCAGGGGCGCGGCATCCCCATATCTGGTGGGTTAATAAACGAGCCGTCACGATTGCGTGGTATTCGTTTAAAGTTAGAGTAATACGTGTGATTCTATTGTGAGTGGTATGAGTTCATGAAGTGGATGAGTGCTTTGATCGGTTTATGTACAACAGCCACCCAGGCATGGGCAGGGGATCAGGTGTCCTCGCAGAATGCCGCCGCGGGGTCATTGGAAATTACCTTCGAGGAAACACAATTCAGCGTGTCTTTGGCGGTCCCGAGCGAGGATATTCTGGGCTTTGACCATCGCGTCGCAGATGATGCGGATCGCTCCACGGTCGCGGCTGCCATTTCGGCCCTGTCAAAGCCGTTAACCCTCTTTGTGGTTCCCGAACAGGCCGGATGCATGACAGCATCGGCCAATGTTTCGCTGACGGGGGACGGGCTGGGGGCGGATGCCGAGGTCGAGGCCGCGCCGGAGTTTCTGGCGGAGTACGTTATTCAATGTTCCGACATGACCGCCCTGAACACGATCGAATTCGCGTATTTCGAGCGCTTTGATCAAGTCAGCACGATGGATATCACCGCCTCGTCGCAGGGGGCTAAGCAGCGTGCCCACGTTACCTCGCAGTCACCTGTTCTGGATATCTCGGCCCTGCGGAACGCGGACTGATATCCGTTTAGATATCTTGAACAGCGCAGTTTGGGGCAGGGGTTGGCCTGTCAAAGCGCGCTGGCCAGAATGCGTGATGTGAATCGCAAACAATACAGGTGCTGACACAAGGGTTTGCGCACGCGACTAAGCCTTCGGGTCTGGTGTGATCTCTGCTCAATTTCCGCAAAATTAATATTTAAGGCAGAAAGAAACCTCAATCTGACATGATCTGGTAATAGTTGTGCCAATATTCACCGGTACCACCAACTGATCCTGCCGAGGTGTTGACTAGTCAGATTTTTAATGAGGGGGTTCTCGAAGGGATCGGGGGATGAGCGTGACTGTGCCCGGTTTCGGGCAGATCAGGACGCTCTCCCCCAGCGGAGGGGCGTTGAAATCAGTCTATTTTATTGCGCTGGGCGTGGGGCGTGACGCCGAAATTCAGGCGAAACACCCGTGAGAAATGACCCGGATTCTCGAACCCGCAGGCCATGGCGACCTCGGTCACGGAGGCCTCGGTTTGCAACAGCAGTTTTTGCGCGCGTTCCAGTCGCATTTCCATGAAATACTTCTTGGGCGATGTATTCAGGTACTTCCCGAACAACCGTTCAAGCTGCCGGGTTGAAATGCCTAGCTCATCGGCAATCGCAGAGGGCGAAATCGGTGTTTCGATGTTGTTACGCATGACTTCGATCGCTTTGGTCAGATGGGTATTGCGCATACCGTTTCGCGATTGCAGTGAAACACGCTGTTTGGCCGTGGCGTTGCGCACGGCGTTGTAGACCATCTGATCGGCCACATCCATGGCCAGCTCGACCCCGTGATCTTGTTCTATCAAGTGCAGCATCAGGTCGGCGGTTGCCGTACCCCCCGAGGCGGTGATGTGCTTTTCATCGGCCACGAACACATTGCGCACCAGGTTCACATCGGGAAAGGCCTCGGTGAAGGCATCATGGTATTCCCAGTGAATGGCGGCCTGCATTTCGTTCAGAAAGCCGGCCTCGGCCAGAAGCCACGCGCCCGAACACAATGCGCCGATCGCAGTCCCCCGTGCCCGTTCCCGCCGCAACAAAGCCAGCAGGGGTTTGGAGGCGTGGTTTCGCATGTGGATGCCCGACAGCACAAAAATCTGATCGGACTTGGGCAGGTCGTCGAACCCGGCATGGACCAGAGTAAACGAACCGTGGGAGCAGACCGCGTGTTCACCATGCTCAGATACAAAAGACCAGCTGTAAAGATCCCGCCCGCTGACGAGGTTGGCGATCCGCAAAGGCTCGACCGCGCAGGAGAACGCGAGATGCGAAAACTCCTCGATCAGAATGAAGGTGATGTGGCTGGGATCGGGCATGGCGGTCTTTGCGCTTCCAGGCTGCTGGGTGATTTCGACGATATTCGCAGGTTGCCCATGCTGCACGGAAAATTACTTGTATACAAGTTGTATTTTCTTAGCATACAACGCTTTTGGCTGGGCGATCTCGATTCGCCAAGCAGCAGCGACAAAGGGATAGGTGGATGAAGGACGAAGCGCGCTCGCGCAAATCTGAATTTGCAGAACACCTCAAGGTTTCGATTCTGACCATGCGGCTACAACCCGGTGCGGATCTGGATGAGGCGCATCTGTCCGAGGCATTCGGCCTGTCGCGGACCCCGCTGCGCGAGGTGTTCCGGCAACTGGCTGGCGAGGGGTATCTGGATCAGCGTGCCAATCGCAGCACGCGCGTGTCCGAGATGTCGCATACCACGCTGCGGGATTTCTTTCTGGCGGCCCCAATGGTGTATGGAGCCATCCTGCGGTTGGCCGCGTGCAACGCTCTGCCGGATCAGGTTGAGGCGCTGAAGGATGCGCAGCGGGCCTTTTGCTCGGCTTTGCAGTCGGGTTCGGCCGCGGACCGGGCGCTGGCCAATAACCGGTTTCACGATGTCACGGGGCAGATGTCTGGCAATGTGTATTTGTTGCCGTCGTTCAACCGCCTTTTGATCGACCATGCGCGGATCGGGATGACCTTTTACAGACCGCATCACGCAGGTCTGACCGAAAACCTGACCGAGGCCAGCCGTCAGCACGACGCCATCATCGCCGCCATCGAGGCGGGCGATGAGGCGGCTGCTGCGCAGCTGGCCGAGGACCACTGGAACCTGTCTCGCGATCAGATTGAGCTGTTCGTGATGCCTGACGCGCTGGATGTCCCGATGGGCATTCCGCCCCTTTCGAAACCTGCATGAGGACGGAATGAACCCGATTTTCAAGTTTGAGGGGATCTATACCCCTGTGGTCACGCCCTATCACGAGGATGGCAGCGTGAATTGGGACGCTTTGTCCGACGTGATCGAATACCTGATCGCCAGTGGCGTTCACGGGCTGATCTCGGGCGGCTCGACCGGCGAGAACTATGCCCAGACCGTGGAAGAGCGGCTGGAGCTGGCCAAGTTCACGCATGCGCAGTTGAAAGGTCGTCTGCCTCTGGTCGTCGGGACCGGAGCGATGCTGACGCCGGACTCGATTGCGCTGGCCTCTGGCGCGCGTGAGATTGGAGCAGACTCGATCCTGCTGGCAAGCCCGCCCTATTCGGTGCCCACTGATCGTGAGAATGCGCTGAACGCATTGGCAATCGACAAAGCCGCCGACCTGCCGGTGATGCTGTACAACTACCCGCACCGCACCGGAACGATGATGGGCGAGGAGTTCCTTGACCGCGTGGGCCGCAGCCGGAATTTCTGTGGCATCAAGGAAAGCTCGGGCGATATCAACCGGGTCCACCTTCTGGCGCGCGACTACCCGCATATCCAGTTGGGATGTGGCATGGACGATCAGGCGTTGGAGTTCTTCGCCTGGGGCGCGCCGTTCTGGGTGTGCGGCGGGTCGAACTTCCTGCCGGAAGAGCATGTGGCGCTCTACAACGCCTGCGTGATCGAAGGTGATTTCACCAAAGGCCGCCGTATCATGAGCGCGATGATGCCTCTGATGCGGGTGCTGGAACAGGGCGGCAAGTTCATCCAGACCATCAAACATGGTGTCACCATGAACGGCATCGAGGCGGGCACGATGCGGCCTCCGCTGAAGGGGCTGAACAAGGATGACAAGCGCGCGCTGGAACAGGTGACCCGCGTGTTGAAGAAAACAATCGCTGATATCGTAGCTGAAAAGAAGATTGGGGGCTAAGGCATGGAATTGCTGACACAGGACGAGTACAAATCCATCGCCGCAGACCTGACTCTGCCGACCGGAGCATTCATTGACGGCGCGTATCGCCCGGCGATCTCGGGCGAGACGTTCGAGACGGTGAACCCCGCGACCGGGGAAAAGCTGGCCGATATTGCCGCTTGCGGCGCCGCGGACGTTGATTTTGCGGTCGAGAAGGCGCGCGAAGCCTTTGATGACGGGCGGTGGTCGAAGCTGCACCCTTCAGACCGCAAGGACGTATTGATCCGGCTCTGCAAACTGATGACACGCAATGCCCGCGAACTGGCCGTGATGGAGAGCATCGACAGCGGCAAGACCATCTATGACTGCGAAACCGTGGACGTGCCGGAAACGATCCACTGCCTGAAATGGCATGCGGAAGCGATCGACAAGATTTACGATCAGGTCTCGCCCGCCAGCGATGACCATATCGCCATGGTCGTGCGTGAGCCGATTGGCGTGGTGGGTCTGGTGCTGCCGTGGAACTTCCCGCTGCTCATGCTTGCGTGGAAAATCGGCCCGGCTCTGGCGTCGGGTTGCTCGGTCGTTGTGAAGCCCGCAGCCGAGACCTCGCTGTCTGCACTGCGTCTGGCCGAACTGGCAATGGAGGCGGGCCTGCCGCGCGGCGTTCTCAACATCGTCCCCGGCGGCGGCGCTGCTGTGGGGGAACCGATCGGGCGGCATATGGATGTCGACATGGTCTCGTTCACCGGCTCGACCGTGACCGGCAAGCGGTTCCTGACCTACTCGGCTGAAAGCAACGCCAAAGAGGTGGTGCTTGAGATGGGCGGCAAGAACCCCGCCATCGTGATGGATGATGCCGAAAACCTGGATCGTGTGGCCGCACATATCGTCAATGGTGCGTTCTGGAACATGGGCGAGAACTGCTCGGCCTCATCACGGCTGATCGTGCACAAGGATGTAAAGGCCGAACTGCTGGAGCGCATCGCCCATCACGCCAAACAGTGGAACATTGGCGACCCGCTGGACCCGGAAACCCGCATGGGCGCGCTGGTCAGCGAAGGGCACTATAACAAAGTGTGCGCCTATCTGGATCAGGCCGAGAACGTAGTGATTGGCGGCAAAGCCGCTGGGGGCTTTGTCGAAGCCACCGTCGTCGAAGTCTCGGGCAATGACGCCACTCTGGCGCGCGAGGAGATCTTTGGCCCCGTCCTGTCGGTGATCGAGGTTTCGGGCTTCGATGAGGCCATCAGAATTGCCAATGATACCGAGTATGGCCTCTGCGCCTCGATCTTCACGGCCAACGCGAAACGCGCGATCCGGGGCGCTCGGGCGATCCGGGCAGGGACAGTGACCGTAAACAGCTTTGGCGAAGGGGATATCACCACGCCCTTTGGCGGCTACAAGCAGTCCGGCTTTGGTGGGCGTGATAACTCGGTTCACGCGCATGATCAGTACACCCAGTTGAAAACCATCTGGATTGATCTGGCCGATGATGCGGATGAGGCAATCGATTGAGCGCATATTCAGCACGCAAGCTGCCAACCCATCGCGGCCCTGCAGCCTGGAGCGCCATCCTCGGCGCCCAGTCCCCCGCGGTGGAGTTGGACAAGGATCTGACGGCTGATGTCGTGGTTGTCGGCGCTGGCTTTGCCGGTTTGTCGGCGGCACGGCGTCTGACCCAGTTGAACTCCAACGCTCGTGTGATCGTGCTTGAGGCCGGTCGCGTGGCCGAAGGGGCCGCAGGGCGAAACTCGGGCTTCATGATCGATCTGCCGCATGACCTTGCATCGGATGACTATGCCGGTGCGGGGGATGACAAGACCATGATTGCCCTCAACCGGCAGGCTATCGCATTCGCGCGGTCCGCCGTTGAGCAATACCAGATCGACCGCAACTTTTTCGACGAAGTGGGCAAGGTCAACGGAGCTGCAGGCGATACGGGTCATGCCCACAATGTCAGCTATGCTCGGCATCTCGAAACCTTGGGCGAAACCAGCGAGATGCTGGACCCCTCGCAAATGCACGAGCTCACAGGATCGCGGCACTATCAATCGGGCCTTTTCACGCCCGGAACGGTCATGCTGCAACCGGCAGGCTATATTCGTGGGCTGGCGGCAGGGCTGGCGGCGGATGGGGTCAGTATTTTCGAAAACTCGTCTGTTGTGGGGTTTGAAAAACGCGGTAGCGATTGGATGGTGCAGACTGGGAAAGGCACCATTGGCGCAGGCAAGATCATCCTGACGGTGAACGGTCACCTGGAAAGCTTCGGGATCGAACGTGACCGGTTGATGCAGCTGTTCCTCTTTGCTTCGATGACGCCCGAGTTGGATGCCGATGCGCTGGCCCTTTTGGGAGGGCAGCCGCGCTGGGGCGTGACGCCCTCGGACCCCATGGGAACGACCATGCGCCGGATCGACACCGGTCAGGGCGGCAATCGCATTGTCACCCGGACCTGTGCGGCGTTGCGCCCGGGCATGAGCTCAACCCAGCGCGATTTGGCGCGTGCTACCAAGGTGATGCAGCGCAAGTTCGATCAGCGGTTCCCGCAACTGGCGGGGCTGAGGATGGAGCATCAATGGGCCGGCCACTTGTGCCTTAGCCTCAATGGGGTCTCTGTCGCCCGAGAGGTCGATCAGGGCGTATATTCCGGCTGCGTACAAAACGGACTGGGCACCGCGCGCGGGACACTGACAGGGATCGCCGCAGCCGAGAGAGCCTGTGGTCACACTTCCGACATCACAGGTTTTTTCGAGGCCGAAGAGGCCCCCAAAAGCCTGCCGCCCCAGCCATTCCGGGAAATCGGGGCGAATGCCGTGTTGCGGTGGAAAGAATGGCGCGCGCGGGATGAATAGGCTTGGCGGGCGCAGCTGAGTCCGCCATTACAATGCGGCCTGAGACACGCACGTCCTCTCATATGTTGCGGCTTGAGAGGCTTGGCAAAAAAGGCCCGCCCTGAATGGCGGGCGGGCCAGTAGGGGAATTGGTTTCAGTTCGTCTGGTTCAACTCATCCGCTGCCGGAATTTCCCGTTCGCGGCGCGAGATATAGTCCAGAAGCTCTTCGTTCTTGGCCTCGTCCAGTTTTGGTTCCTGATACTCGGCCAACAGTTTCTTAGCGTGTTTGAGAGCACGTTCCGTGATCTCTACGCCGCCTTCTGCCTGCCATTGCTCGATCGAGTTATTGTCGAACAGCTCGGGCATGAAGAATGCCGTCTGGAAATTGTCCTGCGTGTGCGGATGGCCCAGATAATGGCCGCCCGGGCCGACATCCGGAACGGCGGCCAGTGCCTGATCGAAATCGCCCCACTTGGGACCTTCCGCCATGCGATAGGCCATGGCGCATTGTTCCGAATCCACAATGAACTTGGCGACCGAACAATGCATACCGGCCTCGTTCCAGCCCGCCGAGTGCCAGATGTAGTTCGCCCCGGCATGCAGAACCGCGCTGAGCGTGGTGGCAGATTCATAGCCAGCCTGCGCGTCAAACGTCTTGGCCCCGCCCAGCGTGTTCGAGGTGCGCCAGGGAACGTCGTAGAAACGCGCCATCTGACCGATCATGAAGTTCATCAGGCTGATTTCGGGCGTACCAGCCATCGGTGCGCCGGATTTCATCGACACGGTCGACAGGTAGTGCCCCCAGATCGCAGGCGCCCCTTTGCGGACCACCTGTGTATAGGCCAGCGCTGAAAGTGCCTCGGCCGTCAACTGCGCCACGGTGGCAGGCACAGAGGCGGGCGTGTTTGCGCCGCCCAGAACGAAAGGCGAGCAGAGGACCGGCTGATTGCGGCGGCAGAAGGCGCGCATCGCGCCCAGCATCGTCTCGTCCCAGACCAGAGGGCTGTTGCCGTTGCAATTGCCGGTGGTTACGGGGTGGCTGTCGATGAACTCATCCCCGAACAGAATCGCGCACATATCCATCACGTCCTCGGCATTCTTGGGCGAGGTGGTCATGCCCATGAACGTTTTGTCCGAGTATTTCATCGACGAATAAGTGATGCGCAGGTGACGCTGGCTGATCGGGTGATCATAAGGCTCGACGATATGGTGGGCCGAACTGTGCAGCGCGGGCATCATATGGCTGAGTTTGTGGAACATCGCCAGATCTTCCAGCAGCGGGTTGCGGCGCACATCGTCCAGATCGCGCAGGAACGGCGCGCCGGTCATCGGAACAAAGATCGAATGCTTGCCCCCCAGCTTGACGTTTTTGGCCGGGTTGCGTGCGTGGTAAGTGAACTGTGCCGGAATGGTCGAGATCAGCTCACGCACCATATTGCGGTCCAGATAAACCAGTTCGCCGACGACCTTGGCTCCGGCTTTCTTCCAGTCTTCCAGCGCGATCGGGTCACGGAACTGAACGCCGACATTTTCCAGGATGTCCATGGCGGCGTTGTCGATCATCTCGACCTGGCTTCCGTCCATTACCTCGCATTCTGGAATGGTGCGGGTCAGGCCGGACAGCATCTCAAAGTTCGGGGCTGTGCGCATTGCACGTCGTGCAGCGCGGCCACCGGAACGTGATTGGGTTCGAATATTCAACGGGCGATCCTCCATCTTGGAAATCAAAATGACGGATTCGCGGCGCGCCGACCTCTCTGATAGCGATACTTGCTTGCAGGATGCGACACAAAAAAGCGCCGCCTTTTGTTTGGCGGCGCTTGTTTTGTTTGTGTTTATAGCGCTTCGGGTTTTACCCGAAGCGATATAGGCGCGTTTATTCTGCG
>NZ_JBXWMG010000017.1:0-50586 GCF_059609705.1 Ruegeria sp. YTSC192
GTCGGGTTGATCGCAGTCACAAGGATCAGCTTGCCATCCTCACGGCCCTGAACCGAGTTGATGAAGTCCTGGCTGACCTTCGCCTTGTCGTGGCCATACGGCAGCAGATCCGCTGACTCGATGCCAATCTTTGCACCGATCTCCTGAATCGGCTTCTTATTCGCCTCACGCGCGATTTCGATGTCAGATTTATAGCTCATTGGGTTCTGGGCTCCGTGCAAAGTAGGTCGAACGAACTCAAACCCGCCGGTATTTGCGACCGGGGGTGGAATCGGATACTTTCTTTACGGTAAATAATTTTTCCCACTGGTCAATATCTGAATTGCAGAGACTTTGACGGAAAGGACATTTTGGGCGCGATGGCACAAAGGGCTCACGCGTAGCGTTTGCGCCCTGCGCTAAGCCCCAGCAACCAATCCTCGACGATGCGGCGTTCCGGAAATGTTTTATGTGTTGGGCTCTTCAGAAGATAATACCCCGACTGTGTTCGCACCGATATGTCCTGGATTGGTCTAACCAACGCACCGCTTTCAAGCAGCGGGTCAACAAGATGGGCCCAACCCAATGCGACGCCCAAACCATCTACTGCCGCTTGTATAGACAGCGGATAGGTGTTGAAGGCCACTGCGCGTTCCATCGATGCGGTGGGAATTCCATTGCCACTAAGCCAAGTATGCCATGTCATCCATTCCGCATGGCTGCTCGTCACTTCAATCAGATCCAACTCCGGCAGCGCAGATAGAGTTGCCGCCTCTGGATTACTTAATAGGTACTCTGGGCTACAGATCGGGAACACCGTTTCTCCGAACAAAAGCTGAGCGTCATATCCGGGCCAATCCCCATCCCCACGCAAGATTGTCAGATCCATCGAGTCAGCCAGACACTCAGCATCGCTGTCGGAAGACACCAGTGAAATACGGATGCGGCCATTGGATTTGTTGAACTTGCGCAACTGCGGCATCAACCACAGAGACGCAACAGAATTGGTCGCAGAGATCGAGACCGTGTTGGCCTGATGCTTGGCCAGCATATCGCGACTGACATCCCGCATCAGGTCCAGCGATTTTTCCACCGTGGCCAACAATATGGCACCTTGCTGCGTCAGTGAAACCGATCGATGGCCTCTGACAAACAAGGGTACGTCATAGTGTTGTTCCAACAGACGTACTTTGCGACTGATAGCGGTTTCAGATATATTCAGCACCTTGCTGGCCTGCGCAAAACTCTGCGCCTTCGCCGCGGCCTCAAAAGCCAGAAAGTAGTCGAGTGGCGGCAGAATCTTACCGGTAACTGGAGCTTTCTTAGGCATACGCGAGCTAATTCCCACTTTGGACGTCTTCACAACCAAAAACATCTACCCGCATCAGTTTGCTTCCGATCAGGCAACTGATTGTTAAAGTAGCGAAAAGTTGAATTAGCCTCAAGAAATTATAGCCAAAGCCCCGCAAATCTCTGTTCTGTGTTCGGCGCATTTCTAGGCAGAATGCACAAATTCGGGGCCGGAAGAGCCCCAAGATCAAAATGAACGTCACTCAGGGAGCAAACATGAAACTTACAAACCTACTTTCTGCTGCAACCTTGGCAGCGATAGCGGGCACCGGAGCCAATGCAGAAGACAGCAGCGATCCGATCGTCATCCCAATTCATAACTGGTCCAGCCAGATCGTGATGTCGAATGTTGTCGGCCTGATCTTCGAAGAGATGGGCAACAATGTCGAATACGTCACCACCGACAGCCAAGCGGTCTACGAGTCGGTACGACTTGGCGATGTGGCACTGGAAATGGAAGTCTGGGAAGGCGCGTTTGGTGCATCCTACCGTGCAGCACTTGAAAAGGGAGGTCTGCATGATGCGGGTGATCATGACGCGGTCACGCGCGAAGATTGGTGGTATCCAATGTGGACCAAGGAGGCCTGCCCGGGCCTGCCTGATTGGCAAGCCCTGAACGATTGTGCTCACCTGTTCGCGACAGCCGAAACAGGTGACAAGGGCCGGTATCTGGATGGTCCAGTTGACTGGTTGAAGCATGGCAAAGAAAGAGCCGAAGCCCTTGATCTGAACTTCACCGTAATCAACGCTGGCTCTGCCGCAGCCCTGTGGGCCGAGATTGGCGCAGCTGAGGCCGATAAAAAGCCGGTACTCGTATTTAACTGGACGCCAAACTTTGCCGAAGCCGTCTGGCCCGGTGAGTTTGTTGAGTTCCCGAAGTGGGAAGACGGATGCGACAAAGATCCGTCCAAGGGTCCGAATCCGGATGCCCTGTACGATTGTGGTAACCCGGCTTCCGGCTACCTGAAAAAGGCGGCTTGGGATGGCATGAAAGAAAAATGGCCAGCCGCATATTGCGCCCTGACCGAGATCTCTTTCACCAACCCTCAGATTGCTGAGATGGCGAAGCTGGTCGACACGGATGAGCTGGAGCCTGAAGAGGCAGCCGAAGAATGGCTAGACGCCAACCGTAGTGTCGTTGATCCCTGGATCAGCGCCTGCAGCTCGTAACTCGTCCAAATTCGACAATACTGGTGCGGCCTTGACCAATCCGCGATGCGAGGCCGCACTCAACAAGGAAGAAAAACAGCCATGTCAGCCACAGCGCCTGTGATATCAGCCAAAAATGTCTGGAAATTGTTCGGACCCTCGCCCGTGAGCTACCTGAACTCCCTGCCAGCAGGCCGTAGCTTTGATGAGATTCGTGCAGATGGGTACATTGCTGGGGTCAAGGACGTCTCAATCGAGGTTGGCCGTGGCGAAATGCTGGTCATCATGGGGCTTTCAGGATCAGGGAAGTCTACTTTGGTGCGGTGCTTTTCGCGCCTGCACGACATTACTGGCGGCACCATCGAAGTCGACGGGCAGGATATCATGAGCCTTAGCGAACGCGACTTGATCGAGCTACGGCGCAACAAGATGGGTATGGTGTTTCAATCCTTCGGCCTGCTGCCACATCGTACAGTTTTGGACAACGTTGCATTTCCGTTAGAGATGCGTGGTCAGGATCGTCATGACAGGCGCGAACGCGCGCTGGAGGTTGTAAAGCTGGTTGGGCTTGAGGGTCGTGAAGAATATTTCCCGCGTGAACTCAGCGGCGGGCAACAGCAGCGTGTTGGTATCGCCCGATCCCTGGCGATTGAACCGGATATCTGGTTTCTTGACGAGCCGTTCTCGGCTTTGGACCCGTTGATCCGGCGCGAAATGCAGGACGAGTTTCTGCGTCTGCAAGAAATGCTGGGAAAGACCATTGTCTTTATCACACATGATTTTGACGAAGCGCTGCGCCTGGCGGACCGGATTGCGATCATGCGAAACGGTGCGGTGGAACAGTGTGATACGCCGGATCAGATCGTCATGAACCCTGCCACGAAATACGTGGCGAAATTCACCGAGGACATCGACAAAGCCCGCGTGGTGCACGCGAAGGGACTCGCAAAGCCGGTCAATGGACACGCCTTGGAAGGCGCGCCAATCAATGGCGGTTCGACTATCCACGAATTGGCGCGGGTTCTGGTCAATGACAACCGCATCCTGTTGCCGGTCGCCGACGACAAAGGCGTTGTCACCGGCGTTCTGGAACGCGATGCCGCGTTGAACGTTCTGCTCGGGGCCGAGTGATGGCGACGCTGTCCACTGAACTGCCGGAAACTTCGGACAGACCGTGGGGACGTACCCGCGTGCTTACTGTTCTGCTGATTGCGGCATTTGCGCTAATTCTTGCCAAGGCTTTTGGTGTTCTGCCTGAATGGCTGAACCGCATCCCAGAGGCAGCAATACCGCCGACGGCAGAGGTTTTGGACTCCATTTTTAGCTTCATTCAAACCGACCTTGGCTTGATTTACGTTACCCGTTTTATCGCTGAAGGCCCGCTTGAGTTTTTGCTGGACACATCCGCAAACCTTTTGGAGGGCAAGCGTCGCTGGCCCTATCTGGGGCCAATCCCATGGTCAGCCGTCGCCGCTGTTGCAGCTGTCGTCGGATATGCTGTTGGCGGTTGGAGGTTGGCCGCTTTGGGGGCCGGAACCTTCATCTGGACCGCAGCGATCGGACAGTGGAAGATGGCCATGCAGACAATGTCCGTCATTGTGGTTGCTGCACCCCTGGCCTTTCTGCTGGGTTTGACCCTGGGTATCGCTGCTTGGAAATACGGCAGGTTCGAGCGGATGCTGAAACCTATCTTGTCCGTTCTGCAAACACTGCCGTTTTTTACATATCTATTGCCCGCCGTGATTTTCTTCAAAGTCGGGCCAACAGCCGGGGCTGTCGCGACGATTACCTTTGCCATCCCGCCGATGATTCTGATGACCACTCTGGGCCTGAAGAAAGTCAGCCCCGAAGTGATAGAAGCAGGCAAGATGTCCGGATGCACCCGCTGGCAGATGCTGCGACATGTCTATGTTCCCGCCGCGCGCACCGAGATTCTGGTTGGCGTCAACCAGGTGATCATGTTGTGCCTGGCCATGGTGGTGCTGACCGCTTTCATCGGCATGCCCGGCCTTGGTGCCAAACTGTTGGCGATGATGGGCAGTTTCAAACTCGGGCGTTCTTTTGAGATTGGTGTGACCATCGTTCTTCTGGCGGTCATGCTCGATCGGATGTCAAAGGCTTGGGTCGTCAAACAGCCCGTTCATTTCGAACGTGGTACGCCGTGGTGGAAACGGCACCAGATCTCACTGATCGCGCTGGGTCTGTTTGTTGGGTTCACTCTGCTGTCGCAGGTCTTCCCGATCCTGGCCGAAGTCGGCCGCAAGCAACATCTGAGCCAGGGCAAGGAAATCGACGTGGTGATCAAGTCGGTCCTGGCCATCGATGCTATCAAAGGGACAACCGAATGGTTGCGCTGGTTCCTGAACGTCAAGGTTCTGATCCCGTTCCGGAACACGCTGCTTGCCATTCCGACACCCGCTTTCATACTGCTGGTGGTTTCCTTTGCCTATTGGGTCGGTGGCCGCAGACCGGGCATCTATGCCGCAGTCTTCTTTACGATCGTGGCTTTCTCGGGTTGGTGGGATCGCTCCGTTATCACGCTCTACACCGTGATTTCGGCGGTTGCGCTGGCGACATTGATCGGTATCCCCCTGGGAGTTGTCGCGGCCCGATCCACCCGCTGGTCCAATAGCATTCTGCTGGCCTGCGACACCGCGCAGACCTTCCCAAGCTTCATCTACCTGATTCCTGCGATCATGTTGTTCGGCGTCAATGATGTGGCTGTTGTGTTCTCGATCCTGATCTTCGCCGCTGTACCGTTGATCCGGTACACGATTATCGGCCTCAGCAGCGTACCGCCGGAAATGACCGAAGCGGCCGACATGTCCGGCTCGACCCGCCGACAAAAGCTGATGTCGGTGCAGTTCCCACTGGCGCTGCCAACAATGGCGGTCGGGTTTAACCAGGCAATCATGTTCTCGTTCTTCATGGTCATCATCGCGGCGTTCATCGGCACGCAGGATCTGGGACAGGAATTGCAGCGGACACTGGCGGGCACCGAGTTGGGCAAGAACTTTGTCCTTGGGATGAACGTGTCGCTGATGGCGCTGACCTTTGACATGGCCATCAGCAGCTGGGCGGAACAGCGTAAAAAGCGACTAGGGCTAGACTGAGATGGCACAGCTACAAGACAGACGCAGTGTTGCCCGTTTCGACGATACAGGATTCATCCGGATGCGGATGAAGGGTCTGCCGGACGAGCAGGTTTGGTGGAAGAACGTCAGCTTTGATGAGGAAACCGGGCAAGGCAGCTATCTTATGAAGATGGCGCCGGGCACACGCTCGAACCCCCACATCCATCACGGACCAGAGGAGTTCTTTGTCCTTGAAGGCGATCTGACCGATCATGATGGGTTTTGCTATCGCAGCGGGGATTTCGTCAGCCTTGCCGCAGGATCCAGCCATTGCTCGCACA
The DNA here is from genome assembly GCF_059609705.1 of Ruegeria sp. YTSC192. Taxonomy (NCBI): domain Bacteria; kingdom Pseudomonadati; phylum Pseudomonadota; class Alphaproteobacteria; order Rhodobacterales; family Roseobacteraceae; genus Ruegeria; species Ruegeria sp. YTSC192. The sequence goes on from NZ_JBXWMG010000017.1 coordinate 5,894, forward strand.
CTGAGGCGGGTTGTCTTTTGGTGGTCACGCACCGCGGTGCGACGGAATCCATTCAGGAAGGTGCATTATGAATGTGAAGCCGGTTTTCGAAGTTCCATTCGAACGGAGCGGGGTACTGGCCCCTGGCCTTCCGATCCTGCCCCACGGGACAGAGCGTCACCCGGTTCCAGGAATGGGGTCGCGCGCTGTTCCGATATCCAAAGGCGATACCATCACGCTGTTGGACCGCGATGGAATGCAACCGGCCGAAATGGTCTTTTTTGCTCCTGACCGGAGTTCCGACGCAGCCATGCTGGGCGCGCAGGGGCATGGGCGACCCGAAGGGTTGATTGCAACGCTGGCAAATGGCTCCGCTTCAGGGAAAAAGGTACTGCGAGCTCTGGAAACCGCTGGTTTCGAAGTCGGAAAAGGTGACGCAATTCGTGCTTTCACAGATGGGTCTCGCCCCGGCGACATGGCGCATTACGTGGCGGAAAACGATGGCCTTTTGATCGTCGCCGCACCCGGCAAGGCGATGCGCCCCGAGGACCACAATCCGCCCACGGATATCATCTTGTATATTCAGCGCTCTGCACCTGGATTGGAAAAGCCCGATGTAGGCCCGCCTGATCCGCTGGCTGATCCTTTGAAGGACATCAACATTCAGCCCGGCAATGCCAAGTCCTATGAGGTCAAAGCCGGAGAATTCATACAGATCGTGGATATTCGCGGACGCGAGTGTTCTGATTTCCAGGCCTTCAGCCGCCGTGCGCTGGATCAAGGGGTCGAGCGCGAAATTGACCCAACAACAACCCGAAGTCTGATGGGCAGCTTGTATCCTAAACCGGGGATCTTCTCGAAATACTGGTCGGTCGATCAAGAGCCTTTGGTCGAAATCGTACAGGACACCTGCGGTCGGCATGACACGTTCGGCCTTGCCTGTACCGCGCGGTACTACGAAGACCTTGGCTATCCCGGTCACGTGAATTGTTCGGACAATATCAACAAGGATCTGGATCAGTATGGCATCAAGCCCCGCGGAGGCTGGCCGGCAATCAATTTCTTTTTCAATACAATGCTGGACGAGACCAACGCCATTGGAATGGACGATCCGTGGTCAAGACCGGGCGACTTCGTCCTGCTGCGTGCTCTGACTGATTTGGTCTGCGTCAGCACTGGATGTCCCTGCGATATCGATCCGGCGAATGGCTGGAACCCAACCGACATTCAGGTGCGAACTTACAAAGCGACCGAAGATTTCAAACGGTCCTATGGCTACAGAAAATCTGCGGAGGCGGATGTGGAAGAAACCAAAAAAACCGCGTTTCACGACTGCTTTGCGCGGCATACCCGTGATTTCGTCGAATACAATGGCTATTGGTTACCCAACACGATGACCAATCACGGCACCATTGCCGAGTACTGGGCCTGTCGAGACAAGGTTGCCGTCATGGACTTGAGTCCATTGCGGAAATACGAGGTTGTCGGACCCGACGCAGAAGAGTTGATGCAGCTTTGTGTGACCCGCAACATGAAAAAGCTGAGTGTTGGTCAGGTCGTCTATACGGCCATGTGCTATGAGCACGGCGGTATGATCGACGATGGTACAGTTTATCGTCTGGGTGAAACAAACTTCCGCTGGATTGGCGGGAATGACACCAGCGGATTGTGGCTGCAGGAGCAGGCACTCAAACGCCATATGAATGTCTGGGTGCGCAATTCGACAGACCAGTTACACAACATCGCGGTGCAAGGGCGGCACAGCCGCGACATTCTTTCCAAGATATTCTGGACGCCACCTCAACAACCGACGATCGAAGAACTGCCATGGTTCCGGCTTACCGTCGCACGTGTGGGCGATGTGCAGGGGACGTCAGTGGTTATTTCCCGGACCGGTTATTCGGGTGAACTTGGATACGAAATCTTCTGCCACCCGAAAGATGCGGTAGAAATCTTTGACCGCGTTTGGGAAGCCGGTGAGGAATATGGCATCGCACCACTCGGGCTTGCGGCACTCGACATGTTGCGGATCGAAGGTGGATTGATCTTTGCCGGGTCGGAATTCGACGATCAGACGGACCCGTTTGAAGCAGGCATCGGCTTTACTGTGCCGTTGAAAACAAAAGCCGACGATTTCATCGGACGGGCCGCGATCGAAGAACGCAAGGCACACCCGCACCGCAAATTGGTTGGTTTCGAGGTCGAAGGCGGCACGGTCCCCTCGCCGGGCGATTGCGTGCGCATTGGAAAGGCGCAGGTTGGCGAGATTACCAGCGCAATGAAATCACCAGTTCTTGGCAAAGTAATCGCATTGGGCCGGGTTTCTGTTACCCATGCTACCATTGGGTCGGACATTGAAATCGGGCAGTTGGACGGGCAGCAAAAACGGTTGAAAGCCAAGATCGTTCCATTCCCGCATTTTGATCCGACAAAGGAACGTGTGAAAGGGATATACGCAGAAGTGACGGTTTCGGACGCTGCAGAGTAGCAGCTAGGAAAGGTGACGATATTCGAGTTCATCATGACCGATCGTTGCCAAGCCTCAAGAAAGCGCTCGTCATTCGACTGTGGGATTCTGTCTAAAACGGGCATTTTCAGATTGTCGCTCTTTCAAATCACCATGGTCGCTTTACTGGCGTTGTGTTCAATACCTGGTTTAGCGGACGAATGTGATCGGATTACTATGCTGGAAAGCTACGAAACCACTGCTGTCGCTCCCGAAGGCGCAATCTGCGAAACCTTTATGGGCTTAGCTGGCACCAAGGGCATTTCATGCTTTTGGTCATTTTCGTATCGAAGCGATAACGCAGAGCTATTTTTTCGCGACGCTTGGCTTGAAGTCGTAAGTTGTCGCGAAGGTAGCAGCCCATCAGTTTCCGACCCTGTGAACCACCCCGACAGCTACAATTTGCGGGAACTGATCACAGAGCTGGGCACATACCGCGTGTCGAAGAAGGACAAGAGTCAGCAAAACCAAACTTTAGTTGTAATGGGTTTTGTAAACTACAAATAAGAAGTCCCTCTGCACGAAACGCAGTTGCGATGCCAAAAATGACCGCGGGGATGTGTCGCAAATGATTCTTTTGCCAATTTTGGATGGCGAACCCTCGACGGAATCGAAGTGGCGCACATGATCCGCAAAGGTCAAATCACGCCCGGACTCTGTCCATTTCTACAGTTCGCAGAACTGGCGGCCTAACCCATCGGCCCAAAGACGGGTTTCCGGACACCGCAAACTTTGCAACGGAACCCTGGAATGCTGCCACACAGGCCGCTTGAAGTCCGAAAACCAGGATCTCTATGTGGGTCGTGGGTTAACGTGACAACACCAAATTTCTAGTGCGCAGCCTAATCTGGCCGCTTATCATTAGTTGAAAAAATCAGTAGATTCCCATCCAATGCCGCAAATACGTTAGCGAGCCAATTCGAATTGATGCCAGAGCCACTATCAATCCTGGATATCTGCCCTACGTCGGTACTCACTGGGGCTGATGCCAGTCTGCGACCGAAAAAACCGAGTGAAATGAGCGCTATCAGAGTAGCCGAGCGAATTGCCAATCTCCGAAATTTTTCTTTCGCTCGTCGACAACGCGTCTTTGGCCTGTTCGATCTTCAAACGCTTTAATTCCTTGGAAAGCGACGTACCATTTTGTTTCAAAGCTTTCAAAAGGGGCTCAGCCTCAAGTCCCAGCAAAGCGGCGACTGCATTGGGGCTAAGGTCATCTTGCTGCAGATTACTTCGGAGTACTGATCTGAGGGCGGTCACGACACTGACAGCGGGTAAGGCTTCGGACGTTCGACCCTCGGAAACACGAGTATTGAGGTCCAGGTCGTTGAAAAGCCAATCAACGGGATAGGAAATCTGAATCCCCGGATCGCGCGAATAGGCAATTTCAACGTCCTGATAGTTTTCTGGTATGCCGCCAAGGTACTTGGATTTAAACGAAACTTTACTCGGGTCCCAGAATTGTCCAGTTACTGCTCGGATTACTCTTATGTACTGAGCGCAGCCAAATCCCGTCACTTGCGTTGGAGCGACGCCCGGGTCGCTTGTACGTGTTACTTGGTAAGTGGCTCGACCGGCTTCTACCAAAAGACTGTGCCGAACCGAGCTTGCTTCGGTGGGAACCATCTGGATGTACCGTGTTAGGAATTCGAATAGAGACTGTGAGTTTGCGGCCGCGTTCGCGAATGGCGGCCAATCGGAAAATGCGAACCCTTCGCCTACATGTAGACCCAGCAGCCGATCATTTGCCAAATCAGCGAATGCATTTGTAAGGCTGTAAAACACGTCCGCGTGAACGAAGAGGTTTTCGTCCTCAATCGCAGCTGCGTTCAAACCGTGGGATTTGAAAGCAGAATCCGGTGAGATACCACGTTCGCGCAGGAAACTCGAAAACACGGTGGCGTTCGTAAGTCGGATAAAACCGAGCGAAGGATTCGAGGTGCGATCTACAGTCAAGTGTAGCCAGTTCTGTTATGTTGTAACCATAGGAGGCTTCAATTTGCCTCTTTTGGTCAAAAAAAGTCAAATATGAAATCCAAAGTGGCAGTGCTTTTTTATTGAGACGCGCTAAAGTTTTTCAGGTGAAATGGGAGGTCGATCAAAATGTATGGACTAAACAAACAAAAACTCATTGCCAGTACGATGGCCTTCGTTCTTGCGGGTGCCCTGCCTTTATTAGCTCAGGATCAGGAAGAACCTCAAACGCTGTTTACCAACGTGCATGTCTTCGACGGTGTGAATGAACAGCGTATCGAAAATGCCAGCGTTCTGGTCGAGGGCAACCTGATCAAGGCCGTCTCAACCGATGCGATCGATGCTCCCAATGCGACGGTCATTGACGGAGAGGGGCGCACACTGTCCCCCGGGTTTATCGAATTGCACGCGCACCTCATGTTGATGGGGCCGACATTGCCCGCGATGGAGGCCAACACAACGTGGGAGGATTTTGCAATACACGGTGCGCGGATGGCCGAGATGTATTTGATGCAGGGCTTCACCACAGTCAGGGACGCAGGTGGTGCCAATGGCGGGCTGCGCCGCGCAATTGACTCAGGCCAAATTGAAGGACCGCGTTACTTTCCGTCCGGTGCATTTATCGGAACGCGCGGCGGTCACGCTGACTTCGCGAATTTCACAGCTCCACCGGGTTCAGAGACCAACATGAGCCGTCTGAATTTGGCGCAGGAGGTCAGCGGTGTCGACGACGTCTACAAGTTTGCACGCAATAATTTCCGCATGGGAGCGACGCAGTTGAAGTTCATGCAATCTGGTGGCGTCGTTTCAGCCTTCGATCCGTGGCAGTTGCTGGCTGGATCGCCCGAGGAAATCAAAGCCGCGGTACAGGTGGCAAATGAGTATGGCAGCTATGTCATGGCGCACTCTTATCGCAAAGAAGCTATCCTGAGTGCGCTTGATGCAGGTGTCATGTCCATCGAACATGGCTTCTCGTTTGATTGTGAAATTGCCCAAGTCATGAACGAAAAAGGGGCGTATATCACCACCAATCTGACGGCCTTCGATCCCGGCTTGCTTGATATTCCGGCGGTGGCCAGCGTGCCCGCAAGCCTTGCCAAAGCCAAATCTGCCTCGGCCACATTTGCAGGCTATATCGACAATATGAAAGAATGCCCGGTCAAGCGAGGGTTCCAGACCGACTGTGTTGGCTCGGTCGAGGCTTGCAATATCCAGATTGCCTACGAGAAACACCTGAACAATGAATTTTTCGGGCCCTATACGTCCATGGTCACGCTGACATCGACAGGTGGCGAGGTGGTTGCTTTGTCCGGTGACTTTATGAACCCGTATACCGCCGGAAAACTGGGCGTCATCGAGGAAGGAGCTTATGCGGATATCCTGCTGATCGACGGCAACCCACTTGAAGAGTTCTCGGTTGTTGGCACGGGTGATCAGTGGTTTGGTGCCGACCCGAGACCTGAAAGCCCAGATACGATCCGACTGATCATGAAGGACGGCGTAATTTACAAGAACACACTGGATTGACCTGACTAAACAGCCGGAGGGTAATTATGCGACATTGCTTCCGCTCCTTGGTATTCGCAGGGTTGGTTTGGTGTGCTCATCCTGCCATGGCAACGCCAGGAACCGCGTTGGACTGGTCTGAGCTGCCTGACCCGTCCGCGCAGGTCTTTGAAGACCCCTATCGCGAACTTAGCGCCGAACAATTCGACGATGTCCTTTACGTCGTACGGCTGCGCGGCAGGCTACAGCAGGATAGTGGCAGCGAAGAAGAGAGACAAAAATGGCAAGCGCTTCTGAACGAGACTGAGGATGCCTTGGCGGCTGATGGGATTGATGTCGACTGGCTACTCGACCAGCGAGAGGTCGTGACGGAACGTCGAAGAAAGGCTGGAACAAACGGAAATCCGCAATTCGATGGTCAATCAGTCACCCTGGCGGGCTTTGCCATTCCTGCTCCGAATGATCCAGACGGTCGGCCTGTCGCGTATCTAGTGCCGGAACGCGGGATGTGCAGTCACATGCCTCCACCTCCGCCCAACCAGATGATCCGTGTGCGGTTGAACGGGGACTGGGCGCCCAGCTATTTCCATGAACCCGTTCGGCTGACGGGTATGCTGACTATCGATCCTACTGTTCAGAATATGATGGTTGTGGATGGCCTCATGCCTATGAATGCGACTTTCCAGTTGGAAACGGAACGTGTCGAAACGCTGGAAACCGAGGCAGACAGGCTGGAATGGAAGCAGCGCGCGGCTGATCGCATCCGCGCGGCAGGCAACCGCAAGACCGGCGGGACAAAGGCGTCTGAATGATAAGACTTCTGGCTGCCACATTGAGTATCGCTGTTGCTGGCGCTGCCTCGGCGCAAGGACTGTCGGGGCCCTCTTCGGTCGAAGCTGATCTTCGGCCCGGAGATGGGCTCACCGACCCACAATATCGTTCCGATTTTCCACGCAACATCGCACCCGGTTGGTTTCAGTGGAAAGATCGGCTGGCTGAGGGTGGGTTTCGGTTCAATATTGATTACCTGGCGCTCGGCCAAACCACGAATGCTGATCTGGGAACCGGCGAAGCGGCCAGCGGAATTGCGCGCTTCTACGGTAGTTGGCAGGCAACTGAACGTGGTTCTCTGACATTCAAGATTGAAGACCGGCACAGCTATACGGATGTTGCCCCTCAGTTTCTTGGGCTGGATGGCGGAGCCCTTTCGATCACGGGAACAGCCTTCAACGATAACGGTTTGCTGCTGACCAACCTGTTCTGGACCCAAAGGGCCGAAAACGGTTCGTGGACGCTGCAAGTTGGCCAGATTGATGTAACGGACTTTGTGGACATTTATGGGTTGGTAAGCCCATACAGTGGTTTCCAAAACCTGTCTTTCAATACCAACCCGACACTAAACGCACCCAACCCGGGCCTTGGCATTGCGGGTGGAATCAAGCTGAGCGAGAACTTATACGCTGTTGCGAGCGTTGCAGACGCAAATGCCGATCCGTCTGATCCAAACTTTGATGTGTTCAGCGACGGCAATCTCTTCAAATCACTCGAACTTGGGTACACGTCCGGCTTTGATCGCATCTATTTCGACAATGTCCATCTGACCCTCTGGCACGCGGATGCAGCCGAAGATGGTAGCCGAGCAGAAGACTACGGCGCTGCGTTTTCTGCGGCATGGTTTATCGACAACAAATGGATGCCGTTCTTTCGGGCAGGGGCGTCAAAAGGGACCGCGGCGCTTTATGACCGGTCGGTTTCTGCCGGTCTGGGTTACTTTGGCCGCAATACCGATCTGGCCGGTCTGGGCCTAAACTGGGCCGAGGCACGAGGCATAGACGGCGACCAGTTTACGCTGGAAGCCTTCTATCGGTTTTCAATCTCACCCGGCCTGCAGATTACGCCGTCCCTACAGTACATTTCGAACCCGCTGCTGAACCCCGATCAGGATAGCATCGCGCTGTTCGGAATTCGAACGCGGATAGTGTTTTGAACACCGTGGGGTCATTATGAGCGTTGACAATAACGCGGACAATGTCTGCTTCCACATCTAAGCAATCGTTAGTGACCTATCCAGCCAAGAGACTGACGCAAGAGGAACCAACAACTAAAGCGTAGCCGCATTTCTCAAATGTAGCAAAAACGCCAAACTACCATCTCGAGATTGTAAGGAACTCAATGAAAGGATTTCATTTCACAAATTCATCCTGTCCGATCGTTCAGTCGTATCTCTGAGAAAGAAAAGTCAAAGCTGGAATAGGAAACTGTTTTGGGAAAATACCTTAAGGAGAGCAGCAGTTGACAGCACTTGAATACGTTGCGCTCGGCGTTCTGGTTTTCATCGCCGCCATTTTGGTCGGTGTTTTTGTGTTTCTTGGCGGTTGGCCGGGGCGGGTCGCAACCAAACGTCGGCATCCTTACACATCCGCGGTCTCTATCGGTGGTTGGATCACTCTAGTTGCCGGAGGTGTCCTTTACCCAATCGTTCTAATTTGGGCCTTCGCTGGTTCGACTGACGCAGAAGTCGAACAGGCCGAGATGGGAGACGCCAGATGATCCTCATCCCTATTGCCATTTGGCTTGGACTGCTTTGGGCTCTCGTAAAATTCGGTGTGCTGAAACGCTGGTATCTTTGGATGAAAATTTCGCCGCTGGTAATTTGGCTCACGGCATTGCTGGTGATTTTTGTTCCTTTGAACTGGACCAACCCCAAAGGCGATGCGCTCATCACTATTGGCTCAATTTCCGTCAAGCCCGCAGTCGAAGGCTATGTGGTCGAAGTCCCAGTGGCTTCATGGACACCAATTTCGCAGGGTGATGTTCTGTTCGAAATTGACAAAACCCGCTACGAAGCCGCCTTGGATCAAGCGCAAGCGCAACTGATCTTGGCCAAACTGCAACTGGCCCGAAACGAGGAACTACTCTCTCGTGATGCCGTTGCTGAGGCGGAGGTAGAAGCGTTTCGAACACAAGTTTCAGTTGCAGAGGCCTCCGTAAAGTCTGCGACTTTCGACCTTGAAAATACAACTGTCAAAGCACCGTTCGACGGCATTGTCCCCGCGGTGACCCTACTGCCGGGCAATTGGGTTAACAAAGGCACGCCGGTAATGGCTTTCCTCGATACAGGAAATCCAATCGTGAACATCATTCTCAAACAAAACCAACTTCGGAACGTTAAGGTTGGACAGCCAGCAGAGGCAACGTTCAAGTCGCTGCCAGGCAGAACCTTTGGTGGAACTGTGGTTGGGATATACCCGTCGTCCCCTGATGCCGAGTATCAGATAGATGGAGCCACACCAGAAGTGCCAGAAGTACTGGATACCACTTACGTGGTTACTCTAAATCTCGAATTTGACGGTGTAGATTTGCCAGCAGGCAGCTCGGGACAGGCTGCAATTTATACTGACAAAGGGCAAGACTTCAGCGTCATTCAAAAGATCACGCTGCGCATGACAGCTTGGATGAATTACTTCTAATGAAGGTCCGGGTGATATCTGGCTGGCTTGAATTCTAGCGGCTTGTTCGGGTGCGCCACGGAGAAGTCGGCTTTGGCTCGCTGCCGACTTTCTCTGCGGCTCGTATGGACTGGTGGAACGAGCCCTTACCAGACCTTCATCGAACGAACCAACCCGCTGATGCAGAATTGTGCGAACCGCCTTAACAGGACACTCACCATACAATCTGCCAATGGTTAGCCAAGAGAAGAACCAGCCGCGTGTCACATCAAACAAGGCAAAGCAGATAAAGATAACTCTACACAGGGTGACGCTGAAAGAGGTAGCAGCGGCATGGAAGGCTTGCACTCTCCTAAGTGCCTGTGATTGCTCAATTTTTGAAAACCACAGGCACGCTCTTAGGCCTGGCAGAATTCGTGTCGCAATGCTGGCGCAAACGGTCAAGTTTCTGCAGGTACAACCCTTTTTCCCATCAGGTTTTGATACGATATTTCCTCCAGATCGCAGATGAATAAACCCGGTGCAGCAATCGAGTGAATGGCGCTGGCGATCGGTTCGAAATCGGCACGGAAATGTACCGTGCTTTTGACGCAAACCACACGATAATTACGCGGGTTCAACCCCAGATGCGTAAACAGCGCCAGGTCCAGACATTGATTGCGAATGCTGGTCACGACAAGGTCAATCTGAGCCTTATGGCCAACCAGTCTGAGCGCGGCGGTGGGGCCAAGTGTTGCAACGCCACCGCCATACATTTCGCCGGTAAAGCGACACTTGCCGTCGCTCAGCGCGATGACTTCGAATTCGGCCTCTATCGGTATCTGTCCGGGTGACCGGCCGCCCAGGGCCACAGACAGACGCGCGCCCTTGCCTGCGGCATGGGCCTGGGTTGCGGTGTTGGCGTCATGGAACAGTCCCATCAACACCGATTGCGCCCCGCCCTCAATCAACGCCGCCAGCAAACCGGTTGTGTCCGACGCACCTCCTGCCCCCGGATTGTCCTGCACATCGGCCAATATCACCGGTTTTCCTTGGGCTTTATGCGCGACCGAAACGGCCTCGGAAAGCGACAGCAGCTTACGATCCACACTATGTTCCCGGACACAGAACAGATCATGGATTTGCGCCACAACGGCGTCTGCCTCCGTCCCGGTCGCGCCATAGGCCAGACAGGACGCGCCTGTATCCGGGTAATCGGCGGCAGTGAACCCAAGGGCGATATCTGCAAGAGCGCCACGTGCCTCGTATCCCGGCAACGTGCCATAGATTTCATCAAAGGGCGCAGCACCTGTGTATTGCGCATGTAACGGGATCAGATAGGGCACGCGGCGAAACGCCTTAGCCAGACGTTCGCCTTCCAGCAGGCGCTGCAAAACAGGCAAGCACCGCGCGCCGCCCTCGGCCATGTCCAGATGCGGATAGGTGCGAAAGATCGACATGTAATCTGCCAACTCGACCATCCGATCAGAGATATTGGCGTGCAGGTCTAGACTGGCCACAACAGGCACATCCGGCCCGACCGCGTTGCGGACCCGCGCCAGAATCTCGCCTTCGCCGTCGGGCAGGGTTTCGGTGACCATGGCCCCGTGCAAATCAAGATAGACGCCATCTACCGGGCCAGCCTGTGCCAGCCTGTCCAGCAGCAATCCGCAGATCGTCTCAAATGCGTGATCAGTGACATGGCCCGAAGGCTCGGCCGCGCACCAAAGCAGTGGAACGACCTCTAACCCCGCTGCCTGCGCGGCCTCGGCAAACCCGGCAATAGGCAGGTTCATTCCCCGGGTCTGGTCGATCACCTGCCCATGATGCAGCATTTCAGGCCAGGAATCGGCCATTTCAAACTCGGTCAACCCCGCTTTGGTGGGGCTGAAACAGTTGGTTTCATGCTGAAACCCAGCAATCGCAATTCTTTGGTTGGTCATTTTAGTCCCGCTGATCCTGCGCCCAAACGCTGCGTCCGCGACGAATGGTTTCGACAACCTTCACGTCCTCCAGCCGTGCCGGATCCTCCAGCGGGTTGCGGTTCAGAACAACAAGATCAGCAAGCTTTCCGGGTTCAAGCGATCCGCGCTCCTTTTCCTTGAACACCTGCCATGCCGCGTCAATCGTCTGGGCGCGCAGGGCCGACATGACGCTGATCCGCTGATCAGGTCCCAGTTGCCGCCCTTCTGACGTCAGCCGGTTTACCGCGCAATGGGCCAGATGAATCGGTCGCGTAGGGGTTACTGAGGCATCGTTGTGCAGCGTATAGCGCAGACCATATTTCTCGGCTGAGGCTGCAGGTGACAGGCGGGCGGCGCGTTCGGGCCCGAGGAAGGTGTCATAGTGACGCTCACCCCAGAAATGGATATGCGCCGAAAAGAAGCTAACGGTGATGCCAAGGTCTGCCATGCGCCCCAGCTGATCTTCGCGCAGGGTCTGGCCATGGATGATCGTATGACGATGATCGGCGCAGGGATTGTCGGCCAGCGCCGCTGCCACCGCATTGATGAACATATCCGCTCCTGCATCCCCATTGCAGTGACAATGGATCTGGTATCCCAGATCATGCAGCTTTTTGACCTGCCGCGCGTGTTCCTCGACCGCGACATAGGGCATGCCGCTGGGATGATCCGGGTCAATGGGCCGATGATACGGCGCGCTTAGATAGGCGGTTTGCAACTGAAACGCCCCATCGGTGAACAGCTTGCGGGGCCCCAGCGTGAAATGCGGGTTGCCGGGCCAATCAAGCGCATCTGGTCCGGTGCTCAACTCCGGCTCCAGCTCGCCCACGGGCAGCAGCATGATGTCATAACCCGGATCCTGATCCGCAGGGAGTGATGCAAAATGTTCCAACAGTTTCCGGTTGGTCCATGCGTTTTGGGCAAATGTCACGCCATATTCCAGATACTCATCCCGGCAGGCGTTGAAACTGTTCCAGAACCCATCACGATCAATCAGGAAATCCGTATCACCCATATCGCCCATGGCGGTGATGCCTTCGATCAGACCGGTCAGTGCGCCGGTTTCAGGATCACGCCCGAACCGCCCACCCACAGGATCAGGCGTGTCGCGATTAACCCCATGGCGCGCCAGCGCAACGGAATTGGCTACGCCATTGTGGCCCGAGGCATGCAGCACCCAAAGCGGGTGCTTGTCCGACACTGCATCCAGTTCCTGCCGCGTCGGCATGCGGCGCTCAGTAATGGCCGTGTTGTCCAACCCCACGCCCATGACCCATTCGCCCTCTGGCGTGCATGCGGCCCGCTCTGCCATCTGTTGCAGAACCCAATGGATATCTGGCTTACCGCCGGCGGCGCTGGTGCTTAGATCTACACGGAACAGTTTGATGAACCCCGGATCTGGGAAATGTCCGTGCGGATCAAGAAAGGCCGGCATCAATGTACGGTCCTGCAGGTCAACAACCTTCGTATCCGCAGGCATCAGGGCCCGCAGATCAGCCTCTTGCCCGACGGCCAGGATGGTTTCGTCTCGGGTCAGCACGGCTTCAGGCCGACTATCGGCGGCATCCATGCTCAGGATATGGCCATTTGTATAAAGTGTATGCGGCATCTTACCCACTTTGGTTCATGTTCCGGCACAGCCGTATGTGTGCCGACATCACAGCGGGGACAGGCAGCGCAACCCGTGGCCGTCCGCGACCTGCCATTCTGGCACTTGTGTACAGATGTCCTTGGCAAAGGGGCAGCGTTCGCGGAATTCGCACCCTGCGGGCCGGTTCAGCAGACTGGGCGGTTCGCCTTTGAGCGCAATGCGCTCTAGCCTTGCATCCGGATCGGGTTCCGGGTTCGCACTGAGCAAGCAGCGCGTATAGGGATGGCGTGAGCTATGGAAGATTTCCTCGGTCGTGCCTTCCTCGACCAGACGGCCCAGATACATGATGCCCATCCGGTCGGCCACGTGGCGCACAACGTTCAGGTTGTGGGTGATGATCACCATCGCCAGCCCCAGACGTTCGCGCAGGTCATTGAGCAGGTTCAGCAATTCGCCCTGCACCGACACATCCAGCCCCGCTGTGGGTTCATCCGCCAGGATCAGCCGTGGTTCCAGCGCCAGCGCCCGGGCCACGCCCACACGCCGGGCCTGACCACCCGAAATCTGGTAAGGGTAGCGATCAGCAAACTGTTCCGGCAGGTTCACCATCTGCAACAGGCGCTTGGCCTCAGCCGCCATGTCACGGTCTTTCATGCCCTGAATGCGGTAAGGTTCGGTGATCAGACTACCGATCGTCAAACGCGGGCTCAGGCTGCCGATCGGATCCTGAAACATCATGGAGATGTCCTTGCGCAGTGGTCTGAGCGCGCGTTCGGGCAGGCCCCGGATTTCCTGACCATCGTATTTGACCGATCCCGCCTGCGCGGGCGCCAGCCCGGCAATGGCCCGGATCACCGTGGTCTTGCCCGAACCGCTTTCCCCGACCAGCGCATAGGTTTCGCCCGCTTCCACCTTGAAGCTGACACCGGCCAGCACATTGGCCGGGCCGTAGCTTGTTTGCAGGTCTTTGACGTCCAGCAGGCTCATGCGGTGGCCTCCTCATGGTTCAACCAACAGGCCGCGCGATGGCCTTCTTTCAGCGTTTCAAGCGGGGGTACATCGCTGGCGCAGCGCGCCATGGCCTTGTCGCAGCGGTCCCGGAATATGCAGCCGCCGGGCAATGCTGCCAGATCAGGCACTTCGCCGGGGATCGTGGGCAGCACACGGGCGCGTTCCTTGATATGGCCCGGATCGCATTCGATCAGACGGCGGGTATAGGGATGCTTGGGATTGTGAAAAATCTCGCGCACATCGCCGCTTTCGACCACAGCGCCCGCATACATCACCACCACGCGATCACAGAGTTCCGCAATCACACCCAGATGGTGCGAGATGAACATGATCGCGCAGTTCATCTGGCTTTGCAGATCCTTCAGGCGTTCGATGATCTGTACCTCAAGCGTGGCGTCCAGCGCGGTTGTGGGTTCATCCGCGATCAGCAAATCAGGTTCGCTCATCAACGCCATGGCGATGGCGATCCGCTGACGCATCCCGCCCGAAAACTCATGCGGGAACTGCTTCAGTCGCGCCTCGGGGTCAGGTATGCCCACTGCGCCCAGCATCTTGACCGCGTGGGCGCGTTTTTCCGCGACAGACGCCTTGGAGCGGTGCTGGATATCCACCATCTGCTGGCCGATTGAAATTACCGGGTTATGCGTCTGCATCGGATCTTGAAACACGATTGAGATATCCGCACCGCGCAGATCGCGCATATGCTTGTTGGGCGCCGTCAGCAGGTTGGTGCCCTTGAACCGCACCTCGCCATTGCGAAACCGCATATTGGGCGCGGTCAGCCGCAGGATTGAAGAAATCAGCGTGGATTTTCCACAGCCCGATTCCCCCACGATACCGACGATCTCACCCGGGCGGATATCAAAGGAGATGTCGCGCAGCGCCTTCAGATCCCCCCGCGCGGTTTCGTAGTCAACGCTGAGGTTGTCGATTTCAAGCAAAGTCTCGGTCATCGGTTCTTCCTCAGTTTCGGGTCAACCACATCACGCAGGCTTTCGCCCAGGAAGGTAAAACCAAGTGTCGCCAGAATGATCGGCAGGCCGCCACCGACAACCAACCACGGCGTCTGGCGGATCAGCGCATAGCCATCCTTGAGTAGCGCACCCCAGCTGGGTGTGGGCGGTTTTACCCCCAGCCCAAGAAAGGACAGCCCGGCCTCAAGCGCGATCACGGTGGGGATATCCATCGCAGCAAGCACCGCCAGAACGCCGATGATGTTTGGCAACATATGCACGCCCAGAATACGCGCCATGCTGGCCCCCATGGACCGTTCCGCCAGAATGAATTCTGAATTGCGCAGGGTCAGGGTTTGGGTGCGCGCCACCCGACCATAGGTGGGGATCGAGGTCGCCATGACCACCAGGACCACCGTTTGCAGGCTAGGCCCAACCAGCGCCACCACCGCCAGTGCAAACATGACTGTCGGGAACGAGCGGATGGTGTCAAACAGCAGCATCAGAAAGTTATCAAGCCATTTGGGCCCGTACCCCGCCAGCATACCCAGCGTCAGGCCGATGGCCATCGCGCCAAAAACGGCGGGCAGCGCCACTTTCAGCGCAACCTGCCCCCCCATGATTACACGGCTGAACGTATCCCGGCCCAGCTGATCGGTACCCAGCAGGTGCGCCGCCGAGGGGCCTTGCATCCGGTCCTTGATGTTCATCTCTATGGGGTCATAGGGCACGATCCAATTGGCCAGCAGCGCGCTGACGACGATCAGACCCACGATAATCAGCCCGGCCAGACCCAATGGGTCCTTGGCCACGCCGCGAATGATAGTTCCCAATTCAGATTGCGATTTCGCCATGTTCCTGCCTCCTTAAACCGAGTCACGCGCTCGGGGGTCGAGCCAGGCGTTGATCAGGTCGGCCAGCGCAGTCGACACAACGAACAGTCCGGTCGAAACCAGTACAGAGCCCATGACAATCGGGTAATTTCGGGTGGTGATACTGTCGATCACCAGTTTGCCCAGACCCGGCCGTGCAAAGACGATCTCGGCGAAGACTGCGGCACTGAGCAGGAAGCCAATGCCGACACCGATCACGGTCACAACCGGCAGGATCGCGATGCGAAGGGCATAAACCATGACGATGCGCCTTTCGCTCAAGCCAAAGGCGCGGGCGGTGCGGATATGGTTTTCGCCCATCACCTCAAGCATCGAGGCGCGTACAAGCCGGGCGATATAGCCCACCCAGCTCAGCCCGATAGCAAAGGCGGGCAGCACCAGATGGTACAGCCTGCCCCAGAACCCTTCGCCCACACCGATGGCGGGGAACCATTTCAGTTGCACCGCAAAGACCAGCAGCGACAAAAGCGCCACCACAAAGGCTGGTGCAGCCACGAAACTGACCGAAAGTGCCGCTGCAAACCGGTCAATTGCCGTATTCGGATGGGCCGCAGCATAAGCCCCCAGCCCGATGCCCAGAATGGCCGACCACAAGATGGCGGCAAAGATCAGTTGCAGCGTATATGGCAGTTGCTGGAACACAATTTCGGTAACAGGGCGTTCTGAAAAGACGTCGATCCCCAGATCGCCTTGCAGCATGTTGCCGTAAAAGATCACCAATTGCCGCCAGATTGGCTGATCCAGCGCCAGCTTGGCCGTCAGCGCCGCCTGCAATTCGGGTGTGGCACGCGGCCCCAGCATGATCTGCACCGGATCGCCGGGCACGGCACGGATCATCAGGAACATTGTTGTCACAGCGACAAACAGGATCAGTGCCGCCAACGCAAAACGTTTTATGGCGTATTTCAACATGTCGGCGGGCCCCCTTGTCCGAGCTGGCTGCAAGTCGTTCTTGATTGTCCGGCGATCCGTGCCGCCGGACAGGAGTGTGGTTCAGATGGCGATCACGCCTTGCCGAAGTACCGCAGCAAAGGCAGCCCGTCAGGCCGCAACGCCGGGGCCACACGAGACGAGTGCACAACCGGTGTCGCCTCATGCGTGATAAAGCGATAGGCACCGCTTTGTTCCATCAGGTCCTGTGCCTTCTGGTACAGAACGGCGCGCTCTGCCGGGTCCGAGATTTGCGAGGCCTGCGAATGCAGCTTGTCGAACTCTTCGTTGCGGAAGCGCTCCCAGTTCCAGACGCCGGCCTGCTCGGTTGTGAACCAGGCAGTAGCGTAGGACGGATCTGCCGCCATCGAATAGCGGTTCAGAACCATCTGCAGGTTCTCATTGTCACCGCTGGCCCAGAACGCGCCCGATTCAAGCACGTTGATTTCCAGCGTGATCCCGATTTGCGCCAGTTGCGCCTGAATAACCTGCGCCATGGTGGTGTAGGTCGTCTTGTTCAGGATATCGAGCGTCAGAGACACGTTGCTTTCGCCGGATTCCGCCAACAGGGCCATGGCTTTTTCAATGTTGGCCTCTGCCGGAACCAGACCTGCTTCGCGGTTGCCGGGCAGACCCGGTGCGATGATGCCAGTCGATGGATCGGCCGCCCCGAAATAGGATGCCTCAAGCAGGGTCGGCACGTCGATTGCGTGCTGAATGGCCTGACGCAGTTTCTGGTTCTGCAGTTTGGGGTGGTCCAGGTTCATGCCCAGCCAGACATAGAACAGCGAAGGGTATTCCAGCAGCGTGCCGCCATTGGGCACACCATCACGATAGCGCGCAACCGAGCCCAGCGACACACGGCTGAAATCCAGCTCGCCTGCCTCAAACGCGATCTCGGCGGTGTTTTCATCGTCGATCGGGTAAACTTCGATCGTATCCCATGCCGGTGCGTCGCCCTTCCAGTCGGGGTTCCGTTTGAGAACGGTCTTTTCCTTGGCATTCCAGCTGTCGCGCAGATAGGGTCCGGATTCTGCAACGGGGTTGCTGCCGATACGTCCACCTGCGGCCTCAACCGCCTTTTTCGAAACGATGTTTCCCACCGAATAGGTCAGCGCGATCGAGAAGAGTGGCGCGTATGGTTCGTTCAGCACGATTGTGCCTTCGCGCTCACCGGTCACTTCCACATGGCTGAGCGGGCCCATATCGGGCTTGAGCGGCGATTCCAGGGCCGGGTCGATCACACGTTCGAACGAGAATTTCACATCCTCGGCCGTCATCGCGCCAAAACCGTTGGTAAAGCCAACGTCATCGCGCAGGGCGAATTTCACGTGGGTTTCGTCGACCTGTTCGACCATTGCCGCTGCATCGAGCTGATAATCCCATTCGCGACCCGGCTTGTACTGAACCAATTTGCTGTAGATCGAGCTGTGGATTTCTTCTTCGACAACGCCAACACTGTGGGCGGGGTCCATGTTGGGGGCGTCGCCATAGGTGCGCACGCGCAGCGGGCCGTCATCTGCGGCAAAGGCGCGTGTGGCCATACCCGCAGGCAGGGCCGATGCAGCGCCCAGAGCCGTTGCCCCTTTCAGAAAGTTCCGGCGCCCCATCGGTGCCTTGATCCATTCAAGTTTCATCTCTGTCTCCCTTTGCTTGGATATTCATAGAAGCCCGCGAGGAACGGTTTCCCGCCACTCCTTCGTCAGGACTTCGGATTGCTCTTCGCCTTCAGTGGCGCTGAGTTTGCGCCGAAGATAGAAGTTATCCTCATCGCAGGTCATTTCGTTTTCAGTATCAATCGATACCTGCCAGCCGTCGCGTTCAAAGGTGAAATTCCACTGTGTGCGGAATGTGGCCGAGGTCGGATCGTCCGGGTGGATGCCATAATGCATCTTTACGTGGCTGCCCGAGATCAGCCCGTGATAAGGATCGCGCGTCTTGCCATAATCGTCAAAAGTATCAAGCGTGACCGTGCCATCAGCCTGCACCAGCATCTCTGACGTATCATCGGTTGCACGCAACTCTTCCGCCTGCAAAACCGGATAGGCCATCGCCGGGCCCGGATTGCAGGGCACGGGCTCCTCCGTCACATTGCGCACCGGCAGATGCAGCGCGCTGCCCGCACCATGCAATGTGATGGTCACCGGTTTGGGGGTTGGCCAAACAATCGGCCAATAGGATGTCGAGAGCGCCAGCCGCAGCACATGACCCGCGCGCAGGTGGTGGGCACAGGCGTTCATCTCGAACTCGGCCTCGTACACTTGTCCGGGCACCAGGGCCTCGGGTGTTTCGTGGCTGCGATAATGGGTCAGGTTCAGCGGGCGATAGCTGATCCGCTGCGACACAGCTTCGGGCGACACATCACACAGCCGCGCTACGATCTGGGCAACTGGCTGATCCACGCTGAAGGCAATCTTCAACCGGGGGCGCCCCATCAGTTCCAGCGGCGCGTCAATGGCCAGTTCAAAACAGGCGGATAGCGCATCATCCCCTGCCTGATCCCCGGGCAGTTCATTATCTACCCGCATTCCTGCGCAGAAATACCCACTTGCCTGCCCGATATGCGCAGGGCTGGAGATGGCGACCTGCACGTCACTGACGGTTTTGCCAAGCGACCCGTCACCAAGGTACAGGGTTTCTTCCCGAATATTGGGCGACGGCCATTGTTCCTCTGCGATCCAGCGACCCTGCCGTGGGCCGTTCTGAGGCGTGGGATTGAAATGTTCCTGCATGAAGGCGCGATAATCGGGCAGATCTTCTGCGCCGTTTTCCTCGCCTTTGAGCCAGCGATCAAACCAGCCGATGACTTCCGAGTGGAAATCCGACGGATCCAGCTTGGAGATATGCGGATAGCGGTGTTCCCACGGGCCGACCAATGCCTTGGCAGGGCTTTGCAGGTTTTCGACCAGCGCTTGCGGCGTGTTCACATAGGCATCCGCCCAGCCGGTAATGGCCAGCACTGGCACTTTTATCCGTGACCAGTCCTCGCAGACCGATCCATGTTTCCACTGCTGATCCCGCGTCGGATGTTTCAGCCAGTCCAACGCCATGAAGGGCAGGGTTTCCATGCGCTGTACCCAATCTTCGCGCCAATCGGCGCGCAGCTCGGGGTCGGCTGGGCGCGACAGATAGGCAAACATCTGGCTGGCCCAGTTCACATTGTCGCTCAGCAAACAGCCACCCATAAAGTGGATGTCATCTGCATAGCGATCCGTGGTCGAGGCCACCGATACCACCGCTTTGAGCGATTCAGGTTGGCGATAGGCCAGTTGCAGCCCGTTGAACCCACCCCAGGATATACCGATCATGCCGATCTTGCCGTCGCACCAGTCCTGCGCTGCGATCCAGGCCAGAACATTCTCGCCGTCGCTCAGCTCCTGTTCGGAATATTCGTCGTCAAAGATGCCCTCACTGTCACCGGTGCCTGCAATGTCGACCCGCACGCAGACATATCCTGCATCGGCAAAAACACGGTGCGTGGTTTCATCACGTGGGGCTGTGCCATCGCGTTTTCGATACGGCAGATATTCCAGAATGGCCGGAAACGGCCCCTGCCCCGCAGGCATCCAGATCCGCGCCGCCAAACGCCGCTGATCGGGCAGGGTGATCCATTCATTTTCTATGACTGTTTGCTGATTCGACATGCTTCCTCCCGAAGAACGCCAGTATTCTCCGAGATTTGAGAAACGCGAAGTAAGCGAAAGTAAGCGACTTTATACATAAGTTTGCTATCTGGCTTACAAGTGTTTACGAACCGCACTATGAATGAACATTTTTTCAGGAATCTCCGCAGTCTTTGTGCGCAGACCGGCAGCTTTGCCCAGATTTGCCGTGACATCGGCATCAACCGCCAACAGTTCAACCGGTATATCAACGGTCATGGAATGCCATCGGCGCATAACCTGCATCGCATCACGCGGTATTTCGACGTGACCGAACATGACCTGATGGCGGATCATGAGGATTTTCTGGAGCGGTTCGTTCATTCAAAGCCCGAAGTGAACCTTGGCCCTGCCTCTATCGTCACCAAGATGTTTCGCAATCAGGCAAATCCATTGCGCCGGTTTCTGGGCAGCTATCACGCCTATTTCCGAACACCGTCCTGGCCTGATCAGATTTTCCGCTCGCTTGTGCGATTGACCGAGGATCAGGGCTATGTGGTTTCGCATTCATTTGAACGTGCCACCAATCAGGACGGCACAATCCGCACGCGTACCCGTTATGCCGGGCTTGTGGCGTTCAAGGCGAACCGCATTTATCACATCGAACAGGCCTATAGCGACGATGGCGCAATTTCGGAATCCATCCTGTTTCAGGCGCATCGCCAGCAGATCCGGTTTTTGAAAGGTCAGGTCATGGGTGTGGCCGCCCGCCCTCGCTTCGCGCCTTATTCCTCGCCGTTGATCTGGAAACGCATCCCGGAAAGCGTATCAGCCCGCGAGGCTCTGCAAGTGACCGGCGCGTTGCCCATGAATTCCGACAAGATCGATCCGGTGGTGCGCAAATACATGGCGACGTATCAACCCGTGGTCGGCGAAAACAACTGAGGGCCGGGATCAGATCCAGATCATCAGGCCAATGCCCGGGGCACCTGCATGGCCCAGTCATGGGTTTTCAGAACCTCCCCCTCCCATGTTGCGCTGAAATGCGCCGTGATGTGATAGGCACCTTCATCACTGCTTAGCCGAACCTGACAGGCGACTTTGGCCGTGCCATCGGGGCGGATGAACTGCATGGAATGGTCGAACAGACACCAGGCCGACAAGGGATCATCCGGGCGGATTCCATATGTCGCCTGGGTTTCATAACCAAAACCGGTGTCGATCTCGTGATAATGAACCTCGTTATAGGGCTGATACCAGCCCGAACGCAGCTCTGCGCCCTGCATCGCGGGGATGGTTCGTTCAATCTGTGCGGCACGGGTCACGATAAAAGATTTCTCCACGGGCAAATCCTCGGGCCCGGGCAGTTCGGCACTTAGTGGGGCCAGTTCCTGCGCTGTTACCGGCACGCTTAAACACCCGGCCAACAGTTTCACCCCACCCAGGGCCGGAGGGGTCCAGACCATAGGCCAATAGCTTTCGGATATGGCCAGCCGCAGGCGATGTCCCGGCTTCAAACGGTACGCCATGGTTGGAAACTTCACCTCCACCTGCCTCTGCCCGTCCGGCAGATCCGCCGGGGCATCCAGCGCATCATCCAGCATCAGATTGCGCAGGGCCCAGGTGATCCGCGAAGACGTGCCATCAGGGGCCACATCACACAGACGCACGCACAGCTGCCGGCGTGGTGCCGTGGTTTCCAGTGTAAGCGTCAGCTCGGACGCACCGTATATCACGCAGTCCTGCGTCAGAGGCGCAGTGTCAAAGACAAGCGAGGCAGCATCATCCTCCCGCTGATCCGACGGCAGACCGCCAAAGCGCCCGAAATATCCGGTATCCGCCCCCGCCGACCCAACAGTCAAGTCCGAAGGAACTGTCAGATCAATCTTTGCCTGCTCGTGCGACAGGTCATCGTTTGAGAGATGCCATTCAACCGAGCGCGTCGTCTGCGTCGGGCTGTCACTTTGAATCCAACTTCCGGCGCGTTGCTCAATGGCGTCAGCAGGGGTTTCAAACTCACGCACCCAGGTTCGCAACCTTGGCCAGTGCAATGCATCGGGTTCATCGGTGAACAGCCAATGCCGCCACCAGTCAAGCATCACGGGTTGAAAGCCGATGCCCGGGGCCGGGTGACCATGATCCGGATAGTGGTGCCCCCAAGGGCCAACGATGCCCCAGGCCAGATCAGGACGGGCGTTGACAAGTGACATGACCGAGTTGGAATACCGATCCGCCCAGCCACCCACAGCCAGTATTGGAGCGGTCAGACGGTCAGCCTGATGGATAACTGAACCATGGCGCCAGAAGGCGCCGCGATCCTCATTCGCCAGCCAGGGTTCCAGTGGAAATGTCAGCTTATCCAGCCGATCCTGCCACAGCGCCTGCCAGTCATCGCCCACATTGGGCGTGGGCGGCGCGCCCAGAATAGTCGGCAGCGTTGTACCCCATTCCACACTGTCTGCCAGTACACAGCCGCCCATGTGGTGAATGTCATCCTCATATCGGTCATGAGTGGCGCAAACAGCGACAATCGCCTTGAGGGCATCGGGTGCATCAATATTGGCCTGAAGGCTGGCAGTGCCCCCCCAGGACGTGCCAAACATGCCCACCCTGCCATTGCACCACAGCTGATCCGCCAGCCAGTTGATCACGTGGCGGGCATCGCCCAGCTCGTCGCTGCTATACATATCGGGCATATGCCCTTCGCTATCGCCCGATCCGCGCATATCGACGCGAATGGCCGCAATACCATGGGCCGCCAGATAGGGGTGATTGCGTTCATCCCGGGCGCGCACCATATCGACCTTGCGATAGGGAATATATTCAAACACCGCCGGAACCGGCTGTGTTTCAGCAGTGACAGGCAGCCAGATCCGCGCAGCAAGACGCACGCCATCAGGCATGTCGATCCAGCAATGTTCAATAGTCCGATAGCTCTGGTTCGCCAGTTGCTCACTCATGACCTCTCCCGCTGGCCTCGAAACTTGGTCCAGCAGTATTTTGAAACCATGCCTTGCGCAATATGGCGCCTATGACGGAGGGTTTGAAATCTGAACATACGCCAGCCTCTCACACAGAATATCGCCTTTTGATTCCGATCATTTCTTAGGTCGCCCTTCCCGAAAATCTGCAATACTGTCCGGCGCAAACACGCAATGCCAGAGGAGTCGAGCCATGAGCCAAGACCCACTACTCCAGCCCTATCAGCTCAAGCATCTGACACTGAAAAACCGCATCATGACCACCAGCCATGAACCGGCTTACCCCGAGGACGGGATGCCGAAAGCGCGCTATGCTGCGTATCATGCTGAACGGGCCAAGGCGGGTGTTGCGCTGACTATGACTGCAGGTTCGGCGGCAGTCTCCAAAGACTCTCCACCCGTTTTCAACAACATTCTTGCGTATAAAGATGAGGTCGTTCCGTGGATCAAAGATCTGACGGATGCCTGCCACGAACACGGTAGCGCCGTGATGATCCAGCTGACCCATCTGGGCCGCCGCACCGGCTGGAACAAGGGGGATTGGCTGCCGTCGGTTTCATCGTCCAAACACCGTGAACCCGCCCATCGTGCCTATCCGAAACTGGCCGAAGATTGGGACATCGCGCGGATCATCACAGATTTCGCGGATGCCACCGAACGGATGAAGGCAGGCGGCATGGATGGGGTCGAGCTGCAGGTCTATGGCCATCTTATGGATCAGTTCTGGTCACCTCTGACCAACGATCTTGATGGTCCATATGGGGCCGGGTCACTGGAATCGCGGCTTAAATTCCCTATGGACGTGCTGCACGCGATCCGTGACCGGGTGGGTGACGAATTCATAGTCGGGCTGCGCTATACTGCGGATGAAGCCGAGGCAGGCGGCATCACACCCGAAGAAGGCATCGAGATTTCCAAACACCTGGCCGGCTGCGGGATGGTCGATTTTCTGAACGTGATCCGGGGGCGTATTCACACAGACCCGGCGATGACGGATGTGATCCCCGTTCAGGGCATGAGAAGCGCACCGCATCTGGATTTCGCAGGCGAGGTAAAAAAGGCCACCGGCATGCCGACCTTTCACGCCGCACGCATTCCCGATGTGGCCACCGCCCGGCACGCCGTATCAGCCGGGCTTCTGGATATGGTCGGCATGACCCGCGCGCATATGGCCGATCCACACATCGTCAAGAAAATCATCGAAGGGCGCGAAGATGACATTCGTCCCTGCGTCGGTGCCACCTATTGTCTGGACCGGATCTATCAGGCGGGTGAGGCGCTGTGCATCCACAACCCCGCCACGGGGCGCGAACTGAGTATGCCCCATGATATCGAGCCAGCCGAAACGCGGCGCAAGGTCGTTGTCGTGGGGGCCGGACCGGCCGGGCTTGAGGCCGCGCGCGTTGCCGCTGAACGGGGCCATCACGTGACCGTTTTCGAAGCTCAGCCCGACCCGGGCGGCCAGATCCGCCTGACCGCACAGAACAAGCGACGCGCCGAAATGATCGGCATCATTGACTGGCGCATGACCCAATGCGCGGCCCGTGATGTGGTGTTTCATTTCAACACCTTCGCTGACGCCGCGGATGTCACGGCGCTTGATCCCGATGTTGTCATCATCGCAACGGGCGGGTTGCCGAATATGGAGCTGTTTGAAACGGGCAAGGAACAGTCCCTTGCCATCAGCGCCTGGGATCTGATTGCAGGCGATGTAAAGCCAGCCGACCACGTGCTGATTTACGACGAAACCGGGGATCACCCCGCCCTGATGGCCGCAGAAGTAGCTGCCAATGCAGGTTCAAAGGTCGAAGTGATGACCCCGGACCGGACTTTTGCCCCTGACATTATGGGGATGAATCTGGTGCCCTATATGCGCAGTTTGCAGGACAAGGACACGACATTCACAGTCGCGCGCCGCCTGTTGGACATTGATCAGAGCGGTAACAAACTGAAGGCCACGATCGGTACGGATTACAGCGCCCACAAACGCGAACAGCATTATGATCAGATCGTAGTGAACTATGGCACCCTGCCGTTGGACGATCTCTATTTCGAGCTGAAACCGCTATCGACCAACGGGGGGGCTGTGGATTATGACGCGCTGACTGCCGGACGTCAGCAGACCGTGATCAGCAATCCCGACGGAACATTTCAACTGTTCCGCATCGGCGATGCTGTCAGTGCACGCAACACACATGCTGCAATCTACGATGCGCTCAGGCTCGGAAAAGATATTTGAGTTGAAACCTTAGGCGATCAGAGACCAAACCATGATACCATCGCGAAAATCCAATCGCATTTAATGGTGGCAAATTTCGGAAACAGCCAGTGCTCCGAATGTAATGATTGCCGATTTTGCTTTGTGACTCGATTGTCGAAGCAGCCCTCAGCGAAAGAGCGGTTGGAAATTTGCCAGAATTGGCATTTTTGAAGGTTTGGTCCGAGGGAATTCCTGCCTCGCTGAGGATCTATCTATCGCAACCGCGAACGGATGCTGCGTTGGCATTCACCCAGAGGGCAATGGCCGGTTGGGGCTCTGACCGCCAGTCGGTGCGAGCCGCAGAGAACGGCGGTAGAGAGCCCAACTTGCGAATTGGGTTTTCATGCTGCGTGTACCGTACTTGGTAAACCATGTTCTGATAGGAGTAGCGCAATTCAATGAAGTTTCACTCAGATTGGAAGTTTACCCTACCACGACGCTTTCAGCGTTCTCGGGACATTCGTGTCACTTGGTGATTCAGGTCAAACCCGCAACGCTTTAGAACGCCAGATCAGCGCCTTCGTCGATCACTACAACAACCATCGCTACCACGAGAGCCTAGCCAACCTGACACCCGCCGACGTCTATCATGAAGATGAGAGGGGAGATCAAGAAACAAACAATCCGAAAACGCCGGTTGCAGCACCAAGCCGCGGCTGCCTAAACTCAAACAGAAACCGAACCAGAGCCTCCGCTACAAAAACGCCTCAGCTCTCCGAAAAGCCCTGACGACGGACACCAACCGCAATTGACTTTTTGTCCTGTTGGTCGACGACGCAAAACCGAAACCATCGCACCTATCCCGTCACTGGACGTTCTCCGACGAGGCCACCGTTTCAAATACCCGGCACTTATATGCAGAAAATTGACTGTGTAGTGAATTGGATGTTTCTGATATCGTGTCGTTGTTGAAGCTTGTTTTTCAGCATGACGAAGAAGTCTAATGCGCCAGATAATTGGGAAACTACTAGTCATTCTCGCTTGTTTCGTTGGGCTGATGACGCCACGAGCGTCGCACGCGTGCGCGGTTTGCGTGGAGTTGCCGGAGGCCTCACTTGCAGATCACATCCTTTCGGCCGAAGTCGTTGTGTTGGCTGGGGAGGCACCGGATAATCCGTTTAGATTCTCGGTACAGAAAATCCTGAGAGGCACCGAAGACCAACTCCAAACAATACCGGATATCCCGTTTCTGATTGATAGCGTTACGAGGCGTGCGTTTCACTCTGATCCAGCGAAAACTGTTCTTCTGACTTATGGTGCAAGCTACAAGGACAGTGCCGGACGTAGCTTCTCGAAGGGTTGGAAACGAATTTTCACAATGAACTCTGATAGAAATGAGTTTGTTGAAAGACTGAGATTTCTGGGCGTGCATTGGGTATTTGGAGCGACTGACGCCCCTGATAGGGTCTCCTTCTTCGCGGAATATCTTTGGCACCCGGATCACGTTCTGCACAACACAGCAATGATTGAAATTGGTCGTGCACCTTATGAACTCGTGCGCCCGATAGGAGGGCACGTTTCAACCAGCCAGATTATGGAGGAAATCAATAACCTGAACCGGTTTAGGTACGTGCCCGTCGCAATTCGTTTGCTCGGCTTGCAAGCCAACCCACAGGCAGCCTCGATCGTGCGTTCACGATTTACCGAGATCTTGCAATCTGGAACCGCAAATACCTTTGAGTGGGCTTTGGCTGGTATAGAAACAGACCGAGCGTCCGCGATCAGCGCAATTAATCGCGTCATTCGAGATCCTGAAACGAAGCTGGAACGCAAGCGGTTGTTTATACGCGCTTTGTCGGAAGCCGGAACGTCCCACCCAGAACTTCGAGACGAGATACTCGGGGTATTTTCTGAAGCGCTTGAAAGCGACCCCGGCTTGGCAATTCCAATCGCCGTTGCAGCGCGAAGTTGGGGCCGAACCCAATTGCACCCGCAGTTTGAGGCCATAGTCGCCGAAAACAAGGTGGACCCTGCAACATTGTTCGTTCTCAACGTGGTCTTGGGTTCGCAAAGCAGCCTCGACTGACCTATTTTGTATTGCGACTGAGAAATCTGTTTTACCGAGCCCAAGCTTTGCCGACAGCAACAAAGCAGTGAGTTGGGAAAATTTTCTCAGAAAACGATTTAAGTTGATATAAAATAATCTGAATATAAAGTTGTTTACTATATAATCCTATTGTCACAGCTGAGTATTGTTGATTTGGGAGGTCACAATGTTTCGGATATCTGCTTGTTTACTTTCACTGGTATTGTTTCCTACGGCTGTCTTGGCAGACGCTGTTCCGAGCGAAGAGGCTGCTGAGGGGCTGTTTCCAGAACAACCCTATTCCCCATATGCCAATCGTGAATTCCCGGAACGCCCGCTATGGGGGGACTCTCATCTTCACACCGGACTTTCCTTGGACGCCGGGGCCTTTGGAAACACCTTGTTGCCGGATGATGCCTGGCGGTTTGCCAAGGGTGAGCAGGTAATCTCATCCACCGGCCAACCTGTGAGGCTGGCACGGCCATTGGATTGGATGGTCCTTACGGATCACACGGATCTGATGGGGTTCGCCCCGGATCTTCAGGCCGGAAAGCCCGGCATTCTGGCCGACCCAAAAGGTTTGGAATGGTATGAGGGGTATAAGGCAGGTGGCGAAGAGGCCGGCAAAACAGCCTTCGACATCATAACCAATTTTTCGCAAATGACCCTGCCGGAGATCTTGCTGGAGTCCTACAGCCCCGGCGCGGACGCCTTTTCCTTTACCTGGGAACATATTGTTCAGGCCGCGGAACGGCACAACGACCCCGGAACATTTACCGCCTTCATCGGGTTCGAGTGGACCTCGGTCCCGAAGGGTTTCAATCTGCACCGTAATGTCATGCTGCGTGACGGGCCAATCAGAGCCCTTCAGATGGTGCCCCCGGTCACGCAGCCTCCCTTCGGCGACACGGACCCAAAGGCGCTTTACGCATGGCTTGAAGAGTATCAGGAGACAACTGGCGGACGCGCATTTGCCTTTGCCCATAACGGCAACCTGTCGAATGGATGGATGTTCCCAACTGAAGACACCTATCACGGCGGCAAGGTCGACGCGGACTACGTGGCCGCTCGTGCGAAATGGGAGCCCCACTATGAGATCACGCAAATCAAAGGTGACGGCGAAGCACACCCGTTCCTGAGCCCGGATGATGAGTTTGCGGATTACGAAAATTGGGACGTTGGCAACCTCGACATTACCGAACTGAAATCCGAGGATATGCTAGCTGGTGAATATGCCAGAGAAGCACTGAAGCGCGGCTTGATGCTGGAAGAAAAGTTCGGTGTGAACCCGTACAAGTTCGGCTTGGGTGGGGCAACTGACAGCCATACGTCCTTGGCCACAGCTGAAGAAGACAACTTTTTCGGAAAATCCGTCAGTGTCGAGCCGTCGGCCACGCGGATCAAACATCCTTTCATTGCCAATGATCTCGGCGAGATTCCGGGCGACCTTCTTGTCGCATCTGGATACACTGCCGTCTGGGCGACCGAGAATTCGCGCGCTGCGATCTTCGATGCGTTCAAACGGCGCGAGACCTATGCGACCACCGGCCCCCGGATCGGGCTGCGGTTCTTTGGTGGGTGGGATTTCAATGACGCTGATGTTGAAACGCGATTCCTTGCAGATGTGGGCTATACCAAGGGTGTTCCCATGGGCTCGGACTTGCGTCCTCGCGAAAGTGAAGGGGCGCCGTCCTTCCTGATCGCTGCGTTGCGCGATCCGGTTGGCGCCAACCTGGACCGCGTACAGGTGGTAAAAGGATGGCTCGATTCCGAAGGCGAATTGCACGAGAAAGTCTATGATGTGGCATGGTCGGATGACCGGGTCGCTGATCAGAACGGTAAGATCCCGGCGGTTGGAAACACAGTGGATGTTGATACTGCCAGCTGGACCAACACAATTGGTACGGCCGAACTTGTAACGGTTTGGACTGACCCGGAATTCGATCCGGATGCACGGGCATTCTACTATGTGCGTGCCATTGAAATCCCGACCCCGCGCTGGGTGCTGTACGACAAGCTGAGATTTGGTGCTGAATTGCCCGAAGACGCGGTCCTTACACATCAGGAACGCGCTTATTCCTCGCCCATCTGGTACACGCCGTCCGAGTGACATCAGGCTGCAAGGATCATTCAGACGCCGGGATGGATGTATCTGTCCCGGCACATAAGTCAGATGTCGGAAAATTGCCGAGTATGCGGGATCTTGCCAAACCTCATCGGCCATGTGCCTTGATTCAAAGAACTGGTATACTTTTCACGCGAGAGTCCTCATGCGATTTTTGAAAGAACCTTTGTTCCATTTCTTTCTGATCGGAATGGCTATTTTCATTTTGTTTCATATTGTTGCGCCAGAAAACAAGACCGCTGAAGCCCTCGAGACGATCATGATCAACGAAAACGACGTTGCGCGTTTGGTGGCCGGGTTTGAAGCACGGCGGAACCGCCAACCGAGCGAGGCCGAACTGAAGGCTCTGGTCGACGCCACAGTTCGCGAAGAGGTTCTGGTCAGAGAGGCGAGAAAGCTGGGCCTGGATCGCGGAGATACGGTGATCAGGTCACGACTAAGTCAAAAGATGGACTTTCTGACCAAAGCGATTGCGGCATCAGTTACCCCGCAAGACGAGGATCTGGAGGCTTTCCTTAAGCAAAACCCGGAACGCTACGCTACACCCGTCAAAATGGCCTTCAATCAAGTCTTTCTGGGTGAGGAACCAAGTGAAGACGAAATTGAGCAAATACTGGCAGCATTGCGCGCCGGGCGACCCCCGCCAGATTTGGGGGGCTCGTCATTGCTTCCTGCATCAATGCCTCTGACCACCAAAAGAGTGATCGATTCCGTCTTTGGCGTCGGGTTCTCTGATGACATCGAAAATCTGAAAGAGGGTGAGTGGGAAGGGCCGATCCAATCGGGCTACGGAAAGCACTTAATTCAGATTCTGGCCGTCGAACCCGGTCGATTGCCGCCTCTGAATGACATTCGCAGTGCGGTGTTGCAGGATTGGCAGCGCGCGATGGGTGAAGATCTGGCACAGGCGCAATATCAGACACTCGCCGACAACTACACGATTGAAACCCCATATCTCTCGGGTCAGATCAAATGAGGGCGATGTATTGCCTTTTGCTTGCCCTGCTTTGCATGTGGCCAGCAGGTAGTGTTACGGCCCACGCGCTTGACCCGGGCTATTTGGACGTTCACCAAATTGAATCCGATACGTGGAGCGTTCATTGGCGAAAACCTGATGTGAATGGTCAACCGATGGCGATTGATGCAGTATTGCCGAGTAGTTGCACTCCGGCCCGTGGCCCCGACCCGGCTGCGGAAAATCGGGCTTGGGTTTCATCCTGGGTGGCGGTGTGCAGCGCGAACATCGCGGGCCAATCCATCATGATTGAGGGATTGGAGGCCCAGAAGAACGATGTACTGATGCGTGTGCAGGCTTTGGGATCAGACCCTGCAACGCTCCGTTTCACGCCGGATGTGGTGGTTCAGAAAATACCTTTCGAACAGACAACCTGGGCTGTTTTTGGTGCGTATTTCCTGTTGGGATTTGAGCACATACTGGAAGGCTGGGATCACCTGCTGTTTGTTTTCGCGCTGTTTATGCTTGTCCGTGACACTCGGAGGTTGGTGGGTGCGGTAACCGCATTCACTCTGGCACATTCAATAACTCTGGCGCTGGCTACGCTTGGGGTTTTGAATATCCCCGGCCCACCGGTCGAGGCCATAATCGCCCTTTCAATCGTTTTTCTGGCGATCGAGATCGTCAAGGATGACGAAGGCCAGCTGCGACTTTCAAAGCGGCAACCTTGGATATTCTGTTTCGGGTTTGGGCTTTTGCACGGCCTTGGATTTGCAGGCGCTCTGTCTGATATTGGGCTGCCCCCGAACGATATTCCAGCGGCATTGCTGGCATTCAACCTCGGCGTCGAAGCCGGTCAGCTGTGTTTTATCGGTTTTTTGGCTGTCCTGGTTATGATCTGGCGTTTTTTTACCCTTCCGATCAGTCAAGTGACAACGCTGGTTACCGCTTATGGCATCGGTTCGGTGTCGATGTACTGGCTCATTGATCGTGTAGGTGGGTTTTGAAGCATCGTGGCGCTAAAAGTACTGCTGGCAGTACTTCCTTGAAGCACTGTTTATTAACTTCAGTTGTCGCAGTTGATTTAAGAGAAAAAATAGAGGTTTGGATATAGCCAAAGCAACGAAGGTCTTTCACAAGCTGAAACATCAGTTACCTATCGTCGAGTTTACACAAGGGCTCCGCTCAGCAGGCTTTGACCACAACCTAATCACGAGAAAGAAACAGGAACGGATTCTACATCCAAACGGTCCGGATCAAGGGGCTGGCTTACGCTCTAAATAGAATATTGCAAAAGAAAAAGGGCGCGGAATTAATCGCGCCCTTCGTAATTTGGGAGGAGGGAGAAAGCTTACTTCCAACCAACCTCGTTGAAGGTTTTCTGCGCTTCGGGCAGGTTTTTGGCGACGGCAGACAGATTGACCTCGTCTGCTTTGAAATCGCCCAGCTCGGCCACGGAATCGGAAATGGCGACGCCCTCAACCGTTGGGTATTCGTCGTTGCCGGCCGAGAAATACTGCTGCGCCTGATCGCTTGCTAGATATTCCAGGAACTTGACGGCGTTGTCCTTGTGCGGTGCATTGGCGGCAACACCGCCACCCGACAGGTTCACATGCGCGCCATTGCCGTCCTGATCCGGGAACAACCAACCGATCACGTCACGCTCGGCCGAGACGCCATCGACGTCTTTCCGGATCGCGCGGGCAAAGTAGTAGGTGTTGGCCACGGCAAGGTCACACTCACCCGAGACAACACCGCGCAGTTGGTCGGTGTCGCCGCCTTGCGGGTCACGCGCCATGTTTGCCACTACGCCTTCGGCCCAGGTTTTGGCGGCTTCGGATCCGGCGTTTTCGATGATCGATGCCAGCAGGGTCTGGTTGTAGACATTGGTGCTGGAGCGGATGCACAGCTGACCCTTGTATTTGGGGTCTGCCAGATCAGCGTAGGTTTGCGGCGGCTCGGAGACTGCGTTTTTGTTGTAAAAAATAATGCGCGCGCGCTGCGAGAAACCGAACCACTGGTTGTCGCTGTCCTGAAGGTTCGACGGGATACGCTCTTCCAGAACGGCGCTGTCGATCGTCTGCAGCACGCCCGCGTTCTTCGCGCGCTCAAGCCGCGAGGTGTCGACGGTCAGAAGAATATCGGCAGGGGAGTTCACGCCCTCGGCTTCCATACGCGCGATCAGCTCGTCTGCCTTGCCTTCGATACGATTGATGGTGATGCCGGTTGCATCCTCGAAATCCGAATAGAGGCGCTCGTCGGTGTCGTAGTGACGCGACGAATAGATGTTCAGTTCGCCCTCTGCTGCGGCAGATGTGGCGACCATGGCTGCAAGGCCAGCCGCGATACAGGTCGTGGATTTAAACATGATTGCTCCCAACATTGAGTATTCCACCGGGGTAAACCCGAGTTAAACACTCAATTAAAGCATTGAGTTTGGTTTGCAAGCAAAACCCGACAAAAATTGTGCGACATATCGGGCGCCTTGAGCAGCGACCCTGAACGAAGCACGTAGGCACAAAAAAACCGCACCCAAGGGCGCGGTTCTTTCGAATAGGTATGTGCAGTTCTTAGCCCTGGCGAGCTTTGAACTTGCGCTGCGTCTTGTTGATCACGTAGACGCGGCCTTTGCGACGCACAATACGGCAATCACGGTGCCGATTCTTGAGCGAGCGGAGCGAGTTCTTGACCTTCATGGGTCTGTCTCCAATCTGCGGCGCCTTCATCAAAGACGTGGCCAGCGCCTGGGTTTGTCGGGTGCCCCGGCAAGCCGAAGCAGTGAAAAAATGGTGGGCGGTACAAGGATCGAACTTGTGACCCCTTCGATGTCAACGAAGTGCTCTACCGCTGAGCTAACCGCCCATGTCCCATTGCGTGCACTGCCCCATAACGAAATGGGGCGCGGATACCCGCGCCGGTAGCGGGGTCTATAAAAGGAGTCGCAAAGGGGTTCAAGGGGTTTGGAAGAACTATTTTCCAGTCTATGTTAATCCCGAACACGGAGAGACCATGAAGAATCCTTCTTATTTTCTGGATATGCCCGAAAACCGCAGTTCATGCGTGGTTTTTTCATCGCCGCATAGTGGCCGTGACTATCCGGAGGCGCTTCTTAAAAGCTCGGTTCTGGGGTCTGATATGATTCGATCCTCGGAAGATGCTTTTGTAGATCAACTCTTTGCATCGGCCACGGATTTCGGGGCACCGCTGATCAAGGCGGCGATGCCGCGGGCTTACCTGGACCTCAACCGCAGCGCGGATGAGCTGGACCCGGCCCTGATTCAAGGCGCAAAACGGCAAGGGCACAACCCGCGCGTGGCCTCGGGGCTTGGAGTGATTCCCCGCGTGGTGGCAAATGGGCGGGCGATTTATCGCGGGAAGTTGACCATGGATGAGGCGCGCTTGCGCATCGATACCTACTGGCGGCCCTATCACAGCCGTCTCAAGGCCTTGCTGGCGGAGTCACATGCGACATTCGGGCAGGCGATTCTGGTCGATTGCCATTCGATGCCGCATGAGGCGGTGGCGATGGCCAGCACCGGGCGTAGCTCACGCCCCGAGATTGTGCTGGGCGATCGTTTCGGCGCTTCGGCGTCAACCGCGATCGTGGATCGAATCGAATCTGCCTTTGCGTCGGCCGGGTTGGTCGTGGCGCGGAATGCGCCTTTTGCAGGGGCCTATGTGACCCAAACCTATGGTCGCCCCGGTCGGCAGCAACATGCCATTCAGGTTGAGATCGACCGCGCCATCTACATGAACGAAGATACGATCTCGCCCAATGCCAACTTCATGGCTTTCTCCAAGATACTGCGGCAAGTGATCGCCGAGATTGCCGAGATCGGTTCCCAACCGCGGCGGCTGGCCGCGGAATAGGCGTCACCGCAGGGCGCGGCCTTTCACGATTGCATCACTTCCGAACCGTTTGCGAATCTCATCCGTGGCGCGCTCGGCCTGAGACCTGCGTGTCGCGTTAGGGTCCAGCAGGTCGCCCGAGATATCCGCCTGATCCGCCGGGCACAGATCGGACAACCCGCATCCCAACAAACGATAGGGACCCTGATCCCCCACCTGATCGAACAGCCCGCGCGCGGTTCTGTAGATGCGATCCGCGATCTGAGTCGCATCGCGCAGCGAAACGCGGCGCGTGATGATCTTGTGATTGGCCTTCTTCAGTTTCAGCGTCACCACCCGGCCCGCCATATCCTTGGCCTTTGCCCGGTCCGAAACCTTCAGCGCCATGCGCCACAGATGCCCATCCAGAATCTCGAGGTTCGCGGTGTCTTCAAAAAACGTGGTTTCGTTGCTGATCGACTTCATCGGTTCATGGGCCGAGACCCGGCGCTTGTCCTGGCCGCGTGCCAGATGCCACAGGCGATACCCCATCGATCCGAACCGGACGGTCAGCGCCTCTTGATCCCAGCGCAGCAGGTCCGAGAAGGTACGGATCCCCGCGCGCTCCAACGACTCTTGCGCTGCCGGGCCGATGCCCCAGATCAACCTGACGGGCCTGTCGTGCAGGAAGTCAGATGTCTCGGCCTTCCCGATCACGGAAAACCCCCGCGGCTTGTCCAGGTCCGAGGCGACCTTGGCCAGAAACTTGTTGTGGCTTAACCCGATGGAGCCGGTCAGCCCCAATTCATCCTTCATGCGCTTGACCAGACGCGCCAACATCACTGCAGGCGGCGCGCCATGCAGACGTTCGGTGCCGGACAGATCCAGGAAAGCTTCGTCCAGCGATAGGGGTTCTACCTTGGGCGTCAGCTCATCCATCATCGCGCGGATCTGACGGGAGACCTCGGCGTAGACCGACATGCGCGGCTTGATCACCACAGCGTCCGGACACAGCTGCAGCGCCTTGAACATCGGCATGGCCGAGCGCACCCCTCGGATGCGGGCCACGTAGCAAGCGGTTGAAACGACCCCGCGTCGCCCGCCGCCCACAATCACTGCCTTGTCCGCCAATTCAGGATTGTCGCGCTTTTCAACCGAGGCATAGAACGCATCGCAATCCATATGCGCAATCGACAGGTCAAACAGCTCAGGGTGTGATTTCAGCCGCGGGCTACCGCAGGACGGGCAGCGCGGCGCGTCCGGGAAACTGGTCAGGCAATCGCGGCAGATCGTGGGCATGGCTACTTTTCCCGACCCGAAAGGGGGCTCTGGGTGTTCGAAGCTATAGTGTCTAACGGCTTTTGCATGAACGCAACAGAAGCATTGCCAGCAGTTCAGAAATCGGGCTGTCAGAAGCAAGATACTGGCCGACAAGAAAACCCCCCGCTTGGGGCGGGGGGAAGGTAACGAACCACAGGAAGAGGCGGTCCGTTGGGGAGTAACTCCGCCCCAGAATCGCTCAAAGCGCTATATTTAGATAGGTGACAGGGTCATTCCCCAAAACTTGCACCGGGTTTGTGTGGTTTCGGGCACAGGGGGAAAACAGGGGAATATTCCCCCCTGCTGACCTAAGGTAAAGATATCGCTGCCGTTTCGCGGGTCTGAGGCGTTGAATGCCCGTCTGCGATCAGTGCCGTGTCAATGATTTTAACTCGGCCAGAACGGCCTCGGCTGCGGCCTTCGGGTCATCGGCCTGATAGATCGGACGCCCAACGACAATATGATCCGCCCCGTCGCCGATCGCACTGGCAGGCGTTGCCACGCGTTTCTGATCGCCCAGAGCAGCCCCGGCAGGGCGGACGCCCGGTGTCACGATCAAGCGGCCCTTGGCCTGGGGCAGGGCGCGGATCAGCGCCGCCTCTTGCGGGCTGGCGATCACACCATCGGCCCCGGCCTCCAGCGCTTTGGCCGCGCGCTCAACCACCAGATCCTGCACGTCGCCTGCCTTCAACAGGCTGGCATCCAGATCATCGCGGTTCAGCGAGGTCAGGATCGTCACCGCGAGGATTTTAAGGTCTTTGCCGGATGCACCTTCTTTCGCCGCGCGCACCACATGTGGGTCACCATGGACGGTCAGGAAATCCAGATCGAACTGCGCCAGACCCCGCACCGCGTTTTCCACCGTGTTGCCGATGTCGAACAGCTTCATGTCCAGAAAGATGCGCTTGCCATGGTCCTGTTTCAGTTCATTCGCCAAAGCCAGACCGCCGCCTGTCAGCATTCCCAGCCCGATCTTGTAGAACGACACCGCATCACCCAATCGTTCGGCCATCGCCAAACCTTGCAGAGCGTTCGGGACGTCAAGGGCTACGATCAGGCGGTCATCGGACATGTTGGGTCTCCTTGCTGGCAAACGTCAGCCTCCTAGCGGGTTCGGGCGCAACTGTCCATGCTGGCCCGCCCGAACGCGAAAGGATGATCTGTGCTACAGTGGATCAATTCGATCAATAGGTCACATGAAGGGACAGAAGATGAGAAAGCTTGTCTTGCTGGGAGTGGCGCTGATGGTTGGCGCCTGCGATGATCCCGCCTCAGGCACATCTGACACAGGTGCGGCGCCCGCGCCAACCAATGACAACCTTCCCCTGGTTCGCGGCTACCGATCCGAGGATGATTGGTGCCAGCTAACCGGTGAAAGCGCCTTTACCGGCGAATTTCTGGATCACACGGCTGATCTTGTCTCGTGCCCGACCGGCAGCAGTGCCGAGCAATCCTTGGTCGAGACGTATACGTTGGAAAAGATGGCGGAAACCGGTGGCTATTCGGTGTATTCCATACCGCGCGGCTGAACGCGTCTGGCCACCCATGCTGCATTCGTAGCGATCAGGGCGATTCCGGACAGCTCCAGTAGCCAGTTCATTCGGATCGACATGATCTCGACACCCAGAAACGCATCGAAGTCATGAAACCCGGCGGCGCGGATCAGTACAAAACAGATCAGGGTGACGAAACCGATCAGGGCGATGCCGACTTCTCGCAAATGTCTGCGCAGCAACCAGAGGCTGACAAGCGCGATCCAGAAGCCACTGAACACGACCACAAGAATAAAGCCGATCTGGACAGACCTTCGATCCTCGTACCAACCTTGCATCTGCGACAGGCAGCGGGCGCTGGCCGTAAGCGCAGATTGCAGATCCAGTTGTTTGTTGATCATCAAAGCAAACAACAGCAGCGCAAGGATCAGCCAGAACCATCGGACGTGAGAATTGCGCCTTGCGCGCAGGCACAGGAGCGCGGCGATGCCGTATGCGGCAACCGTGAGCCAGCCGATCACGCTTGGGTCGCCAATGGTGGGCGACCATTGTTCTGCAATGCAACTGCGTAGCGCAGTGGCTGAGATCATCGCGGGGCGCTCCTATGGCGGTTTTTCTCGGGAATTGACCGAGATCATTCAGCTTCTCAGCATGCATCATGTTATTCTGCCATGACAATCTTGAATACGCGCCGACATTACCCAAATTGAATGTGAGGCCCAGACCGACGCGTGCCGCCAAGCGGGCGCATCAAAACGGGGCGCTTGGACAAAGGAGATAACTCATGGACTTGAACAAGTTCACCGAGCGGGCACGGGGATTCGTGCAAGCCGCGCAGACGATTGCATTGCGCGAAGGGCACCAGAGGCTGGAGCCCACACATATACTCAAGGCATTGATGGACGATGATCAGGGGCTGGCGAGCAACCTGATCACCCGCGCGGGCGGAGCGCCGAACCGCGTGGTCGAGGCGTTGGATGCTGCGATGGGGAAAATCCCGAAGGTCAGCGGTGACGCGAGCCAGATTTACATGGATGGCCAGACCGCCAAGGTTTTGGACGAGGCGGGGAAACTTGCCACCAAAGCGGGCGACAGCTTTGTCCCCGTCGAACGGGTGTTGATGGCGCTCTGCATGGTCAAATCCAAAGCCAAGGACGCTTTGGAGGCCGGGGCCGTTTCTGCTCAGAAACTGAACGAAGCCATCAATGATATCCGTAAGGGCCGCACCGCGGACACCGCGTCGGCGGAAGAGGGCTATGACGCGCTGAAGAAATATGCGCGGGATCTGACCGAGGCAGCGGCCGAGGGCAAGATTGACCCGATCATCGGGCGGGATGAGGAAATCCGCCGCTCGATGCAGGTTCTGTCGCGCCGGACCAAGAACAACCCGGTTCTGATCGGGGAACCCGGCGTCGGTAAAACCGCGATTGCCGAGGGCATGGCCCTGCGCATCATCAACGGCGACGTGCCGGAATCGCTGAAAGACAAGAAACTGCTCGCGCTCGACATGGGTGCGCTGATCGCAGGTGCAAAATACCGCGGTGAGTTCGAAGAACGCCTCAAGGCCGTTTTGACCGAGGTGACTGAGGCTGCTGGTGAAATCATCCTGTTCATCGATGAGA
Source organism: Ruegeria sp. YTSC192 (assembly GCF_059609705.1). Classification (NCBI taxonomy): domain Bacteria; kingdom Pseudomonadati; phylum Pseudomonadota; class Alphaproteobacteria; order Rhodobacterales; family Roseobacteraceae; genus Ruegeria; species Ruegeria sp. YTSC192. Next base: position 44,841 of record NZ_JBXWMG010000017.1, read on the forward strand.
TGCACACGTTGGTGGGTGCCGGCAAATCCGACGGCGCGATGGATGCCGCCAACCTGATCAAGCCCGCACTTGCCCGGGGTGAGCTGCATTGTATCGGCGCCACTACGCTGGATGAGTATCGCAAATACGTCGAAAAAGACGCGGCTTTGGCCCGCCGGTTCCAGCCCGTTGTTGTGGCTGAACCGACAGTCGAGGACACGATCAGCATCCTGCGCGGCATCAAGGAAAAGTACGAGCTGCACCACGGCGTGCGTATTTCGGATTCCGCATTGGTGTCGGCGGCGACCCTGTCGCATCGCTATATCACCGACCGGTTCCTGCCCGACAAGGCCATCGATCTTGTTGATGAAGCGGCGTCGCGGTTGCGGATGGAGGTGGACTCCAAGCCGGAAGAACTCGATCAACTCGACCGCCAGATCCTGCAGATGCAGATCGAGGAAGAGGCGCTTAAGCTTGAGGATGATGCGGCATCGAAGGATCGTCTGGAAACCTTGCAAAAGGATCTGGCCGATCTGCAGGAGCAATCTGCCGAGATGACTGCCCAATGGCAGGCTGAACGCGATAAGCTGGCCGGTGCGCGGGATCTGAAAGAACAGCTCGACAAAGCGCGCGCTGATCTGGAGATTGCCAAACGCGAAGGTAATCTGGCGAAGGCCGGTGAACTGTCCTATGGCGTCATCCCCGAGCTTGAGAAAAAGCTGACCGAGGCCGAAAACGCCGAAAGCAACGCCATGATGGCCGAGGAAACGGTGCGCCCGACCCAGATCGCCAGCGTTGTCGAACGTTGGACCGGAATCCCGACCTCGAAAATGCTGGAAGGGGAACGCGAGAAGCTGCTGCGGATGGAAGACGATCTGCATTCCCGCGTGATCGGTCAGGATGCGGCGGTGACTGCCGTCTCCAATGCCGTGCGCCGTGCGCGTGCGGGCCTGAATGACGAAGGCCGTCCTCTGGGGTCCTTCCTGTTCCTCGGGCCGACCGGCGTGGGCAAGACCGAGCTGACCAAGGCCGTGGCGAATTTCCTGTTCGACGACGACAACGCGATGGTGCGCATCGACATGTCCGAGTTCATGGAGAAACACGCCGTCGCCCGTCTGATTGGTGCCCCTCCGGGCTATGTCGGCTATGACGAAGGCGGTGTGTTGACCGAAGCCGTGCGGCGCAGACCCTATCAGGTCGTGCTGTTTGACGAGGTCGAGAAAGCGCATCCGGATGTGTTCAACGTGTTGTTGCAGGTTCTCGATGACGGTGTGCTGACCGACGGTCAGGGCCGGACTGTGGATTTCAAGCAGACGCTGATCATCCTGACGTCTAACCTTGGGTCTCAGGCACTAAGCCAACTGCCCGAAGGTGCTGACAGCGCGCAGGCGCGGCGGGATGTGATGGACGCGGTCCGGGCGCATTTCCGGCCGGAGTTCCTGAACCGTCTGGACGAGACGATCATCTTTGACCGGCTCAAGCGGGCCGACATGGATGGCATCGTCGATATCCAAATGGCGCGTCTGCAGAAACGTCTGGCCGCCCGCAAGATCGAGCTTGTTCTGGACGAGGGCGCAAAACAGTGGCTTGCCGATGAAGGCTATGACCCGGTCTTCGGTGCGCGCCCGCTGAAGCGCGTGATCCAGCGCGCGTTGCAGAACCCTCTGGCCGAGGCGCTGCTGGCCGGTGAGATCAAGGATGGCGAGACCGTCCCCGTCACCGCTGGCGCTGAGGGCTTGATCATCGGCGACAGGCTGGGTACCTCAGACCGTCCCCGTCCGGATGATGCTGTTGTGCATTGATCAATCGACCCTGGAGACTAGCTGGAAAAACCCGCCAAAATGGCGGGTTTTTTGTACGCGGGATCGAAGTTTTTTAAGGTGAACGTCAATAGCCCTGGATCACACCAGCGCAAAAATACGTGCTGGCCCTCCGGTGCCGCCTTTATGTTTGGGCGCTCCGATCACGAGGGTGGCCCCGGCGGCTGGGACGCGGTCGAGATTGGCCAGACACTCGATTCCGAACCGACCCGAGGGCAGCCAGGCGTAGTGGGTGGCGAAATCGGCGGACATGCCGTGGTCCAGCGACAGCGTATCGACCGCCATGGATCGCGCGCTTGTTTCCTCCATCAGCATCTGTGCGGCCTCGACGTGGAAGCCGGGATAATGCTGCGCTTCTCCGTCGAAATTGCGGAACGCATCGGTGGCGGTTTTGCCGCCCCAGCCGGAATGCATGGCGACACAGGCCCCGTCGGGGATCTCTCCGTTCGCGGCGATCCACGCCTTGAGGTCATCGGGCGTCACGCGGGTATCTGCGTCTTCGGCGGCGCGGGCGGCGATATCCACGACGCAGAGCGGTGCAACCAGATCGGTTACCGGGATCTCATCCACCGAGGCCCCGTCGGCCGAGAAATGCAGGGGCGCGTCGATATGGGTGCCGGTATGTTCGTTGATCGACAGGTTGAACAGGTTGAACCCGTGATCCGCAAAGTTGAACGCCTGTTCGGCAGAGATGCCCGGTTCACCTCCCCATGTCGGAAACTCGGGGCTGAGGGTGTGGGTCATGTCCTCGACCCCGCCATGCCCTGCGGCCAATGCCGCCGGAGCATGCGCGCCCGTTGCGGCGGCTGCCACGCCAGTGGCCGCGGCGGCTTTGAAGAAGCTTCGCCGGGACAGCATCTTGTCTTTGACGGCATTCATTACGCAGATATCACACATTCGGTATCCTCCCTGATGGGGGGGCAGGGTCGGGCGACCGGTGTCGCGGACCGTACCACCTGTCAGGCAGAGTGCCGCGCTGACCCCTCTCGTGTAAAGGGTACTGTCTGTTAAGATGCGCTGGGCGTCCTAGCGGAACTCACGGCTTTTGCGCAGGGCGCGCAGCTCTTCCGAACTCATTTTTGGGCCTGAGTTGGTCGTGGGCTGCGGTGCGGGTTGAATCAATGTCTCAGTGCTTGGGGTCTTGCGCACGGCACCACCGCTGAGGCGCAGATAAGCCAGAACCCCGCCGGCGCATTGATAGCTGAAGGCCCAGCTGGCCAGAAGGGTATAGGCCACGACGGTCGCGATCATCGGCGCAGTGACGGAAAACGGAGCCGCTCCAGTCGTCATCTCGCCGAATAATTGAACATCGTCGACCAAGGTGCTCGGACCGTAGATTGCAGTAAGTCCGACGACAAACAGCGCAAAGAAGAAGATAGCACCGACAAAGCTGATCGCCACCACGGCAAAAAGCTGCAGAAAGAAAGCACCGAAATGGTTGAATGGCGTATAAGGGCGGTCATTGGGGTCCCGCCCGATCGAGGCCGCCGCAATCGGCACCAGAAACCCGGCCCTTAGCGCGCAGATCGCCGCAAAGAGCAGGATCACAACACCCGAGAACATCATGATATGCACGGGCGTCAGGGTCGCGAAGAACGCGGTCGGATCCTCGGGAACGCCGCCCCCTACGCTGACAGCACCGACGGCGAGCGCGGCGATCAGGGCTGCGGCCACACTGATGCCTATGGCTTCGACAGCGCCGTAGATAACCGCTGGAAAAACGAACTGGCGGTAACTGTTACTGGGAGAAACCTCGCAGGCCTGCAGGCCCAAACGGCTGCCGACCAGCATCGGGATGACGCCCGAGGATGCGCCCACAAAAAATGAGATCAGAATCGACAGGCCCGGAATAAGCAGCCCGATCAGCGCGCTCAGTATCCCACCTATCAACCCGTAGACGACAAGCGCGACCAGCAGGACGGGAAAGACAATAATATAGCGCCACAATATGGACAGCGAAAAAGGAAAGGCCTGAAATACCAGCACGGGACCAACTCTGCTCAACTATCGGATGATTCCCGCATACCGAAACGAGATTACAAGGACCAGCTACCAAATGTGACTTTGCGGTTGGCTGACGCAGTTGCGTTACAGTCCGTTCGCTCAATCGTGACGCTTGTTTCCTTGGCTCTGTGCTATCAGCAGACTACCTCACCTTTGAGGCAGATTCACTACGGAGACCCAAATGGCGCATCGCTGGACCAACACTTTGACACATGCCGACGTCACCCCAAGGGCGGCGTTCCTGAACCGGCGGCAGGTAATGGCCGGGCTGGCAGGTGTCGGGCTGACCGCGATGGCCCGCCCCGCTGCCGCGCAAGAAGCGCTGGAGCCGAACAGCTGGGAAGAGATCACCAGCTACAACAATTTCTATGAGTTTGGTACCGGCAAGGACGACCCGGCCAAATACGCCCATACCCTCGTGACCGAACCCTGGAGCATCCAGATCGACGGTCTGGTGGATCGTCCCGGCGAATATAGTTTCCAGGACATCATGTCCGAAATGACCATCGAGGAGCGCATCTACCGTTTCCGCTGTGTCGAGGCCTGGTCGATGGTGGTTCCGTGGAACGGGTTTGAACTGGCTGATCTGCTCAATATGGCGGGTGTGCAGGAAGGCGCAAAATTCGTGGCCTTTGAAACCGCCTACCGTCCCGATGAGATGCCCGGCACGCGCTTCCCGATTCTGGAATGGCCCTACCGCGAAGGTCTGCGTCTGGATGAGGCGATGCACCCGCTCACCATCATGGCGACTGGCATCTATGACCGCCCGATCCCCAACCAGAACGGCGCTCCGCTACGGTTGGTGGTGCCGTGGAAATACGGGTTCAAGTCGATCAAGTCGATCGTGAAGATCACCCTGACCGACGATGAGCCGCCCACCAGCTGGAACATGTCTGCACCGCGCGAGTATGGCTTCTATAGTAATGTGAACCCGAATGTGAACCATCCGCGCTGGTCTCAGGCGTCCGAGCGCCAGATCGGAGGCGGTCTTTTCGCCAAGCGTGTCCCGACCCTCATGTTCAATGGCTATGAACAAGAGGTCGCCAGCCTGTATGACGGTATGGACCTCAAGGAATTCTTTTGAGCGATGCAAGCGGTGAATCAGGCCATACGCAAGATCCCCGTTTGGGCGGTCTATCTGGCTGGGGCCCTTCCGGCCCCTTGGTTCCTGTATCTTGCGCTGACGGGGGGGCTTGGGGTCGAGCCGATCACGGCGCTTGAACATAAGTTGGGCGAGCTGGCCCTGCAGCTGCTCATCCTTGGGCTGGCGGTGACCCCGATGCGCCAGCATCTTGGCTTGAACCTTATGAAGTTCCGCCGAGCAATCGGGGTGCTGGCCTTTTCCTATGTCGCGCTGCACCTGCTGGTCTGGTTGGTTCTGGACGTTCAGCTGCTTGGCCAGATTTGGGCTGATATCCTCAAGCGACCCTATATCACTGTCGGCATGGCGGGGTTCATACTGTTGCTGCCTTTGGCCGTGACATCGAACAACTGGTCGGTGCGCAGACTTGGCCCGCGTTGGCGCAAGCTGCACAGGCTGGTCTACCCGGCCGTTCTGCTTGGCGGGGTCCATTATGTGATGCTGGCCAAAGGATTCCAGCTCGAGCCGCTTCTCTATCTTGCTGCGATCATCGTGCTGTTGCTGGCGCGTCTACCGATTCCCGGCCTGCTGACTCGGCTGAGGCAGGTCGATTCCGCGTAAGCTTTGACCGAGTCTGTGAGTAATTGTGTGGATAATGATCTGAAGGCGGTGATTCCGGTTGATCGGGGCGGTGGTTGGGGGCGTCTGCACGGTACTTACTTTGCTTAAATAATTGTTTTTATGAGATAAAATAGGCGTTTCGAATTTTTCTCCACTTTTTCGCTTTTTCTGCTTGCGGCCTTCTGCGCTAAACCTTAGAACCCCCTTCACCGGCGCTGCTGAGGCGCTGGAGACGCACTGG
>NZ_JBXWMG010000018.1:0-31860 GCF_059609705.1 Ruegeria sp. YTSC192
GAAGCCGAAGCCGAAGCCGAAGCCGAAGCCGAAGCCGAAGCCGAAGCCGAAGCCGAAGCCGAAGCCGAAGCCGAAGCGCCCAATGATCCATCGGGACCTGCGCCAGCAAAAGAAACACCCGCTGAACCGACCCAGGAAAAACGCGGCGGATTTGTTCCAGCTCTGATAGGTGGTGTGATTGCCGCAGGCCTTGGCTTTGCGGCGGCCCAAACGGGGCTGATTTCGTCTGGTGGGTCGGACAGCTCTGATGTGATTGCCGCGCTTGAATCGAAGCTCTCGGAACAATCCGATCAGATCGAAGCCCTGACCAAAAAGCTCTCGGATGCGCCGGATGTGTCGGGCCTGACGGAGCAGGTTCAGGCTCTGTCGCAAAAGCTGGACCCGGTTGATGCAGATCTGACCGCTGTGAAATCCAGCGTCGAATCTCTGACCGGTCAGATCGCGCCTCTGGCCGACCGGCTGACCGCGCTGGAAAAGGCGCCTATCGCGGCAAACACCTCGCCCGAAGCGACCGCTGCTTTTGAGGCCGAACTGAAAAAGCTGCAGGAGTCGCTGGCGGCGCAGCGCGGTGAGGTCGAAAAGATGGTTGCCGACGCACAGGCGCTCGAGGCGAAAGCAACGGCCGAAGCACAAGCCGCGACCAATCTGGCCATTCTGTCTCGCCTGCACGGGCAATTAGATGCCGGCCAGCCTTATTCGGACCTTGTGAGTGAATTGCAAGCGGGGGGTGTGGCCGTGCCGGATGCGCTTTCAACGCCTTCGGACAAGGGGGTTGAGACGCTCTCGTCCCTGCGGGCTTCATTCCCGGAAGCGGCGCGTACCGCTTTGGCGGATGCGCGTGATGCGGACAAGGGCACGGGCGTGATCGCCTTTTTGCAACGCCAGACCGGCGCGCGATCGGTGACGCCTCAGGATGGGGATGGCCCGGATGCCGTGCTGTCGCGTGCTCAGGCGGCCTTGGCCAACGGGGATGTCGCCACCGCTTTGACCGAATTGAAATCCTTGCCAGAGGCGGCGCAGACCGCAATGGCCGATTGGGAACAAGCAGCCCAGACCCGGGTCGCGGCGGTTGAGGCCGCCGGTACGCTTGCTTCCGACCTGAACTCGAACTGAAGGACCTGCCATGCTGTGGTCATTGTTTAAGATCCTTGTTTTTGTTGCGATTATCGGCCTACTGGCTTTGGGTGGTCACTTCCTCATGCAAACCAGCGGCGGGGTGCAGATCACCGTCGCCGGGGTGGAATACACGCTGGGGCCGCTGCAATCCGTGATCGCGCTGGGCGTGCTGGTTTTTGGCGTCTGGTTGTTCTTCAAACTGCTAAGCCTGCTGATCGCGACGCTGAAATTCCTCAACGGTGATGAAACCGCCCTGTCGCGCCATTTCGACCGCAGCCGCGAACGGCGCGGGTATGAGGCGCTGTCTGACGGTCTCATGGCGTTGGCATCGGGCGAGGGTCGCATGGCGATGGCCAAGGCCTCCAAAGCGGAAAAGCTGCTGAACAAGCCGGAACTGACCAATTTGCTGGTCGCGCAAGCGGCCGAGATGACAGGCGACACCAAGAAGGCCTCGGAAACCTACAAGAAGCTGGTGACCAACAATGCCACGCGCTTTGTCGGTGTGCGCGGCATCATGAAACAGAAGCTGGCCGAGGGTGATGACGAAACAGCGCGCAAACTGGCCGAGAAAGCCCTGGCGCTGAAGCCGCGCCATGAGGAAACGCAAGATGTCTTGCTGAACCTGCAGACCAAGGCACAGGATTGGGCCGGAGCGCGGTCAACACTGACGTCGAAGCTGAAGGCCGGGTACCTGCCGCGCGATGTGTTCAAACGGCGCGACGCGGTTCTGGCCTTGTCCGAGGCCAAGGGCATTCTGGACGATGGCGCAAGCGTCGAGCAACAGGAACAAGCCATCGAGGCCAACCGCCTGTCACCCGATCTTGTGCCCGCCGCCGCCATGGCTGCGCGGGCCTATATCGAAAAAGGCAAACCGCGCGCGGCGACCAAGATCCTCAAGAAAGCGTGGGAGGTTCAGCCCCACCCCGATCTCGCCCATGCCTTTGCCGAGATCGCACCGGACGAGTCGGCTCAGGATCGAATCAAGCGGTTCACCGCGCTGACCCGTATCCATCCGGAGAACATGGAAACCCGCCTGATTCTGGCCGAATTGAACATCGTTGCCGAGGACTTCCCCGAGGCGCGTCGCGCGCTGGGCGATGTGGTTGAAAAACAGGCCGATGCCCGTGGCTACACCTTGATGGCGGCCATCGAACGTGGTGAGGGTTCCTCGGACGCTGTTGTGCAGGGTTGGTTGGCCAAGGCGCTGACAGCGCCGCGTGGGCCGCAATGGGTATGCGAGAACTGTCATGACATTCAGCCTGAATGGGCCCCGGTCTGCCAGAATTGCGGCAGCTTCGATACGCTCAGCTGGCAGACACCTCAGACGCCCGAGATCGCCACGGCCACAGGTGTGCATATGTTGCCTTTGATCGTCGGTGCGCTTGAAGATAACTCCGCCGAAGAAGAGCCTGAAGAAGACACCTCAGCCGATGTGATCGAGCTGGACGCGGATATCGTCGAAGAGAAAACAGAAAAGCAGGCCTGAGACGGGCCTGCTTTTTCCTGCGAAGAATCGCTCAGTCAGAGATCGGAAAGGGTGCAGTAGGGCGTTTCAGTTGCGCAGATTGCACTATGGTACACGATGAATGCCATTCTGACCCAAACTACATGCCCCGACGAACTCATGCCTTTGCGCTACGCAGTATCGGAAACGCATGGGATGGAGTGTCAGTAGCCCTGCAGGGGGCAGAAAAAGCGTTTGAAATCAAAAGGTTGGCAAGATGTATTTGAACCTAAGTATTGACGACGAAGTCACGCTACCGAAACTGGGCTGGCTTGGTGGTTTCCCGCGTATGCCATCTGAGTTTGCTTGGCCGCGGACACCTGAAGGGGAGCCGATGCATTTTCTTGGCTGTCTCGACCTTTCGGCGCTGCCGGGCGATACGTGGGATGGCATTGGACCGCGCACTGGGTTTCTAAGTCTGTTTATGCACGACACCGGATCCTCGGTAGTCCATACGCCTACACTCGGAGAACCGCGTGAGCCGCCCCATAACTATCCGGGGACAAAACAATTCGCTTGGGACAAGAGAACGGGTGCGGGTAGCGAAGCCGCAATAGATCGCGTGTGGCCACAACACCTCCTCGTGCAAGAGGTCGGACCTGACGTAGAAAATCCTACAAAGACTATTGGGTACCAACTGGATGGCGAGCCGGTTTGGTTGCAAGAAATGGATTTTTATTTCTGCGGCTTTGATGGCCCCGACGACCCCATGCGGCAATGGATGAGCATTCCTGAGCCGTACGACGAAGGAAAGAACCGATTGCTTTTGCAGATCCCCTCTGATGCCAGAATGAAATGGATGTGGGGCGATGTGGGAGCGCTCTATTTCATCGTAGCCGACGTGGATCTGGCTGCGGGGAGATTTGACAGGGTAATAATGCTCTCTCAATCGCACTAGCAGATGGTTTTCTGGGTGGTCTAGGTGGCGGATTACCACTCTGAAAAAACGTGCGCGTTCTCTGAGGCGATGAGCTATCGTACAAGAACTTTGTCAAATAGGCAGCGAGACCGCTAGCCTTTTCCACTCCTATAAACCGAAGCTGTACTAACGAGGAGTCGGGGGACGCAGAGATATACAAAGTAAAATCCCTGACTTATCAATGTAATGTAGAGGGATTTGGTGCCCAGGAGAGGACTCGAACCTCCACGTCCATACGGACACTAGCACCTGAAGCTAGCGCGTCTACCAATTCCGCCACCTGGGCAGGTGTCGTGAGGGGGCGTTTAAGCCCAGCGGCGGGGAGGGTCAACCAGATTCGGACAGATTTTTGAAAGTTTTTTGAACCACGCCGCTCGGACCCTTTTCACAGTGGGTTTCTTCGCAGGATGCGCGGCGATTTGATGCCTTGTTTCAAAGGGGTTCGGACGCTACTTCTACGTCAGAGCCACGCAGCAGGAGCCATCGAATGTCGAAACTGGTCACGATCTACGGAGGGTCAGGGTTTGTCGGGCGTTACATCGCGCGCCGTATGGCGGCCAAGGGGTGGCGTGTCCGGGTCGCCGTGCGACGCCCGAACGAGGCCATGTTCGTGAAACCCTATGGCGTTGTCGGACAGGTCGAGCCGATTTTCTGTAACATCCGGGATGACGCCTCGGTCCTGATGGCCATGCAGGGCGCGGATGCGGTTGTGAATTGCGTGGGTGTCCTGAACGAACTGGGCAAGAACGGGTTTGATGCGGTGCAGGCCGAAGGGGCCGAACGCATTGCGCGCATTGCGTCCGAGAATGGTGTGGAGCGGATGGTTCATATCTCGGCCATTGGCGCAGATGCCGAGTCGGCCAGCGCTTATTCGCGAACCAAAGCGGCGGGCGAGGCCGGCGTTCTGGCTCATATGCCCGATGCCGTGATCCTGCGCCCCTCGATCATTTTTGGAACCGAGGATCAGTTCTTCAACCGTTTCGCCGCGATGACGCGGTTCGGGCCGTTTCTGCCTCTGGTCGGGGCTGAGACGCAGTTTCAGCCCGTCTATGTGGATGATGTTGCACAAGCGGCCGGGCAGGGTGTCTTGGGTCAAGCGGCCGCGGGCACTTATGAGCTGGGCGGCCCCGAGGTGAAATCCTTCCGGGCTTTGATGCAGCAAATGCTGGAGGTCATTCATCGGCGCCGGGTGATTCTGGGCGTGCCGTTCTTTGCCGCCAAGATCATGGCTGGTGTGTTGGACATTCTGAAATTCGTCAGCTTCCAGCTGTTCTCGAATCCGATCCTGACGCGTGATCAGCTCAAGAACCTTCGACAGGACAATGTGGTCGGTGACAGCGCCAAGGGCTTTGCGGATCTGGGGATTGTGCCCACCACACTGGATGCAGTTCTGCCGGAATACCTGTGGAAATTCCGCCCCTCGGGTCAATATGACGACATTCAGAACTCGGCCAAGAACCTGCGGACCTGATCAGTTATAGGCGATCACAAGCAAGACCGCGCCCAGAATGACGCGATAGATGACATAGGGCGTGAAGCTGACACTGCGCAGCAGGCGCATCATCAGGCTGAGTGCTAACAGGGCCGACACAAAAGCAAAGAGGGCGGCGATCGCTCCGTCTTTGGCCAGTTGCGCGTCGGCCTGGTGGATCACGTCAAGGGACAGCAACACGCCCGAGGCGATGATGGTCGGGATCGACATCAGCATGGCGAGGCGTGCGCCCTCTTCCCGCGTATAGCCCAGATGCCGTGCCCCGGTGATGGTGATACCCGACCGGGATGTTCCCGGAATTAAGGCGATGGCCTGCCAGAGCCCCATGATGGCCGCGTCACGCAGGGCCCAATCGGCGGCGACCTTGGTCTGGGGGCCTTTCTGATCCATCCAATAGAGCAGCAGCCCGAACAGAAGCATGGTCCAGCCGATGACGGCGATGGATCGCAGCGCCTCGGTCAGCCCGGTCAGGTAAAGGACCAGCCCGGCGAGGACGGTTGGAATCGTTGCCACGATCAACCCCAGCGCCAGCCGTGCCTGTGCCGTGTCGGTACGCCCGGTCAGCGCCGCAGGCAACCCCCGGATCGCCTGTTTGACGTCCGACCAGAAGTACAAAACAACCGCGCCCAGCGTGCCCACATGGACGGCAACGTCGATGGTTTGACCCTGATCCTGCATCCCGGTCAGGTTGGGCAGCAGGATCAGATGGCCGGACGAGGAGACAGGCAGGAATTCAGTAACGCCCTGAATGATCGCCACGAGAATCAAGTGAAAGAGACTCATCTACCCTGCCGCACTGCCATCAATTTGCTTTGTGTTCATGGGTATTCTGGTGGTGTCAAAAAGGAAAGATGATAGATAGGTCCGTATCGGACATAAAAATAGCAGAAAAAAGGAAAGAATTTTCACGCCAGCCTAAATTTTTCCTAATTAGGTCAGTATTTATGACTTTTCAAATTCGAAGTGATCTCATAAAGAGATGCTTCCAAGCCAATTCATGGAGTCGGACCCGTGGCCAAGCAACCGATGTTGAAATTTGTTCAGATTGACCGCGTCATGCCTGAAAAGCGTGCCGCCGATGACCGCAAAGAAGACTTTGACGAAATCTATGCGGAATTCGCATCGGTCAAAGCTGAAGAGCAGGCCAGCCGCTGCAGCCAATGTGGTGTGCCCTATTGCCAATCGCATTGCCCGCTGCACAACAACATCCCCGACTGGCTGCGCCTGACTGCAACAGGCCGTCTGGAAGAGGCCTACGCGACCAGCCAGGCCACCAACACATTCCCCGAGATATGTGGCCGTATTTGCCCTCAGGATCGCTTGTGCGAGGGCAATTGTGTGATCGAACAGTCGGGCCACGGTACGGTCACCATCGGGACGATTGAAAAATACATCACCGACACTGCATGGGACAAAGGCTGGGTGAAGCCCGTCGTTCCGACTGCGGAACGCAGTGAGAGCGTCGGTATCATTGGCGGAGGGCCGGGTGGTCTGGCCGCAGCCGACATACTGCGCCGCGCCGGTATCCAGGTCACAGTCTATGACCGCTATGACCGCGCGGGTGGGCTGTTGATGTACGGTATCCCCGGCTTCAAGCTTGAGAAGGACATCGTACAGCGCCGCAATGACCTGTTGGCCGATGGCGGGGTAGAGTTCGTTTTGAACTGCGACGTGGACGCCCCCAAATTTGCCGAAATTCGCGCCAAGCATGACGCCGTGATCATCGCAACCGGCGTTTACAAGTCGCGTGATCTGTCCATGCCGGGCAGCGGATTGCCAGGGATCGAGAAGGCAATCGACTTCCTGACCGCCTCGAACCGCAAAAGCTTTGGGGACGCGGTTGACGATTTCGACAATGGCCGCCTGAACGCTGACGGCAAAAAGGTCGTCGTGATCGGTGGTGGCGACACGGCGATGGACTGTGTGCGCACCTCGATCCGTCAGGGCGCGACCTCGGTCAAATGCCTGTACCGCCGTGACCGGGCCAACATGCCCGGTTCACTGCGTGAAACACAAAATGCCGAGGAAGAAGGCGTGGTGTTCGAATGGCTCAGCGCGCCAAAAGGCTTTGTCGGCGATGACAAGGTGTCCGGTGTGATGGTGCAGAAGATGCGCCTGGGACAGCCCGATGCGTCAGGTCGTCAGGCCCCTGAGGTGATCGAAGGTGCCGACTATGTCGAGGACGCCGATCTGGTGATCAAGGCGCTGGGTTTTGAGCCCGAAGACCTGCCCACATTGTTCGGGCAACCCGATCTGCCGGTCACGCGTTGGGGCACCGTCAAGGCGGCCTTCCAGACCGGTGAGACCGAGATGGATGGCGTCTATGCCATCGGTGACATCGTGCGCGGTGCCTCACTGGTCGTCTGGGCGATCCGGGATGGCCGTGATTGCGCCGATGCCATTGTCGAGCGGTTCAATGCCAAGGCGGTGGTCGCGGCTGAATAACCGCCCACAGTCGAAGTTCAATATTTCCCTAAGGGATACGCGTTCGATCCAGAACGCCAGCCAAAGACCAAAACCAGGGACCCGGCAATCCGTGCCCCCTTGGAAGCAGGAGACAGCGAATGACCAAATTTGATGCCGAATGGGTGCGCGCCGAGGAAACCAAGCGCAAGTGGATGGCGGAAAACGGTCTCTATTCCGATGAGGAAGAGCATTCCTCATGCGGTGTGGGCCTTGTGGTTTCCGTTGACGGCAAGCCGTCGCGCAAGGTTGTGAATGCGGGCATCGATGCCCTCAAGGCGATCTGGCACCGGGGCGCTGTGGATGCCGACGGCAAGACAGGTGACGGCGCGGGTATCCATGTGCAGATCCCTGTTCCTTTCTTCTATGACCAGATCCGCCGCACTGGCCACGAACCCAATATGAAAGAACTCATTGCTGTTGGTCAGGTCTTCTTGCCTCGCACCGATTTTGGCGCGCAGGAAAGCTGTCGGACCATCGTTGAAACCGAAGTTCTGCGGATGGGCTACTATATCTATGGCTGGCGCCATGTACCGGTCGACGTCACCTGTCTGGGCGACAAGGCCAACGCGACCCGGCCTGAGATCGAACAGATCCTGATTTCGAACTCGAAAGGCGTGGATGAAGAAACCTTTGAGCGTGAACTATATGTGATCCGTCGCCGGATCGAAAAGGCCGCCGCCGCGGCGGGAATTTCGGGCCTTTATCTGGCATCGCTGTCCTGCCGTTCGATCATCTACAAGGGCATGATGCTGGCGGAACAGGTTGCCGTCTTCTACCCCGACCTGATGGACGAACGCTTTGAATCGGCCTTTGCGATTTATCACCAGCGCTATTCGACCAACACTTTCCCGCAATGGTGGTTGGCCCAGCCCTTCCGCATGCTGGCCCACAATGGTGAGATCAACACACTGAAGGGCAACGTCAACTGGTTAAAAAGCCACGAGATCCGCATGGCGTCCGGAACCTTTGGCGACTATGCCGAGGATATCAAGCCGATCATCGCGGGCGGATCGTCGGATTCCGCTGCATTAGACTCAGTTTTTGAGGTTCTGGTGCGCGCGGGCCGCTCGGCGCCGATGGCGAAAACCATGCTGGTGCCCGAAAGCTGGTCCAAGCAGGCGGTTGAGCTGCCGCAAGCGTGGCGTGACATGTATTCCTACTGCAACTCGGTGATGGAGCCATGGGATGGCCCCGCCGCGCTGGCGATGACGGATGGCCGCTGGGTCTGTGCCGGTCTGGACCGGAACGGGTTGCGCCCGATGCGTTATGTGGTGACAGGCGACGGACTGGTCATCGCCGGGTCCGAGGCCGGGATGGTCCCGATTGACGAGGCCTCGGTGACCGAAAAAGGCGCGCTGGGTCCGGGTCAGATGCTGGCAGTGGACATGAAAAAGGGCAAGCTGTTCCGCGACAAACAGATCAAGGACAAACTGGCCCGCGCGCTGCCATTTGGTGAATGGGTTGAAAAGATCAACGACCTGGATGACGCGCTGGCCGGTGTGACCGAAACGCCCCTGTTCAGCGGAGAAGAGCTGCGTAAGCGTCAGATCGCGGCCGGGTACTCGATCGAAGAGCTTGAACAGATCCTCGCTCCGATGGCTGAAGACGGCAAGGAGTCGCTGGCCTCGATGGGGGACGACACGCCCTCGGCCGTGCTGTCCAAACAGTACCGCCCGCTGAGCCATTTCTTCCGCCAGAACTTCAGCCAGGTGACAAACCCGCCCATCGACAGCTTGCGGGAATATCGCGTGATGTCGCTGAAAACGCGGTTCGGTAACCTGAAAAACGTGCTGGACGAAGACAGCAGCCAAACCGAAATCGTGGTGCTGGGCAGCCCCTTTGTTGGCAACGCGCAGTGGGACAAACTGGTTGAGACCTTTGGCTCACCTCTGGCGGAAATCGACTGCAGCTTTGAGCCCGGTCGTGGCGCGCTGAGCGCCGCTTTGGCCCGTGTTAGAGCCGAAGCGGAAGAGGCCGTGCGCTCGGGCGCGGGGCATCTGGTGCTGTCCGACATGAACTCGGGCGAGGGCCGTGTGGCCATGCCGATGATCCTGGCGACCAGCGCGGTGCATTCGCATCTGACGCGACAGGGCCTGCGGACTTTTTGCTCGCTGAACGTGCGCTCGGCCGAATGTGTTGATCCGCATTACTTTGCGGTTCTGATCGGCTGTGGTGCGACCGTAGTGAACGCCTATCTGGCCGAGGATTCGCTGGCTGATCGGATCGACCGTGGTCTGCTGGAAGGCACGCTGACCGAAAATGTCGCGCGCTATCGCGAAGCCATTGACCAAGGTCTGCTGAAGATCATGGCCAAGATGGGCATCTCGGTGATCTCATCCTATCGCGGCGGTCTGAACTTCGAGGCCGTGGGTCTTAGCCGCGCGATGGTGGCTGAATACTTCCCCGGTATGACCAGCCGGATCTCCGGCATCGGTGTCACGGGTATTCAGGCCAAGGTCGAAGAAATCCATGCCAAGGGCTGGGATAGCGGTCTGGACGTGTTGCCCATCGGTGGCTTCTACAAAGCGCGCAAGTCGGGCGAGACCCATGCGTGGGAAGCGACCTCGATGCATATGATGCAAATGGCGTGCAACCGCGCCTCGTACGAGCTGTGGAAGCAGTATTCGGCCAAGATGCAGTCGAACCCGCCGATCCATCTGCGCGATCTGATGGATTTCAAGCCGCTGGGTAAGCCAGTGCCGATCGAAGAGGTCGAATCGATCACTTCGATCCGCAAGCGCTTTGTCACGCCGGGCATGAGCCTCGGCGCGTTGTCGCCTGAGGCGCATAAAACGCTGAACGTGGCGATGAACCGGATCGGTGCAAAGTCTGACTCGGGTGAAGGTGGTGAAGACCCAGCGCACTTCGTGCCGGAACCAAATGGTGACAACCCTTCGGCCAAGATCAAACAGGTGGCCTCGGGCCGGTTTGGTGTGACTGCCGAGTACCTGAATCAGTGTGAAGAGCTTGAGATCAAGGTCGCCCAGGGTGCGAAACCAGGTGAGGGTGGTCAGCTGCCCGGCATGAAGGTCACCGACTTGATCGCGCGCCTGCGGCATTCGACCAAAGGCGTGACGCTGATTTCGCCGCCGCCGCATCACGACATCTACTCGATCGAAGATCTGGCGCAGCTGATCTACGATCTCAAGCAGATCAACCCGCGCTGCAAGGTGACCGTGAAACTGGTGGCGTCTTCGGGTGTTGGCACGATTGCAGCCGGTGTGGCCAAGGCAAAAGCGGATATCATCCTGATTTCGGGCCACAATGGCGGTACAGGTGCGTCGCCTGCGACCTCGATCAAATATGCCGGTCTTCCGTGGGAGATGGGCCTGACCGAGGCGCATCAGGTTCTTGCGATGAACAACCTGCGCGACCGCGTGACCCTGCGGACTGATGGAGGCCTGCGCACCGGTCGTGACATCGTCATGGCCGCGATGATGGGGGCCGAGGAATATGGTATTGGTACTGCCGCGCTGATTGCGATGGGCTGTATCATGGTGCGTCAGTGCCAGTCGAACACCTGCCCGGTTGGTGTGTGTACACAGGACGAGTCCTTGCGCGCCAAGTTCACCGGAAACGCGGATAAGGTCGTCAACCTGATCACTTTCTACGCGCAGGAAGTGCGCGAGCTGCTGGCCAGCCTCGGTGCGCGTTCGATTGATGAGATCATCGGACGGGCCGATCTTCTGGCGCAGGTCAGCCGCGGCTCGGCGCATCTGGATGATCTCGATCTGAACCCGCTGCTGATCACTGTCGATGGTGCGCATGACATCGTCTACAACCGTGAAAAGGATCGCAACGGAGTGCCCGATACGCTGGACGCTGAGATCGTACGCGATGCGGCGCGGTTCCTGAAAGACGGTGAGAAGATGCAGCTGTCTTACGCAATCCAGAACACGCACCGGACCGTGGGCACGCGAGTCTCCAGCCATATCGTTCAGAACTTCGGGATGCGCAACACGTTCCAGGATGACCACCTGCACGTCAAACTGCAGGGCTCGGCCGGTCAGTCGCTGGGGGCCTTTGCGGCGCCGGGTCTGAAGCTGGAAGTGTCGGGTGACGCCAACGACTATGTCGGCAAAGGTCTGTCAGGTGGCATGATCGTTGTCCGCCCGCCGCAGGTCAGCCCGCTGAAGGCAGATGCCAACACGATCATCGGCAACACCGTCCTGTATGGTGCAACCGATGGGAAGCTGTTTGCTGCCGGTCGCGCGGGTGAGCGGTTCGCGGTGCGGAACTCGGGCGCCCAAGTGGTGATCGAGGGTTGCGGCTCGAACGGGTGTGAATACATGACCGGTGGGATCGCGGTGATTCTGGGTGATATCGGGGCCAACTTTGGCGCGGGTATGACCGGTGGCATGGCCTATCTGTATGATCCTGAGGGCAAGGCGCAGGTGCTGATGAACATGGAAACGCTGGTGACTTGTCCGGTGGCCGTCGACCATTGGGAAGATCAACTGAAATCCCTGATCGAACGCCACGCGGCGGAAACCTTCAGCCGAAAGGCCTCGGACATCTTGCAGCATTGGGATGTGGAAAAGGCGAACTTCCTGCAGGTCTGCCCGAAAGAGATGCTGAACAAGCTCAGCCATCCTCTGACAAACGAAGTGGCTGCGGTTCCCGCTGAATAAGCTCGGAACAACAAATTAAACCAGACCCGCGTTTCTTTTCTGGACTGCGGGTCTTTTTTGTATTTCGCGGCGGACACAGTCGCGCGACGCAATCCGCTGATCCGGATTTCCGCCGTTCCCAAGACCGGCGCGGCGGCGTATAGCAAAACCATGGCAAAGAAAGCAGCCCGCAGGAAAAGCGGCAAAAAAGGCAAGGCAGGCAAGGGACAAAAGACACGGTCGCTCTGGTCCCGTATCCGGCGATGGATGATCTATTCCGCGCTGGGTGTTTCGGCGTTTCTGGTGGCTTTGGTGGTTTTGTTTTCGGTCGTGAACCCTCCGATCACGCATACGATCTGGTCTGAATGGCGCCGTCTTGGAAAGGTCGAGCGCGAGTGGGTTCCAATTGAAGACATCGCTCCGATCATGGCGCGCTCGGTCGTGGCGGCTGAGGATGCGAATTATTGCCTGCACTGGGGTTTCGATGTCGAAGCCATTCGCGACGCCTTGGAGGGCGGCGGGGCACGAGGGGCCTCGACCATCACGCAGCAGGTGGTGAAGAATGTCTTTCTGTGGCAGGGGCGCAGTTGGGTGCGCAAGGCGATGGAAACCACGATCACGCCCGTGGTTGAGATCTTCTGGAGCAAACAGCGTATTCTTGAAGTCTACCTGAACGTCGCAGAGACCGGGACAGGCCTGTTTGGGGTTGAGGCAGCGGCGCAGCGGAACTTTGGCGTCAGCGCGTCGCAACTGACCCCGACACAGGCGGCGCGGCTTGCGGCGATCCTGCCTTCGCCCCGCAAACGCTCGGTGACGGACCCGTCAGTTTTCACCCGCAGGCGGGCGGCGGCCATCCTGCAAGGGGCGGCTACCATCCGCGCAGATGGTCGCGCGGATTGTTTCGAGGATTGAATCCCACGCCCTGCCAAGGCTAAAGCTGAGGGGTACTCATTGGTTTGATTGGAAGTCCATGGCGCGTTTGTTTCACGTTCCCCTCTCTCCCTACTGTCGCAAGGTTCGGCTGTCACTGGCCGAGAAGAAGATCGAAGTTGAGCTGGTCGAAGAGCGGTATTGGGAGCAAGACCCGGATTTCCTGCGACGAAACCCGGCTGGCAAAGTGCCGGTGTTGCGATTGGACGGGCAGATCATGTCCGAGAGTGCGGCGATTTGTGAGTATATCGAGGACACGCGCCCCGAACCTTCGTTGATGCCCAAAACCGCCGAGGCGCGGTATGAGGTGCGGCGATTGGTGGGCTGGTTCGATGACAAGTTCCATCACGAGGTGACTTCGAAGCTTCTGTATGAGCGGGTCAACAAGAAGATGACCGGGCAGGGTTATCCGGACAGCAAGCACGTCAAGGAAGGCGCGCGGGCGATCAAGTATCACCTGGATTACATGGCGTGGTTGCTGGATCATCGCCGCTGGTTGGCCGGGGATCAAATGACGCTGGCAGATTTCGCGGCGGCGGCGCATTTGTCGGCACTGGACTATATCTCGGACGTGGATTGGAATCGCAGCGCGGCGGTGAAGGATTGGTACGCCAAGATCAAATCGCGGCCGGCGTTCCGGTCGATTCTGGCGGATCAGGTGCCGGGGTTTCGGCCTCCGCCCCATTACGCCGATCTGGATTTCTGATAGGGTGGTCAAGGGGGGCTGTCTGCCCCCCATCGCGCCCTTGGCGCGATTCCCCCCGAGGATATTTTCAGCCAGATGAAGAACGGATCAGGTTTAAAGGACAAACTGGTGGCGCAGGCTTTGGCCGAGGGGTTTGTCTCGTGCCGGGTGTGTCGGCCATGGGACGTGCCGCAGGTGCCCGAGCGGTTGGAGGCCTTTCTGGAGGCCGGATATCACGGACAAATGGGTTGGATGGCGGAACGCACGCATTGGCGTGGCGATCCGGCGGCCCTTTGGCCCGAGGCGCGATCCGTGATCATGCTGGCTGAAAGTTATACGCCCGCGCATGATCCGACCGAGATTTTGGCCCATCCCGAACGCGGGGCGATTTCTGTCTATGCGCAGAACAAGGACTACCACGATCTGGTCAAGAAACGGCTGAAGCGGATGGCCCGTTGGTTGATTGCAGAAGCGGGGGGCGAGGTGAAGGTGTTTGTCGACACGGCCCCGGTTCCCGAAAAGGCTCTGGGTCATGCAGCCGGGTTAGGGTGGCAGGGTAAACACACCAATCTGGTCAGCCGAGAATGGGGCAATTGGTGCTTCATAGGCTCTGTTTTTACGACTTTGGATCTTCCGGCGGATATGGCGGAAGTCGACCATTGTGGATCATGTCGCGCCTGTTTGGACAGTTGTCCGACGGATGCCTTTCCCGCCCCTTATCAGCTGGATGCGCGCCGATGTATCTCCTATCTGACGATCGAGCATAAAGGCCCGATCGACGAGGAATTGCGCGGCAAGATGGGCAACCGGATTTACGGCTGCGATGATTGTCTGGCCGCCTGTCCGTGGAACAAGTTCGCCGTGGCTGCCAGTGATATTCGGTATGCAGCGCGGGAGGATCTGAAGGCGCCGGCCCTGGCTGAACTTGCGGTTTTGGATGATGCCGCGTTTCGGGCGAAGTTCTCGGGCTCTCCGATCAAGCGGATCGGGCGCGACCGGTTTGTGCGTAATGTTCTCTATGCCATTGGCAACTCGGGCCGGGCCGAATTGCGGGCTGTGGCGCAGGGGTTGGCGGATGATCCCGACCCAACAGTGGCTGATGCCGCGCGCTGGGCGATGGAACAGCTGGGCTATCGCGCTTCGGGTTAAACCTGTGACACGGCTAATACCTGAAACGCCTGGAATGCCGCAAACGGACTGGACGTGTCGGTCGAAACCGCTACACCCATCGGCAGCGAAAAGATGGAGGACCCGATGGCGCTGGCTTTGGGGGTAGATACAGGCGGAACCTACACCGATGCGGTGTTGATCCGGGATGAGCGTGAGGTGATCGCCTCGGCCAAATCCCTGACAACGAGGGCGGATCTGGCGATTGGGGTCGGCAAGGCGATCTCGGCCGTTTTGGACGAGGCGCAGGTGACGCCGGACCAGATCTCGATGGCGTCTTTGTCGACGACGCTGGCCACCAATGCTCTGGTCGAGGGTCAGGGCGGGCGCGTGGCGTTGATCTATATCGGGTTCAGGGAAAGTGATCTTGAAAAGCATGGGCTGAGGGATGCTCTGAAAGGCGATCCGGCGCTTGTTGTCACTGGCGGCCACAGCCATGCGGGGGGTGAAGTGGCGCCGTTGGATGTTGATGCACTGCAGGCGTTCATAGACTCTCACAAAGGGATTTCGGGCTTTGCCGTGGCGGCGCAGTTCGCAACCCGCAACCCCGCGCATGAGCTGGAAGCGGCGCGGATCATAACCGAGAAGACCGGGGCACCGGTCACCTGCTCGCATCAATTATCCGCCAAGTTGAACGGGCCAAAGCGCGCCGTCACAGCCGTTCTGAACGCGCGGTTGATCGGGATGATTGACCGCCTGATTGGGCGCGCGCAGGATCAGTTGCTGGCTTTGGATATTACCGCTCCGATGATGGTCGTGCGCGGGGATGGCGCGTTGATGAGTGCGGAACAGGCGCGCGAGCGGCCAATTGAAACGATTCTGAGTGGCCCTGCGGCCTCGATCGTCGGGGCGCGTTGGTTGACGGGGGTCGAAAACGCTCTGGTCTCGGATATTGGCGGTACGACGACCGATGTGGCGCTGATCCGCGATGGGAAGCCCGCGATTGATCCGGCGGGCGCGCAGGTTGGTGGGTTCCGCACGATGGTTGACGCCGTTGCGATGCGGACCCATGGGTTGGGCGGTGACAGTCAGGTTCATGTCATGACCGAAGGCCTGAGAGGCGGCGTTTTCCTTGGGCCACGGCGTGTGCTACCGGTTTCCCTTATCGCCTCCGAGGCGCCCGAAGTGGTGCATGCTGTGCTGGACGAGCAGCTGCGCTCAACCACGGTGGGCGAGCATGACACGCGATTCGCGCGCCGCGTTCCGGGGATGCGTGCTGATGAAATTGGCACTCGGGAAGAGGCGTTGCTGGACCGGCTTGGCGATCAGATTTTGCCCCTCGGCGGTCTGTTGCGGACGCGGATGGAGAACGGCGCGCTGACCCGTTTGGTGGATCGCGGAATCGTACAGGTTTCGGGGATCACACCGTCTGATGCGAGCCATGTTCTGGGCCGGGTCGAGGCTTGGGACGCGGATGCGGCACGTAAGGCGCTGGTGTTGGTTGCGCGCAAACGGGTTGGATCGGGTGATGTGCTGGCGGCATCACCGGAACACCTGGCGCAAATGATCATTGACCAGCTGACCGAACAGACCAGTCTGACCTTGTTAGAGTCTGCTTTCGCCGAAGAGACAGAAGGTTTCGGTCTACCGCCGAAGGAGCTTGCCCGGCATGTCCTGACCCAACGCGGATTGACGCAGCACCGAGGATTGCTGGCGCTGGATGCGGCGTTGAATGTGGATGTGGTAGGTCTGGGTGCCTCGGCCCCAAGCTACTATCCGGCGGTTGGCGAACGGTTGCGTTGCAAAATGGTTTTGCCGGAACATGCCGGTGTGGCCAACGCCATCGGGGCGGTGGTCGGGCGGCTGACTTTGCGGCGGTCGGGGACCATTACCTCGCCGGCCGAGGGGCAATATCGCGTTCATCTGGAAGACGGACCGAAGGATTTCAACGCTTCGGATGAGGCCTTGGCGCTGCTGGAACAAATCCTGCGTGATGAGGCTGAAGGTGCCGTGCGCGAGGCGGGTGCTGAAGATATCCGAGTGATTGTCGACCGCGATATCCGGACCGCCCGCGTGGAAGAGCGTGAAGTGTTTGTCGAGGCGATGTTGACGGTTGAGGCCAGTGGGCGACCTCGGGTTGCCACGGGCTAACCCCCTTCGGAGCCCGAAGGGGGCCAAGCTTTATTCAGCCGCGTCGCGTTTGGGCAGGACCCAATCGGGGCGCGGGAAGTGGCAGGTGTAGCCGTTGGGGATGCGTTCCAGATAATCCTGATGCTCGGGCTCTGCGTCCCAGAAATCACCCACGGGTTCCAGTTCGGTGACGACCTTGCCGGGCCACAATCCGCTGGCGTTCACATCCGCGATTGTGTCCAGAGCCACCTGTTTTTGCGCATCGTCCAGATAGTAGATGGCTGAGCGATAGCTCATACCACGGTCATTGCCTTGACGATTCGGTGTCGTCGGGTCGTGGATTTGAAAGAAGAACTCCAGCAGATCGCGATAGGTGATCTGAGAGGGATCAAAGAAGATCTCAATCCCTTCGGCATGGGTGCCGTGGTTGCGATAGGTGGCGTTCGGCACGTCGCCGCCAGTATAGCCGACGCGTGTGCGGGACACGCCGGGCAGTTTTCGGATCAGGTCCTGCATGCCCCAAAAGCAGCCACCGGCCAGAACAGCGCGTTCGATACTCATCAGATGTCCTCCACATGGGTCAGATATTCGCCGTAACCTTCGTCTTCCATCTCGTCGCGATGGATGAACCGCAGGGCGGCAGAGTTGATGCAATAGCGCAGCCCACCATGTTCGCGCGGGCCGTCCGGGAAGACGTGGCCCAGATGGCTGTCGCCATGTTTTGAGCGGACCTCGGTGCGGATCATACCATGGGTGGCGTCGCGAAACTCTTCCACATGCTCATGGATGATTGGCTTTGTGAAACTGGGCCAGCCGCAGCCGGATTCGTATTTATGGGTCGAGGCGAATAGCGGCTCGCCCGATACGATGTCCACATAGATGCCGGGTTCTTTGTTGCCCAGGTGCTTGCCGGTTCCGGGGCGTTCCGTGCCGCTGCGCTGAGTGACGTGGAACTCCTCAGGGGACAGAGCGGCAACGACCGCGGGGTCCTTGGTGTAGCGGGACATGGCTCCTCCGATTTGGTTGAATGGTTGACCACTATGTGGGCATAATTTCCCGGAAATCAAAATCATATTTCAAACCCCTCGCGCGCATGTGCGGTTGATCCGGAAAACAGTCTTTACCGTATCTTCCGTCCCGAGGAGGTTTAGCCATGTTTCGTTTGTTACCGCTGAGCGTTCTTTTGTTGATCGGCTGGTTCAGGCGTCAGGCCGACATTGCCGACTGACCCGTTAGTTTGAGGCGCTGTTGCTCTGACCGGGCTGACGTGACAATTGCACGGCCAGAATGCCCAAAGTGGTGATCAAAACACCCAGCGCATCCAGCGGCCCCAACTTCTCACCCAACAGAACAGCGGCAATCGCGACGCCGAAGACAGGGTTGAGGAAGTGGAACGTCGCCGCGCGCGTCGCCCCGATCCGGTTGAGCAGCATGAACCAGATCAGCGTCGCCAGAAGGCCAGGGAACAAGGTTGTGTAGCTGAACGCAAGAACCAACGGCACGGTCAGGTGAATGTAGATCGTTTCGAAGATCGGGGCCGCGACAAACAGAATCCCGGCACCTACGAACATCTGCAAGCCGACTACCATCATGAAATTGCCGCCAGACGTGGCCCCGCGCACGGAAAGGGTCGCGAAGGTCAGGGCGAGGGCGGCGATTCCACACAAGGCCACTCCGAACAGATCGACACCAGCGCCGATCCGATTGCTCATGATCAGGGCAACGCCAACAAATCCCGCCAATAGTCCGGCAATTCCCAAGGGGCGCAAACGCTCACCCAGAAAGGCCCAGCCCGCCAGTGCGACCAGCAGCGGCATGGTGGATGCGATGATCGCCGCGACCGAGGCCTCGAGTGTTTGCATCGCATAGAAATTCAGACCCAAATAAAGGGCATTTTGGCAGATTCCGAACAGAATGGTCGCACGCCATTGCTCACGTGTGAGGTTCCAGGATTGGCCCATGGCCCGCGCAATTGCGACGCCAATGATGCCGGAAATCAGAAACCGCAGCGCCAGCGAAAACAGAGGCGACGCATCCGCAACGATGATCCGCGCCGACGTAAAGGCCGACGACCAGATCAGGGCAAAGGTCAGCCCCATTGCGATGGCGCGCAGATCCATTTCCACCTCCTTGGGCGTGCTGTGCGACTTTTCTTAAACGGGTCGCCCGGCAAGAAAAAGGGGCCACCTTCCGGCAGCCCCGCATTCTGTCGACAAGACGTCGCGGCTTAGCCGTTCACGCTGTCTTTCAGAGCTTTTGCGATGGTCATCTTCACAACCTTGTCGGCTTCTTTGGTGAAGGTCTCACCTGTGGCCGGGTTGCGAACCTGACGCTCGGGGCGTTCGCGGCAGTAGATTTTGCCGACGCCCGGCAGGGTTACTGCGCCACCGGCCGAAACTTCGCGGGTGATCAGGCCGGTCACAGCCTCCAGCGCCGCGTTCGCGGATTTCTTGTCGGTTCCCATTTCCTCAGCGAGAGCAGCCACCAGCTGAGTCTTTGTCATAGGCTTTGCCATTTCTTGGTCTCCTTAACGTGCCCGATCTATAGGGCCTCACCGCGTAACTCTAACGGGATATTGTGGGCGAACACAACGAATAGTAGCGCGGAGAACCCTAAAAATATGGGGAAAACGTTGCTTTTTTGCGTCAGAGGAAGGCTGTTTCGTCAAATGAACGCAATTTCCGGCTGTGCAAGCGTTCCAACGGCATGCCGCGCAGATGCTCCATCGCCTTTATTCCGATCGCCAGATGGCGGCTGACCTGAGTGGTATAGAAGGACGACGCCATGCCGGGAAGCTTCAATTCACCATGCAGCGGTTTGTCTGAAACGCACAGCAAAGTCCCATAGGGAACCCTGAATCTGTAGCCATTTGCAGCAATCGTGGCGCTTTCCATATCCAGCGCAATCGCACGGGACTGGCTGAGCCGTTGCACCGGACCGGATTGATCGCGCAACTCCCAATTGCGGTTATCGACCGAGGCAACGGTTCCTGTCCGCATGATACGCTTCAGCTCATACCCCTCAAGTTCCGTGACCTCGGCCACGGCGCGTTCCAGCGCCACCTGAACCTCGGCCAGCGGTGGGATGGGGACCCAGACGGGTAAGTCATCGTCCAGAACCTTGTCTTCGCGCAGATAGGCATGGGCCAGTACGAAGTCGCCCAGGGCTTGCGTATTGCGCAGACCGGCGCAATGCCCGACCATCAACCAGGCATGCGGGCGTAGTACCGCGATATGGTCGGTGGCGGTTTTGGCGTTCGACGGTCCGACGCCGATATTGACCAGCGTAATGCCGGACCCATCCGCCCGTTTCAGGTGATAGGTCGGCATCTGCGGCAGCTTCATTGGCTGCTCCAGCGCTGCATCTGCCTCGGTGATCTCGACATTCCCGGTCGAAACAAAGCTGGTGTACCCGCTGTCGGGATCGGCGAGTTGTTCACGCGCGTAATTCTCGAACTCGGATACATAGAACTGGTAGTTTGTGAACAGAACGTGGTTCTGGAAATGCCCCGCGTCGGTCGCGGTATAGTGCGCCAGCCGCGCCAGAGAATAATCGACGCGCTGGGCGGTGAACAAGGCAAGCGGCCCGACCTCGGTGTGATCATGCACGCCATTGACGATATCGTCATTGGTTGTTGTCAGGTCGGGTACGTCGAACACATCGCGCAGGGTAAATCCTGCGGCGCCTTGATGCGGCACTACCAGATCCGGGTTGTTGGCGACGGCAAAATGAACCGGGATCGGCGTGTCTGACGCTCCGATGGTTACCGGTTGGTCATGGTTCTTGATCAGCAACGCGATCTGCTGCGTCAGGTACGAGCGGAACAGGTCAGGCCGCGTCACGGTGGTTGCATGGATGCCGGGTTCCGAGACATGCCCGAAACTCAGGCGGCTATCGACCTGCGCGTAGCTTGAGGTCTTGATGCGAATTTCCGGGTAATAGGCTCTAATACGGGCCGAAGGGGCCCTATTCTGCATGGCTGCTGAAAAGCCCTCGCACAGGAAATCCGTGGCTTGATTGTAGAGAAGTTCAAGCCGCGCGACGGCGGCCTCGGGGTCGGTGAAGTCTTCCGCAGCAGGTGTGTCAGGTGTTTTTATTGTTGTCATGCCAGGGGTTCCAGAAGGTCTATCTTTTCAAACGTACGGACATCCACCAGCCCAAGGTCCGAGATTCGCAATTCCGGGATCACGACGAGGGCCAGCAGAGAGTGTTGCATATAGGCGTTGTTCAGTTGACAGCCGCAGGCCTCCATCGCCTCGACCATCTTTTCGGCTTTGGCCGCGACCTCGGCAGCAGGGCTGTCGGACATCAGGCCAGCGATGGGCAGTTCCACCAGCGCCAGTTCCTGACCGTCCCGGAACAGGGTAATACCACCACCGACCTCGGCCAGACGATTGGCGGCCAGCGCCATCTGTTTGCGGTCGGTGCCGACGACGATCATATGGTGGCTGTCATGGGCCACGGTCGAGGCCATGGCCATTTTGCCCTGATACCCAAAGCCTGAGACGAAAGCGTTCGTGACCCCGCCGGTGGCGCGATGGCGTTCCACCAGCGCGATTTGACAGACCTCGCCCTCCCCCTCGACCAACCCGCCGATGATCGGCAATTCGGCCTTGAGGGCCTTGGTCGGAGCCTGATTTTCCACAACACCGATGACATTGGCCTGTACCCGGTTCGCGCCAGCGGGGGCCTGGATTTCAAAGTCGCTTGCCGTCAGCTCATGCCCCAGATGCACCGTATTGCGCGCGTTGTCCGGCCAGTTCAGATGCGGGCATTCGACGGAAATGGCTCCGTTCTCAGCGACCACCTGCCCGCGCGCAATGACCGTCTCGATCGGCAAATCGGTCAAATTCGAGCTGAGGATGATATCCGCGCGCCGCCCTGGCGTGACCGAGCCGATCTCGCGCTCCAGCCCGAAATGCGTGGCGGTGTTGATCGTGGCCATTTGCAACGCGACCAGAGGCTCGCACCCACAGGCAATAGCATGGCGCACCACGCGGTTCATATGGCCTTCATTGACCAAAGTGCCCGAGTGGCAGTCATCGGTACACAGAATGAAGTTGCGCGGGTCCAGACCTTTCTCAGTGACTGCCGTGATCTGGGTCTCCACATCGTACCAGGCAGACCCCAGCCGCATCATCGATCGCATCCCCTGCCGTACCCGCGCAATCGCATCGGCCTCACAGGTGCCTTCGTGATCATCCGCCGGGCCGCCAGCCACATAAGCGGCAAATTCAGACCCTAAATCAGGCGAAGCATAGTGTCCGCCGACGGTTTTCCCGGCCCGTTGAGTGGCAGCAATCTCGGCCAACATCTTCGGATCACCGTTGATCACACCGGGGAAATTCATCATCTCACCCAGCCCGATGATGCCCGGCCAGCTCATCGCCTGTGCCACATCCTCGGGCGAGATCTCATAGCCGGTGGTCTCCAACCCCGGCGCCGATGGCGCGCAGGAGGGCATCTGAGTGAAGATATTCACCGGTTGCATCATCGCCTCGTCATGCATCATGCGCACGCCGTCTAGGCCCAGCACATTTGCGATCTCATGCGGGTCGGTGAACATCGAGGTCGTGCCATGCGGGATCACGGCCCGCGCGAATTCAGCCGGAGTCAGCATCCCCGATTCGATGTGCATATGCGCGTCGCACAGGCCGGGTAGAATATAGCGCCCGTTTGCGTCGACGATCTGTGTGTCGGGACCGATGCAGTGGCTGGCGTCAGGCCCGACAAACGCAATCCGCCCCTCGGCGATAGCGACGGAGTGATCGGGCAGCAGCTCTCGGCTGTGGACATTGACCCAGATACCACCGCGGATCACCATATCTGCGGGTTCGCGACCTGCGGCAACGGCGATCAAACGGGGGGCGACATCGGGCCAGCTTGGGAAGGGTGTGTATTCCATGGTTCAACTTTCCTGAATGTGTTGTCAGGTGCAACCCCGGTAATTCCGTATCATGAAATCATCACAAATCCCGACCGCAGCGCGCCAGCGCTGCCCGGCCCAACCAGAGAAGCTGCCCCGCAAGGGGCCTCGCCGATGGGCGGGAGAGGTTCCCTCACCCGATCTCGCGCCGGATCCAATTGGCAAAGGCCACCGCGCCAGGCGTTTCCTCGGCCTGAGGGGAAAGCAGCAAATAATACGCCTCGGGCATCTCTGCGCGATGTTCAAAAGGGGCCACCAGCAAGCCCTGCTCAATCAGCCGGTCCGCGATCGTGTCATGCGCAAGGCACAAGCCACCTCCGGCCATCGCCGCTGACAAGCAAACCAGATAGGTCGTGGCGTATGTTATGTTCGGTTTGCCCCATGTTAGGGCCTGATCATCCGCCCAACTGGTCCAATTCGAAAGCAGGTTTGAGCAATCATACAGAGGCTTTTCCTGCAACGTCTCCAAGTCCACACTGAAACCGGGCGCGCAGACAGGATAGTAGTGTTCACGCCGCAGCAATTCTGCCCGGACCGTATCGGCGGGCCTGAGGGAAAAGCGAATCTCGACCGCAGCGCCTTCGGCCATTTCCTGCGGCTCCCAGAGTTCTGTGAAGATGTTCAATTGCACATCTGGATGCTCGGCCCGAAAGGCTGGCAGGCGCGGGGCCAGCCAATTCACGGCAAAGGTGATGTTGCACTGAACCTGAACCGCGTTTTGCTGCGCACCCGTTACGGCCTGTGTGCCACGCACCAGCGTGCGAAATGCCTCTCGCACGACGGGCAGGTAAGTGATTCCGGCCTCGGTCAGTTCCAGCGCCTTGGGGCGTCGCAGGAACAAGGGTTGGCCCAGATGCCCCTCAAGCGACTTGATCTGCTGGCTTACAGCGCTTTGCGTCATGTTCAGATCACGGGCTGCGCCTGTGAAAGACAAATGGCGTGCCGCCGCCTCGAATGTGCGTAGCCAGCCCAGAGGAGGCAGGGAATTCTGCATCTGCATAACCTCGCCATAAGTTTTGCTAATGGGATAGTCGTGTTTTTTTCGTTGGTCAAACTCAAGGACCCAAGGCAGGCTTTGGTCAAACCAATTGCCCTAAGGAGCGTTCCCATGAGTGTCGCCAATCTTCGCCCAAATATCGACCATTGGTCCGAACGCGTGGACATGGCCGCGACGTTCCGCTGGACCGAACGTCTGAACTTGCATGAGGCCGTTGCCAATCACTTCAGCCTTGCAGTGAACGAGGACGGCACGCAGTTCCTGATGAACCCCAATCAGATGTATTTCGGGCGTATCCGCGCCTCGGACCTGTTGCTTTTGGATGCCAATGATCCGGATGTCATGCGCCAACCCGGCGCGCCGGACCCCACGGCGTGGGGGCTTCACGGGTCGATCCATCGCCATTGCCCGCATGCGCGGTGCGTCATGCATGTGCATTCGATCTTTGCGACCGTGCTGGCATCGCTGGCGGACAGCAACATGCCCCCCATCGACCAGAACACAGCCACCTTCTACAACCGCTATGTGATTGATGAGGAATTCGGCGGTCTGGCTTTTGAAAGTGAGGGGGAACGCTGCGCCTCAATGCTGTCGGACCCGAAGAAGAAGGTCATGATCATGGGCAACCACGGAGTTCTGATCATCGGCAGCGACCCGGCAGATGCCTTTAATAGACTCTATTATTTCGAGCGCGCCGCCGAAACCTACATCCGTGCGCTGCAAACGGGCCAACCGTTGCGCGTCCTATCCGATGAGATCGCCGAGAAGACCGCGCAAGAGCTGGATGACTACCCCGATCAAGCCCAGGCGCATCTGCGTGAGATCAAAGCCCTGCTCGACTCCGAAGGCTCGGACTACGCGACCTGACCCAACAGACAGAAGTAACAGCCATGACCGACACCGCTCAGGATCCGGAAGCTGCCCGCTGGAACTATCACCCCGAGGGACCGGTGGGTTTGAACCCGCTGTTCAGCTGGCCGCCTCGCCCGGCGGCAGTCGTGAAATGGTATGGCGGGGCGTGGTTGCAGATCACCTCGTTGACCCTGTGCATGACACTCGCCGTGATTGCCTATGCCCTGTTCTTCCCCGGATTGGACGCGATGAAGAGCTTCTCGGCGGGTTGGATGTTCCGGATTTGGCTGCTGAACATGATGCCGCAAATTCTGGTCGCGGGCGGTCTGCATTGGTGGCTTTACATGCGCAAAGGGCAGGGCATGTACAAAAAGTTCGATCGCCGTGATCTGACCCGGGACAACGGCAACTTCACCTTTCGCAATCAGGTCCTCGACAACATTTGGTGGACCTTGGGCAGCGCGATGACAGTGGCGACCGTCTATCAGTGGGTGATCTTTTGGGCGATGGCCAATGGATATGTGCCGACCGTGACATGGGCCAGCGCGCCGGTTTGGTTTGTTCTTTGGATGTTGCTGATCCCGATGTGGTCAGGCCTGCATTTCTATTGGGTTCATCGTCTGGAGCATCACCCGAAGCTCTATAAACACGTCCACGCGGTGCATCACCGCAATGTCAATATCGGGCCCTGGTCGGGTATCTCAAACCATTGGTATGAGAACATCCTCTACTTCACGACCTATTTCATCCACCTGATCATCCCATCGCACCCGTTGCACCTGCTGTTCCATACCTACTTCCAGCAGATCAGCCCGGTTCTGTCTCATTCCGGTTTCGAAAAGCTGAGGGCGAAAGAAACCGATGCCGCACGGGCTGGCGATTTCTTCCATCAGCTGCATCATCGTTATTTCGAGTGCAACTATGGCACATCGGAAATCCCGTTCGACAAGTGGTTCGGCACTTACCATGACGGCTCGGCCGAGGCGACGACGCGCACGCGGGCGTTCAAGAAACAGATGTATACCTAGTGTTTTAGGTCGAAGACCTGATCAGGTCCTCTCGAACAAGGCGACATAGGCCGTGTCGTCCTTGTTCGGACCAGCGGCGAGGTCTCCGTAGATGCGGACCTCGGGCAGGGAAAGGTTGATGATCTGGCCCTGCTCAAGCTGCCTGAGGGCGCCGGCAAAGCCGAGCTCCTCATAGTGTTTTGCGTTGATCGAGATGGCAAATTGCGCGCCTGGGCGCGCGACGCGCAGCAAGGCGGGCAGAACCTCGGGGCCCAGATGGCCATGGGTGAAGGTGCCAGAGGATACGATACCCGAATAGCTGTGGCGGGGCACAGGGATGCCTTGGGTCAGGTCGGCCTCGATCGCGTCGCGATAAGTGTCCTTGCGCATGGCCTGATCCAGCATTTCGGCGCTGATATCCGTGGCGTCGATCGGCCCAACCCCAAGACTGGCCAAAACAGCGCCACAAAGACCGGTGCCTGCACCGACATCCAGCACCGGGCCTTGCCCTCCGGCGCGTACAAAGGCGCGGGCGGTGTGGATATGCAACTGATAGTCCTCGCGCGCGGCAAAACCGTCATCATAATCGCCCGCCCATTCGGCATAGAGGCGCTTGTTGTCGTCCGGCGAAGTCAGCGCATAGGCTGCGTGCAGGTCTGGAGTTTTCTGGCTCATGTCTAAAAGAAAGGCGCATCGCGAGATTCGAATCAAGTGTGTAGACGTGGTGCTTGCATCCCCGGTCTGCTCGGATCATCTAGAGGGTATGACAAATACACTGTTTTCCTTTGGCCATGGATATTCTGCCCAGGCCCTGTCACGCCGCCTGACGCCCGAGGGCTGGCGCGTTGTCGGCACCACACGGGATGCCGAGGGTACTGACGCCATTCGCGCCTCGGGCGCCGCGCCGCTGATCTGGCCCGGAGAGGTGCCGGATCTGGACGGGGTCTCGCATCTGCTGATCTCAACTGCACCGAAAGAGGATGGCGATCCGGTTCTGGCGGCGCTGGGCGCCGAGATCGCCGCCCGGGCAGGACAGTTCAAATGGGTAGGATATCTGTCGACCACGGCGATCTATGGCGACCATCAGGGCAACTGGGTGGATGAGACCACGCCACCCGCGCCAACAGCCAAGCGCGGGCGCTGGCGTTTGCAGGCCGAGGAGCAATGGTCGGCCATTCCAAACCTGCCGATCCATATCTTCCGGCTGGCTGGCATCTACGGCCCCGGTCGCGGGCCGTTCTCCAAGCTCAAGGGCGGTGGGACGCGGCGGATCATCAAGGCGGGTCAGGTGTTCTCGCGCATCCATGTAGAAGATATCGCGCAGGTTCTGGCAGCCTCGATGACGGCCCCGAACCCCGGCGCTGTTTATAACGTCTGCGACGATGAACCCGTGCCGCCACAGGATGTGATCGGCTACGCGGCCGAGTTGCAGGGCCTGCCACTACCGCCCGCCGTTCCGTTCGAAGAGGCCGAAATGACGCCGATGGCGCGCAGTTTCTACAGCGAGAACAAGCGGGTTCGAAACAACCGGATCAAGGATGAGCTTGGGGTCAAGCTGCTCTATCCCAACTACCGCGTTGGGCTTGAGGCCCTGATGAAGGTCACTGAGCAGCCTTGATCACGTCAGCCGCTTTCTCGGCGATCATGATCGTGGGCGCATTGGTGTTGCCCGAGATCAGCGTTGGCATGATCGAGGCATCGACGACGCGCAACCCTTGGATTCCGTGAACCTTTAGCTCTGGGTCGACCACGGCCATCTCATCCAACCCCATCTTGCAGGTGCCGACAGGGTGATAGATCGTATCGGCGCGGGCGCGGATATGGCGTTCCCAATCCGCGTCGGTTTCGGCACTTTCAGTCCCGAACATCTCTTTGTGCCGGTAAGGGGCAAGGGCGGGGGCCTGCATGATATCGCGCATCATCCGCGCACCTTTGATCATGGTTTGCAGATCGCGATCATCGGACAGAAAGTTGGGATCAATGGCGGGCGCGGCGAAGGGGTTGGCGCTGTGAAGGCCAACGGTGCCGCGGCTTTCGGGCCTTAGTTTGCAGATATGGCAACTGTAGCCATGGCCATAGTGCAGCTTGCGGGCGTGATCATCGACCAGCGCAATGGCGAAATGGAGCTGAATGTCGGGACGGTCCAGTTCAGGAGAGGTCTTCAGGAACGCGGCCCCTTCGGCAAAGGGCGTTGATGCCATGGACGACCCGGTTTTGCGCCAGCGCAACAGGTGCCCCATCAGGCGCATGCCTGCCGTCAGGCCGATGCCGAAATTGTCGGTATCCTTGGTTTTGTAGGCCAGAATGAAATCCAGATGATCCTGCAGGTTCTTGCCAACGCCGGGCAGGTCATGACGGACTGCGATTCCGTGTTGCCGCAACTCTTCCCCGTCGCCGATGCCTGACAGTTGCAACAGCTGCGGCGATTGCAGCGCGCCCGCACAGATCAACACCTCTCGTCTGGCCGAGACCGATATATCCGCGCCTTTTGCTCTCTTCTTGTAGATCACTCCGGTTGCGCGTTTGCCGTCGAAGGTCAGCTCTTTGGCATGGGCATGGGTAATGACGGTCAGGTTCGGACGATCCATGACCGGATGCACATAGGCCGCTGCGGCTGAACACCTTTCCCCGTTGCGGGCAGTGTCGTGGAATTGCGTCACCTGATAGAGGCCGACGCCCTCGTTATCGCCGCGATTGAAATCCTCGACGCGGCGGTGCTGCATCTGGCTGGCGGCATCGATGAAGGCATGGGTGATTGGGCGCGGCTCTTTCTGATCTGACACCTGCAGGGGGCCGCTATCGCCGTGCAGGTCATCTGCGCCCCGTTCGTTGTTTTCCGAGCGTTTGAAGTACGGCAGAACGCTGTCCCAATCCCAACCAGCGCAGCCCAGATCAGCCCAACCGTCATAGTCCTGCCGCTGCCCACGTATATAGAGCATGGCATTGATCGCGCTGGAGCCTCCCAAGGCCTTGCCGCGCGGCTGATATCCTTTCCGCCCGTTCAGGCCGGGTTGCGGGACCGTCTCAAATGCCCAATTGCTGATTCTGGGGCGTCCGGGCAGGGTCGATACCACTGCAGCGGGCATGCGGATGGCGATATGTTTTCCGGGGCCACCGGCCTCAAGCAGGCAGACGCTGATGTTTGGGTCCTCGCTCAGGCGTCCGGCCAGAACCGACCCTGCCGAGCCTCCGCCGACGATCACATAGTCAAACTCCATCCTACCGTCCTTATGTCCTGCTCAGGCTCTTTGGCCGCGTGTTCGGACCAGACTGAAAGCGAACAGGAAAGAAGACAATCTGCCTGAGGGCGTTGTGACCCAAGGTTACGGGTCGGAGGATCCGCATATCATAGGTTTTAGTTATTGTTATTATGAGAAAACAAAACTTATCTCTATGTCTCTGGTTTGCTAGATTTCCCTCGATACAAGGGCGCAGAGTCGCTCTGATGGCTGGGGGCTGCGCCAATTTCGGCGGGCGACCTTTGAAATCCATCAGGGCTACATCTTTCTGTAATCTTGTTCGTTACAGTTAATACCGCGCTGAGCCGCAAGACCTGAGCCAGGATTGGAGAACGATATGGACGGAAGTGATAACCCCAAAACAGGTGGATGCCCTGTGATGCATGGTGCTGGCACGCGGTCGAACCGTGATTGGTGGCCCAACCAGCTGAAGCTTTCGATCCTGCATCAGCATGGCCCGGCATCGAACCCGATGGGCGCGGATTTCAATTACGCGGAAGAGTTCAAGAAGCTCGACATGAAGGCGCTGAAAGAAGACCTTTATGCGCTGATGACAGATTCACAGGATTGGTGGCCGGCGGACTACGGTCACTATGGCGGTCTGTTCATCCGTATGGCCTGGCACAGCGCCGGTACATACCGGACGGCCGATGGGCGCGGCGGTGCCTCGACCGGGAACCAGCGGTTTGCGCCGCTGAACAGCTGGCCGGACAACGGTAACCTCGATAAGGCGCGTCGCCTGTTGTGGCCGATCAAGCAGAAATACGGCAACCAGATCTCGTGGGCCGACCTGATGATCCTGGCGGGCAACTGCGCTATTGAATCCATGGGCGGCAAGACCTTCGGTTTCGCCGGTGGCCGTGAGGATATCTGGGCCCCCGAAGAAGACATCTATTGGGGCGCTGAGACGGACTGGCTTGCTCCGACCGACAACCCACATAGCCGCTATTCCGGCGAGCGTGATCTGGAAAACCCACTGGCCGCTGTGCAGATGGGCCTTATCTATGTGAATCCCGAAGGTCCGGATGGCGAGCCGAACGTGCTGGCCTCGGGCCGCGACATCCGCGACACCTTCGCCCGGATGGCGATGAATGACGAGGAAACCGTTGCTCTGGTCGCTGGTGGCCACACCTTTGGTAAGGCACATGGCGCAGGCGATCCCGATCTGGTCGGCCCCGAGCCTGAGGCCGCCGCGATCGAAGAGATGGGCTTTGGCTGGATTAACAAGTTTGGCTCGGGCAAGGGTGACGACACCACCACATCGGGGATCGAGGGCGCGTGGACCGCGAATCCGATCCAGTGGGACAATGGCTTTTTCGACCTGCTGTTCGGGTATGAGTGGAACCTGACCAAAAGCCCTTCGGGCGCGTGGATCTGGGAGCCGATCGGCGTCAAAGAAGAGGACATGGCCCCGCAGGCGCATGATCCGTCGAAGAAGGTCAAAACCATGATGACAACCGCCGATATGGCGATGCGCATGGATCCGATCTATGGCCCGATCTCGAAACGCTTCCACGAGAACCCGGAAGAGTTCGCCGATGCCTTCGCGCGCGCATGGTTCAAGCTGACCCACCGCGACATGGGTCCGCGTTCGGCCTACATTGGTGAAGAAGCCCCGTCTGAAGAGCTGATCTGGCAAGACAACGTCCCTGCGGTCGATCACGATCTGGTGGATGATGCGGATGTGGCCGACCTGAAAGCCAAGATCGCGGCCACTGGCCTGTCTGTGTCCGAATTGGTTTCGACCGCTTGGGCCTCGGCTTCGACTTACCGTGGGTCGGACAAGCGTGGCGGTGCAAATGGTGCTCGCATCCGTCTTGCGCCTCAGAAAGACTGGGACGTCAATGAACCTATGAAGCTGTCCAAGGCGCTGGGCGCGTTGGAAGGCGTTCAGGCCGCGTTCAACGACGCTCAATCGGGCGGCAAGAAAGTGTCCTTGGCCGATGTGATCGTTCTGGCCGGTGCCGTCGGTATCGAACAGGCGGCCAAAGAAGGCGGTCAGGATGTTGAGGTTCCGTTCACCCCGGGCCGGGCGGACGCGTCGCAAGAGCAGACCGATGTGGACAGCTTTGCTGTTATGGAGCCCATTGCAGATGGTTTCCGCAATTACCAGAAGGCCGACTATACCGTCTCGCCAGAAGAGCTGCTGGTAGACCGGGCGCAGCTGCTGACGCTGTCTGCCCCCGAGATGACGGCCCTTGTGGGTGGTCTGCGCGTTTTGGGCGCGAATTTCGGTGACAGCAAGCACGGTGTGTTCACAGATCGCGTCGGGGTGTTGAGCAACGACTTCTTCACCAACATTCTGGACATGACCACAGAATGGAAGCCATCGGGTAAAGGCGTCTATGAAGGCCGCGACCGCGCCAGCGGTGAGGTCAAGTGGACGGGCACCCGTGTCGATCTGGTCTTCGGTTCGAACTCGCAATTGCGGGCTTTGGCCGAGGTCTATGGTCAGGCAGATGCCGAGGGCAAATTCGTCTGTGACTTTGTGTCGGCCTGGAACAAGGTGATGAACGCGGATCGTTTTGATCTGACCTAATCACCACTACCACTCACGAAAGCCACGCCGTCCGAGGAGACTCGGGCGGCGTTCTTAATGGTTGAAGCTGATTGCATACCCAGCATTGGGTACGATTCCGATCATTCGCAGTTCTTGCCAGGGTTTCAGTGCGAGCCTGGGCAGGGAAACCGTAGGAAAAGTTAAGCTAACCTATTGTTTTTGTTAAGGTGCAGAGATTTCTACCGAGAAATTTGAAGTTTTTGCAAAATGGGGGTTGCAGGTCCCAGACCTAATCCGTAAATACCCCTTCACCGGCGCTGCTGAGGCGCTGGAGACGCACTGGAGAGACGGTGGGACGGGCCGGAGAGACGGTTGAGACG
>NZ_JBXWMG010000019.1:0-28561 GCF_059609705.1 Ruegeria sp. YTSC192
ATCTGACGCGGGATGGCCGAGCCGCCTGCGATGATCAGCTTGGGGTTATGCTCTTTCGCCAGCGCCTCGACCTGATCATAGTCGAGCATGTTGTCTTCTTTGCGCACACCGTATTGCACCGCGTTGAACCACTTGCCCGACTGGTTCGGGCGGGCACCGTGGGTCAGGTGGCCACCGGCATCCAGCGACATGCCCAGAATGGTGTCGCCGGGCTGGATCAGCGCCTGAAACACGCCCTGGTTGGCCTGCGAGCCCGAGTTCGGCTGAACATTGGCGAATTCGCAACCAAACAATTGCTTGGCACGGTCGATGGCCAGGTTTTCGGCGATGTCGACGAACTGGCAGCCGCCATAGTAGCGGCGGCCGGGATAGCCTTCGGCGTATTTGTTGGTCATCACCGAGCCCTGCGCCTCCATCACGGCGGCAGAGACGATGTTTTCCGACGCGATCAGCTCGATCTCGTCGCGCTGACGGCCCAACTCGGACGTGATCGAGCCGAAAAGCTCAGGGTCACGGTCCGACAGGGACTGAGTGAAGAATCCATGGGTGCGTTGCGGGGCATTCACTTTGAAATCTCCTGTATTAGTTAGCCGGTCCAGCCAAGACCAGCGGAAATGGCGTTCATGGATTGCAGCAGGGGCACGGGAACCGACCCTGCCTGCGGTTCGGTTCGGGCTTGTTGCAGCAGTTCGACTTGCAATGCGTGAATGCGGGCCAACTCGGCCCGTTTTCGGTCAAACCGCTCACAAAGACGGGGAAAGCGATGACCGATGGCCTGACCGCCGGTCAGAAACTGCACAGCGTTGCAGGCACTATTATATTCCGCCTTGATCGCCTGCGAGACGCGCTGGCGGGTCTCGGTATCGGGGACCAATTCGCCGTATTGCGCGGCGATATCCATATCCGCCTGATAGAGTGATTTCTCCATCTCATCGACAGCGAGGCGGAACAGGCGGGAGCCTTGAAACATATCCTGTAGAACGTCATCGCCGCGCGCGCCTCGGAACTTGCGAAAGCTGGTCATGGCGGCGCCAAACCCGTACCAACCGGTGATCAGGTGGCGGTTCTGCGACCATGCAAAGACCCATGGAATGGCCCGTAGATCATCCAGACTGGCTGCGCCGAAGCGGCGGGTTGGCCGAGACCCGATTTTCAGGCGGGCAAGCTCTTCGACGGGGCTGGCCTGTTGGAAGTAGTCCAGAAATCCTGGCATCTGCAGAAGCGAGACATAGGCTGTCTGTGACAATTCCGACAGGGCATCCAGTGCGTCATCAAATTCGGGCCGTGAAGGCGCTTCGCTGGGGTTGGCCGTATGGCGTAGCGTGCTTGAAAGCAACAGTTCCAGATGCGCCGCAGCTGTACCGCGGTTTGCATATTTGGTCGAAACCACCTCACCTTGTTCGGTTACTCGCAGCCGACCGGCGATTGTTCCGCTGGGCTGCGCCGCGATGGCGCGTCCGGTAGGTGCGCCGCCCCGGCTGACCGAGCCGCCGCGGCCGTGAAAAAAAGTAGCCTTGAAGCCTTGCGAGGCCAGTGCCGACACGATCCGACGTTGGGCGCGCTCCAGTTCCCAAGTTGAGCAGAAATAGCCGCCATCCTTGCCGCTGTCCGAATATCCCAGCATCACCTCGATAACCTTACCACCGGTCTTGAGGCTGCGGCGTGCCAGCGGGACATCCAAAACACCCAGCAGGATCGCCGGAGCGTTGCGAAGATCGGCAATCGTCTCAAACAGCGGGACCACCGATATATCCAGAGTTTCGGATCCAAACCCGGCATAGCGGGCCAACAGGTAGACGCCGAGAATATCGTCGGCTGAACGCGTCATGGACAGGATGAACGGCCCGATTGCCTTGGGATCCGGTCCCGATCGTACACTATGAACAAGCGATAGAAGGGCCAGCAGTTCCTGGGCCTGATCGCTCAGCGTTTCGCGGGTCTGATAGGGCAGGTTCTGATCCGCCAGTTCGGTGCGCAAACGAGTAGACCATTCGGGCGTGCCATAGTCCGGTGACGGCCCGGATAGCGACCAGATTTCGGCCAAAACCTCGGTTGTGACGGTCGAATTCTGGCGGATGTCCAGAGTTGTGGTCCGGAACCCGAAAACCGACGCAGCCCGACGCAGGGGACGGATATGCCGTCGCGCCAGAATATCGGCGTTGACCGCGCATAGAGCAGCATCAAGCGCGTCAAGATCGCCCACAAATTGCGAGATATGATCATAGCCACCATCTGCCAGTAGATGGCGAATGGCATTGAGAGCTTGCCGGAACGGTTCGTTCTGATTGCGACCAGCGTTCGGTGCCCGGTCGATAATTTCCTTTACACGCGCCCTGTTTGGTTCGGGCAGGGGCAATATGAGGGCACTGATGCTCAACCTGCTTGCAGCCCGATCAAAAGCTTGACGATAAAGATCCAGAACCGTTTCACGCCCGCGTTTCAGGGCCAGTGCGGTCATCTCGGCCGTGACATTCGGGTTGCCGTCCCGGTCGCCGCCGATCCAGCTGTGAAAGCGGATGTTGGGTGTTGCGCCTAGCGTCTGGCCCAGTACATGCAGGCAGGCCTGATCGAAACGGTCCATGACCTGAGGGACAGCGTCAAAGATTGCATCGCGGAAGAATTGCAGCCCCCATTCGATCTCGTCATTCAGGCTTGGCCGCGACAGGCGGAGTTCACCGGTCAGCCACAATAGATCTATCTCGCCTTCCAGATCATTCCGCAATTCCGCGCGTTCGGTCGGGGTCCAGCGTTGCGTCTCAAGACTGACGAGGTTGCGGTAAATCCGCCGGTGAATTTCCAGAACGGTAACCCGCTTGGCCTCGGTCGGATGGGCAGTCAGGGTGGGACCGGCACATAGATCAGTGGTCAGCTTTTCCGTCTGGCTGCTTGTCAGCGACAGGTCGGACAACACCTCGGCAAACCCACCTTCTACGGCTTCGGCCCCGCTTTGGGTTTCGGTCAGGCGACGGTCCCGTACTTCGGCGTTTTCATCGATGATGCGCAGCAGTTGGAACCAGATCGACAGGGCCTGCAAATAGGGCGTTGCCTCGGGTCCGGTGGGGATGGGTTGCAGCGGCTTGGCTTCAGCCCAGGTTGCCACATGTGGGGCTCGTTTCAGCAATATGTTCCGCCACAGCGCACGCAGTTCAAGGCGCAGCCCTTCGGCATAACTCGAAAGCTCCGGGGTGCGTTGAATATTCCGGGCCAGCGCTTGCATCAGATCACCTGATCCCGTGGGGTGCGGCCTGCAAAAAAGTCGCTCAGGTTGTCGAGAACGCGGAACCCCATTGCTTCGCGGGACTCTCGCGTGGCGCTACCCAGATGAGGCAGCATCACCAGATTGTCGCATTCCAGCAGTTCCGGGCTGATCCGGGGTTCGCCATCAAAGACATCCAGCGCCGCGCCGCCAATCGTGTCGAACATCAGCGACTGTACCAGAGCGTGCTCGTCCACAACTTCGCCACGTGCGGTGTTGATAAGGTATGCGTCGGGCTTCATCAGGTCGAGCCTGCGCCCGTTGATCAGGTGCCGGTTTGCGGATCCTCCGGGGCAATGCAGCGAGACGAAATCACTTTGCGGCAGCAAATCATCGACCGTTTCGACCTGCGTTGCGTTGAACTGCTTGAGCACGTCAGTTGGCACTGTGCTGCGGTTCTGGACCAGAATTTTCATCCCAAAGCCGTGATGCGCGCGTCGTGCCATTTCCTGCCCGATGCGACCAAATCCGATGATACCAAGCGTCTTGCCGCTGACCTTTGTGCCGACAAGGTGGGTCGGACGCCAACCGGACCAGTTTCCTGCGCGCAGCTCACGTTCGCCTTCACCGGCGCGGCGGGCAACCATCAGCAGTAATGTCATGGCCAGATCGGCGGTACACTCGGACAGAACATCCGGCGTATTGGTCACTGTCATCCCAAGATTGCGCGCCGAAGGTTCGCAGATATGGCTATATCCGACGCCATAATTGGCAAGGATTTTGGTTTGTGCTGCAGGTATGTCCAGCGCTTCGGCGCTCAGCGTGTCGGTGACCGTGGGCAAAACCGCGTCATAGTGTTTTAGCGCATTGCGAATCTCCGCCGGGGACATGGGCTTGTCCCCGGTGTTCAGTGCCACGTTATAGGTTTCGGCCAGTTGCGCCTCGACGGCGGCAGGCCAGCGACGGGTAACAAGGACCGAAGGCTTGACCATCACGCAGCCTTTCCCATGACACGGGCGATTGTTTCGCCTATGACCGCCGGATTTTCAGCCACGGTCACGCCCGCTGCCGAAAGGATTTCAACCTTCTCAGAGGCGCTTTCACCAAAGGCCGAGATGATCGCACCTGCGTGACCCATGGTTCGCCCCTTTGGAGCGGTCAGACCCGCAACATAGGCGATAACTGGCTTGGTGACGTGATCGCGGATATACTCGGCCGCCTCGGCTTCTTGCGGGCCACCGATCTCGCCGATCATGGCAATGACCTCGGTGTCTTCATCCCATTCAAACCGTTCGAGAATATCACGGAACGACGACCCGTTGATCGGATCACCGCCGATCCCGACACTGGTCGACACGCCAATGCCGCGCTCTTTTAGTTGCGCTGCAGCCTCATAGCCAAGTGTGCCCGAGCGGCCAATGATGCCGACATTGCCGGGCAGATAGATATGGCCAGGCATGATCCCCAACAGCGCCTTGCCGGGGCTGATCGTTCCGGCACAGTTCGGGCCGGTCAGCACCATGCGCTTGTCCTTGGGATAGCGATACATGTAGCGTTTGACGCGGATCATGTCCTGAGCCGGAATGCCGTCGGTGATGCAAACGCAATAGCGGATACCCGCATCTGCGGCTTCCATGATCGAATCCGCCGCAAACGGGGGCGGGACAAACACAAGACTCGCATCCGCCCCGGTGGCTTCGACGGCCTGTTTGACGGTGTCAAATACGGGCACACCCTCAACGGTTTCGCCGCCTTTTCCGGGAACGACGCCGCCGACTACATTGGTACCATATTCCAGCATGTCCTTGGTATGAAAGCGCGCCATGCGTCCAGTGATACCTTGCACGATAACGCGCGTGTCGCGGTCGAGAAGAATGCTCATTATACAGCCCTCACCTTGGTGTTTTGGGTCAGATCGTTCTGCCAAGCGCCAACCGCCCGTTCAGCAGCTTCCATAAGAGTCGTGGCCCGAATAATCGGAAGGCCAGATTTGGCGAGTATCTTTTGGCCTTCTTCGACATTCGTCCCGGCAAGACGCACAATAACGGGGAGGTCGATTTCCAACTCGCGCAAGGCCTGCACGACCCCTTCGGCCACCCAATCGCAGCGGTTGATACCGGCAAAGATGTTGACCAGTACGGCCTGAACGTTCTTGTCGGACAGCACCAGACGGAAGGCTTTTGCCACTCGTTCCGGCGAGGCGCCGCCGCCAATATCGAGGAAGTTCGCAGGCTCTCCACCGGCCAATTTGATCGTGTCCATGGTGGCCATTGCCAGCCCGGCACCGTTCACGATACAGCCGATATTGCCCTCAAGGCCCACATAGGACAGCCCCCGATCCGCCGCACGACTTTCGCGTGGGTCTTCCTGGCTTTTATCGCGCAGTTCCGAAATTTGCGGATGGCGAAACAGCGCGTTGTCATCAAAGCTCATCTTGGCGTCCAGCGCCAGGACGCGGTCGTCCCCGGTGATGACCAGAGGGTTTATTTCAACCATGGTCGCATCCAATTCGCTGAACGCAGCATAGCAACCTTGCAATGTCCGGACCATTTGCTGAACCAAACGGGCTTCTAAGCCCAGGTTGAACGCGATTTCGCGCGCCTGAAACTCTTGCAATCCAACAGCGGGTTCCACGATCGAGCGCACGATGCTGTCAGGACGTTCGGCGGAAATCTCTTCAATCTCCATTCCACCTTCCGACGAGGCTACGATCATGACCCGCTGGCTGGAGCGGTCCAAAACAAAACCCAGATAAATCTCGCGATCGATCGGCACGGCGGATTCGACATAAACACGATAGATACCCTTGCCCTCGGGCCCGGTCTGATGAGTCACCAGCTTGCGACCGAACATCTCGTCGCAGGCCTCTTGGATCTCGTTTTCGCTATTACA
Organism: Ruegeria sp. YTSC192; assembly: GCF_059609705.1. Classification (NCBI taxonomy): domain Bacteria; kingdom Pseudomonadati; phylum Pseudomonadota; class Alphaproteobacteria; order Rhodobacterales; family Roseobacteraceae; genus Ruegeria; species Ruegeria sp. YTSC192. The sequence goes on from NZ_JBXWMG010000019.1 coordinate 6,089, forward strand.
CAGTTTGACGCCGCCTGCCTTGCCGCGTCCTCCAGCATGGACCTGTGCCTTAACGATCCACTTGTCGCCGCCCAATTCGCGCGCGCGGTACGCAGCCTGTTCGGGGCTGTAGGCCAGCGCACCCGAAGGAATGGCGACGCCAAAGTTTGAAAGAACCTCTTTCGCTTGGTATTCATGAATGTCCATCTGCAATCCTCCCGTTCATGCAGTGCGGTTACGCAGCGATCGACGTGCCGTATCGGCTTTCGAGCAGCGCCTCGATTTCTTCAAAATTAACCTCGCCGCCCAGTTCTCGCATGGCTTCGGCAAACAGGCGCACGATCCGGCTGACGGCTTTTCGGTTCAACTGATTGAGGATGCCGATGCGGACCTGTACCGGTGCGCTGAGCGTCGGCCAGATGCCAAACCCCCGCGCCCGGCAGTTCTGTACCAGTTCCATCTCGCGCCCGGCCAGTTCTGGCGGCAGGTTGAGGACCAGAAGGCTGGGCATATCTGAAGTCACTTCGCATCCCATCACGGTTACGGCGTCACGCAGCACCTTTTCATGCGTGCGGTACGAGCCCGACCGCTTTGCCAATCCTTCCGTCAGCGTCAGACGAAGGGATTCATGGAAGGCGGCCACAGCGTAGCCGGAATGGGTCCGGTGATAGGTACCTTTTTCGACGTCCTGCCCATCGACGATTCCCCAATGACGGGCCTCGAAAATGGGATTGTGGACATAGCTGTAGGCACCTGTTGATTTCAGGCTGTCGATGTATTCGTCGGAAAAGCTGACCGGCGCATAGGTCAATGGCAAGCAGCACAGGCCCTTTTGCGGGCAAGAGGCCCAGCCAGCGATGCCCCGATAGTCGTCGATCCGGAAATCCTCGACACCCAAAGATGAAACGGCATCGATCAGACCCATTGCGCCGTGACGTTCACAGGCATCCGAGAACCCGCGCAGATCATTGATACGACCTGAACCCGTTTCCCAATGCGCCATGAACGCCCATTTGGGCTTGTGCTCGGCCAGTGCGGCGTCGACCATTTCACCGGTCACCGATTGGCCATGCGGCACGTCGATGACGGTGACACTGGCTGCCTGCGGGTCCAGAGTGTTGGCGGCATGCTCTTCCGGCGTTGCGGCCTTGATGCGAAGGGTCAGCGTGTCGATGCCTGAAAATGTGCCGTTGTTAAATGCAACAACCTTGTCGCCGGGCATGACGGCCGAGAACATGGTGTCCAGCGCGCTCCAGCCGGTGCCTGCGACTGCGAAGGTATATGTATTCGAAGTGCCCCAGATCTCGCGCAGCATGTGCTTGCATTCCACCATGCCGCGCAGAACGTCGCCCTGCATGTGATCCGCGACTCCGGCGTTGGAGAAGGCCTGCAGAACGCGAGCGTCGGTGTTACCTGGCCCCGGACCAGCAGCCAGCGTCTCAGGGATTTCTAGCGTGGGATAAATCTGGAAAGTCATTCGATCCTCCTTGATCGTCGGGGTGTCGACCACGCCCAAATATCGTGTTGTGGATCAGAAAAGCGTTGCTTGCTTCATCGCGCAACGTAACTTACTACTGGTTTGGGACTTCTAATAGTATGGGGTAAAAACTACCCGTTTTGGCAAGAATGCCGGTGTATACCAAGAAATTCCCTATACGTATGGGTAGTTTTTCTGAATTTTGGGTGTAAAATCAATGACAGAGCCTTCACAGCAACCGATTGACGTTATGCTTGCCGACAACAATCCGCTTGTATTGTCGGCCATGTCAGAGATTTTTGAACGCGATCCGCGATTCTCTCTGGTTGCTACATCTGCAACCGCCGAAGGCTTCCTGGGCGCGGTCATGAGAGTACCGGTAAAGGTCTGCGTGATTGCCTGGAATTTGCCGGTCCTGGGTGCAGCCAAACTGATCGAAGTTTTGCGTGAACAGGAAAACGCGCCCCGATTTGTGGTTTATGGCGATGAAGCGGGGGAAGTCCCGCGCCTTGCAATGCAGGCTGGCGCAGCGGGGTTCGCTTCGCGGTCGGGTGAGGTTGAGCGCCTGTTGGAAACCTGCGCAGACGTAGCGGCTGGCAAAATGGTGTTCCCATTCATCGACGTTCGAAAAATGCAGAGAGACCCGATCCATACCCTGTCACGTAAAGAGCGCATCATACTTGAAGCACTGGCCAAAGGCTTGTCGAACCGCGATCTTTCGAAAGACCTGCAAATCTCAACCAACACTGTCAAGTTTCACCTGTCCAATATATACGAAAAGCTCTCAGTCAAAAATCGGGCTCAAGCGATTGCATTCTTTTACTCTTCTGGCGCAGCCTCAGATTAGTTGAATTGCACCAATAACCGAGTGTGTACAATCGAACCCGCAACGTCCGCGTGAAATTTCAATTGTGTGAAATACTCTAGACCAAATGCCCTCCATCTAAGGTCAAGATGGTTCGCGTGATGAAGTCCGGGCAGTTTTCTCAAAGCCGCAGGCGCGCAGCAGGCGAAAGCTCTACGACCTTTAAACCGCTGTTCGACGCGACGCTCACTTGCCCGTTATTCCAAGCATAGACTGGCGTTTGTCACTCTCAGCAACAATGCGGCCCAGATCCTCGCGTTTATGGGCTCGGCCAGACCGTTTCATACCTCACAAGAGGTCATCCACTTGCACCCATACGCCGGGGCCAAGACTTAACCCGACCGGCTCTGGCTCGTGGCGTAAGATGCGTGAGAACAATTTGCTTTCTTTGTTCATGAGTTTGATCTGTCGTCTACAGCCGATGCTGTCTTATCTGACAGCGCGATCAGGCGGTCCATCTCGGATCGAAGTTTCTTTGTGCACTCTGCATAATCTTTAGACCAGATCGTTAGCCCGGCATAGACACCTGCTACCAAGACGACGACGTATATTTGCAGCGCCGGAGCTGAGAACGCGTTGTCACCTAGCCCTATCGCGTCGAGGATTGCGAACCACGGGAAAAGCCCCGGCAAAGCACAGAGCAGACTGAACACAAATGTATCTAACAAACGTGCCTGAACAGATGTTCGAACGGTCAATTCACGACCTTCGTGAACAATCCTGGTTGTCATGTTGGCAAAGGCAATTGGTTTTTCGTTACTTCGACGGATGACGACGGTAACATCATGACCAGGTTGGGCGGCTTCAAACAGATCCCCCTGAAACTGATGCTCTCGTCCCGATGCATCTCGCGACCACAGCTCAGGGGTCTTATTGATCTTTCCATATCCTGATGAACGGTTCACGTGAACTGAATGAAATTGCTCTTTCCAAGCGGTTACGACGCCGTGAACGACTTTCAGCTGACCACGTTCTATCCTCATGTTGCTAAAAGCCCTGCTTGCACGAAAGGTGTCATCTGCTCTCGCTGTGCCACCAACTCGGCGACTTCGCGGGCAAGGTGCAGGCAACTTATTTGCCATTCACCGTTTGATACGGATATGGGAACGACACCGACAGATCGGGTGTTATAGGACAATTCAGCCCTTAGCACTGTCAGTGGAGCGAATGCTTCACGAACCTCACTTGGCCGCTCTGGCCCCGCAACGAGACATCTCAGGGTGTGGTGCCGATCCATAAACTCATCGGGTAGCGCTTCTCGAACCGTAATGGCGTCGGAGGATGTCTGGGCCGGAACAATCAAAAGCGAGGATTGTCCAGCGGCCTCAAATACAGACGCAGCCTGATGGGCTGGGGTATCAATGACAACGTAGTGCCAACGGGAAATCAGGTCAGTTCACATCTGTCACGGTCGGAAAAATGCCGGGGCGGCAGATCATTATCTACGATAAACGACGTGAAGTGATCGATAAGAAGAAGCCTATTTGGTGGGATATCGGAACGCTAACCTAGAGCGAGATGGATTGACCCCTTTAGACTACTCCGAGGCGTCTCAGAGCCGCGTGTGGCGTGTTGAGGTGCGTGCTGGGAAGAATTTACTCAAGGATCGCTGGCAAATTAGGACATGGCCTCAATTCGACGCAATGTTCGGCGATGTCATTTCCGAGGCGCTAAAGAAGATACGCTACTGCGAACCTGATCCTGATGATGGCAACCGCGCGCGTTGGTCTAACCATAAAATTTGGGACTTGGTTGCTGGATCATCAGAGGATGACCTGCTGGAAATGCGCAGCCACGTCGATGCAACAAGCGTCAAGCACGTACATCGGAATGAGCAAGTTAGGTTAATAACAGCGCAACTGGCAGGCCTTGGAATTACACTAGCCGCACTTGAAGACATCCACGAAAGTGAGCTGAGTGATTTCATGGAAAGTGTTGGAGGCAGGCTCGCAGAGAATGTACAGGCTAACCCCGAGCGCGCAGCAAACTAGCTGCATGAAGCGAAGAACAGGTATCGGTTTATAGTGTGAATCACTGACAAGTAACCACCTCTTTTGTGACGTAACCATTTGGGCAGTTTGAACCCCCCCAAAACTGGACCTTCGCCTCCACGTTTATCTTTCTTACGCAGAGAGCCGTGATGCGGGCGTGGCGGGTACGCGCCTCGCATCGTTCAACCGCAAGAAGTGCTTGACGGCAGAGTCCCGTCCGACCATTTTCCCATCAAGCAGCAACCCACTTGGGGAATGCTGGGTCAATCTCACGCAAAAAATTGTAAGGAAATACATATGCTTAAACGGTTACTGACTATTGGGTTTACGATTATCGGAACCAGTGCGCATGCCTATGACTCGGAGGCAGCCGTCGCCGAATACGACAAATCCTATCTTAAGGTTGAGGAGTGTTTTGAAAGTGATTCAACTAATCGCGAAGCATGTGTCATATCTGGCATTCGAGAGTGCGTGAAAGACTTGGAAGAAGTTCTCGAAAGCAAAGGTCTCTACATACCCGGAGGAGCCGCAGTGTCCCCTCACGAGTATTGTAACTTCATCGGATTGGAACGAGCAGACGAACATCTTAACGCTGTTTATCAACGCCTAATGAAACAAGGACCACTGGGATCTCAGGACGAAGAAAGGATAGACGAGGAAGGGGTAGCCGATCTGCGCGCTGCTCAGCGCCTCTGGCTTCAGTTCGCGAATGAAATGTGTTCCGAAGACAATATTGTTGGTTGGCATAAGGGAGGCTCGGGCTGGGGCGCGGTATTGGCTGAATGCACCACGCGCCTTTCAATCCAGCAGGCTGATAACTTAGATCGGTACTTTACCATCGGCCATTAAGGTTGGCGGTCCATGAGTGGGTTAAACCAGATTCCCAACACTGAAGCTTGTACCTTCGGCCCAAAGCTGCCGCCCACCCGCCGGTCCAGATGCTGCAGTCACAGCCCGCATTGTCGCCATTCGCTGCAGGCGCGAAGATACAGCCCAATGTGTTGTTCACATCGATAAAATATCCGTGGAACGCTCCTCCGAGGCGCGTGTTTTTCATTTGATGGTCTCGCGGTCGCCAGCCGCTCGACAGAGAATCCAGTCGATACCGCGCAGATAGTCTTCCGATGTCAGTGGATTGTTTGCTCCGCTGGAAGCTGAGAGCACAAACCCGTGCGCATAGTCGATCAGCAGGTGAGCAAGAACATCACCGCCATCGCTGTATTCAAGCTGGTCCGTGCTGGCCTTCAAGTTCGCTGCCACGTCTGTCAAATCCGCGCTCATCAGCGTCACATCCTCAAGGATCACGCGCAGAAGGTTGGCGTTCTTCAAGGCGTAACCGTAGTAGATCGCCATGATGCTTCGGGCCCGCTCGACCGGCGTGCCCCCCTCCACGCCATCCAGTACGCCAGCGAATGCATGCTCCACGAGATCGGACAGAAGCTGTTTCTTGGTGCCAGCGTGGTAAGTTACCGCCATCGGGGTGACCCCAAGGCGATCCGCAAGCATGCGAAACGACAGCGCGTCAACACCCTTGTCCTGGACGATCGGCAAGGCACTCTTCAGGATCAATTGCTTTGAAAGACGCTGAGCGGCCTTCGGCGGCCGCCCGAGTGACGACGCCTTTGTCACGCGGCTTTCAACCTGTAATCGAGGTCCACCAGTCCCGAAGGAAAGCTGCTGACCGACACCAGTTCCAGATCGACGTCGCCCTCGGTCTCGCCAAATATCCGGATGCCCTCACCTATCAGGATGGGAACCAGTGTGATCCGCATGTCCTCAACCAGCCCGGCTTTCAGGAACGAGCGAATGATGGCACCGCCATCCACATAGACACGATGGAACCCCCGCGCCTCAAAGCTCGCCATCAAGTCTTCGGGTGCCAAGTCTGACACATCAACTTTGCAGTGCAGATCGTCTGGGATGTCGTCGGCATTCATCGCTCGACTAAGAACGACCACCGGTTTGGCATAGGGCCAGGCTCCGAAACCCAGCACTGTCCGGTAAGATCCAGACCCCATGACAATCACATCGACACTGTCCTGAAAGGCGACGAACCCGTGATCTTCTTCCGCGGTCGGTTGCTTTTCCAACCAGTCCAACCTGTGATCAGGCCGGGCAACGAAGCCATCCAGGCTCATCGCCATCATGATATGTCCTGTGGGCATCCTCCGGGTCTCCTGCAAATATATTGTACGACATATAATAAAATCTAAATCAATGCTCAAGGGGAAGTATTGTCAGGCCTCGCCTAGAATCCAGTCTGAAAAAGCCGCCACTGCTTCACTCAAAGCAGCGCTGTGGGCTTGAACCAGAAAATATCCGTATTCGGGCACAATGGTTTCGGACAATCGAAAGAGCCGTTCCGCCTTCAAATCGTCTCGAACCAGATCATCCATCAAAGCGATCCCCTGCCCGTCGATCACCGCCTGCACCCGGACGTTCGGGTCAGGAACAATCAGCACTTCACGCCTTACTTGCTGGGGAAGCGCTGCTGCATTAAGCCAATCAGACCAGGCGCTGCTGTCATTACGATCTCTCAGCAGGGTCAGGTTCGATATGGCCTCTTCCATTCCAAGTCGGCTCACCAAATCGGCTGTCGCCCGATCGCCGACGGGATAGGGAGGTATGGGCATGAAGGGTGTCACGGTGCCGTCCTTCCAAGTCCCGTTGCCCCATCTGATCGCCAAATCCACACCCTGCAACTCGGCTTCCGAAAACTCGATCATCGGCTGAATGCGAAGCTGCACGTCAGGGTGGCTTTGCATGAAGGTCATTAGACGTGGCGACAGCCATCGCGCCGCGAAATAGGTTGAAACCCCGACAGTCAGAGAGAGGGTCGAGACCCCCTTTAGCATTTGAATTTCGGTTTCAATCTCATCGTATCGGCTCTGGCAGATCGCCAGCAGTTTAAGCCCTTCTCCGGTCAGAGTGACGCCGCGCGTGGTGCGCTGGAACAGGCTCATTCCCAGATCGGCCTCAAGCGTTTTGATCTGATAGCTGATCGCGCCTTTCGTCATATTGAGCGCCGATGCCGCCGTCGAAAAGCTGGAATGGCGAGCGATCTCGGCAAAAAGCCGCAGCAGATCATGGTGATGAAAACGGGCAGTCATATGTTAGCGTATAATTTATTTATACGCTGGGAACAAAAATTTTTCATTTCCAAGCAATTTTTTATGAACATCATCTTTGTGCAGGGCCGAGAAAGAAGAGAGAGCGTTGGAACCATTGAACGCAACCGCAGACATGCCAGCGCCTCAGGGTCGCCGCAGCGGCGCGCGCCGTGGCCGTTTGTCCCGTCAAAACGCGCCGTGCGAGAGCACGCCGTTTACCGGCCGCAAGATACCTGCATATGGTTTGCTAAATGAAACGGCTTTGGCCCGTATCGAAGAACAAGCGGACTGGATATCGGACAAGATCGGTGTCGAGTTCCGTGGTGACCAAACGGCGCTGGATCTCTTCGCCCAAGCGGGCGCACGGGTTGACGGTGAACGAGTGAGGTTTGAACCAGGTCACGTTCGCGCGCTTTGCTCTACCGCCCCTGCTGAGTTTCATCTGCATGCCCGCCACCCGGCCAAGACCGTAATACTTGGCGGCGACAACGTTGTGCTGATGCCGGGATATGGCTCGCCGTTTGTCAGCGACCTGGCGAAGGGTCGGCGTTATGCGACGCTGGAGGATTTCCGCAATTTCGTGAAGCTGGCCTATCTTGCGCCCACCTTACACCATTCGGGTGGTACAGTTGTCGAGCCAACAGATGTTCCGGTGAACAAGCGCCACCTCGACATGATGCTGGCGCATCTGACGCTCTCGACCAAGCCCTTTATGGGCTCTGTCACAGCGCCTTCGCGCGCGCGCGACAGTATCGAAATGGCACGGATCGTCTTCGGCCGCGACGTCATGGAACACCACGCAGTGATGCAGGCCAATATCAACGTCAACTCGCCGCTGATCTATGATGACACCATGTCTTCGGCCCTGCGTATCTATGCAGAGGCAGGCCAGTGCGTTTGTGTGTCGCCCGCAATTTTTGCAGGCGCCATGGGGCCACTTTCCCCGGCTGCGGTGGCGGCACAAACGCTAGCCGAAGCCATGGTGGGCATCGCTCTTGCGCAACTTGTGTGCCCCGGTTGTCCGGTGGTCTTCGGGTCATTCCACTCCAGCATGAATCTGCGCACAGGTGCGCTGACCTTTGGATCGCCCGAGGCGAACATGACCACGATGGCCCTGACACAACTGGGCCGAAGGCTTGGCGTGCCGGTGCGCTCTGGCGGGGGGCAGATCACCGCATCCAACGCACCGGATGGGCAAGCCATGCAGGACAGCACCGGCGCGATGTGGTCAACGCTACTCTCTGGGGCGCACCAAGTCTGGCATGCAGCGGGCTGGCTCGAAGGCGGTCTCGTGATGTCCTACGAGAAATTCATCATGGATCTCGACCATTGCGGCGCGATGCTGAAACTCTTGCAGGGCTTCGACACCGATGAGGAGGCCTTTGGCCGGGACGCCTATTTCGAATCCGGTCCGGGGCAGAATTTCCTGTCGACCAGTCATACGCTGCGCCACTACACGACGGCGAATTTTGAACCAGAGATAGCTGACGCCGGGCCATTCGAGACCTGGTCGGAAAACGGCGCACTGACCGCTGATCAACGTGCCACCGCGCGGTGGCATCAGATGTTGAACGACTATCAACAACCCGAAATAGAACCCGGCATCCAGACAGCGCTTGAGGACTTCGTATCCGAACGCAAAGCGCAGATGCCGGACGAATGGTACTAGAAAGGAACACCCGTGACCGAAGAACTCAGCCGCACTTCCGCCCTTGCCTCCCGCCACACAGCCCTTGGATCGGGGCTGGAGGATTGGAATGGCATGGGAACGGCCTGGACCTACAACACCGATCCCAACGATGAACATGATGCGGTGCGCGAGCGTGCGGGCATGTTCGATATGTCGCCTTTGAAAAAGGTATTCGTGCGCGGTCCAGACGTTCAGGCGGTTCTCGATCACCTGACCACACGCGATCTTTCCAAGGTAACGCCGGGAAAGGCGGCCTACCTTTGCGTTCTGACCGATCAGGGCGGGATCGCCGATGACGCGATCGTGTCGAATAACGGAGGGGACGAATGGATGATCGTGCATGGTTCAGGCGACACGATGGCGCTCTTGCAGGCGTCCGCAGAAGGGCAGGATGTGCAGGTCGAATTCACCGATGATCTGCATGATCTGTCGGTTCAGGGGCCAGCCTCGTTGGATATTCTAAACGCGCATGCGGATATCGACCTGAGCACTCTGGCCTATTTCGAACACGCGCCTACGGTGCTCTTCGGCCATCCTTGCCGCATCTCGCGCACCGGGTACTCTGGCGAACGCGGCTACGAGATTTTCGCTGATGGCTCGGTGATCACCGACATCTGGGACAAGCTGGCCGAGGCAGGCGTCATGCCCTGCTCCTTCACCGCCTTGGATAAGGTGCGGATCGAGGCGGGGCTGCTGTTTTATGGCTTCGACATGACCGAAGACAACACCCCCTGGGAAGTGGGCCTGGGCTTCACAGTGAGCAGCTCCAAGAGTGATTTCCGCGGCAAATCGGCGGTCATGGCGGCGAAAGGCGCTGAGAGGGTCAACAACGTTTGCCTCGACATCGACCATCCAGACATGGTCGAAGGCGGTGAAACCCTGATCTTGGACGGTCAGAATGTCGGCACCATCAACAGCCCCTGCTATTCGCACCGGATGGGCAAATTCCTGGCCCTGGCACATGTTCAGCCAGGAATTGCCGCTGGAACCACGCTCAGGGTCTCGGGGAATGATGTCGCGACAGATGCAACCATTGTGTCCAGCCCGATATACGACCCGGACAAAACGCGCACTCACGAATAGAATGGCATCGGCATCCGGCCCATAAGCGACATTTAGCGCTAGTTACAAATGCTGCGGTCGCAGCCCACTTACCGGGCACTCGACTCAGCGCCGGCCTCCCAAACCTCAACAGGTTTCGGCAGATAGTATAACTGTGAAACTTTGATCATCCGAACTCAAAAGCCCGACGGATTGTCTGACACATTGCATCGCAGATCGGTCCGTTAGCCTGATGTGCCCGTTGCAAGACAAGGAAAGTCGAACTGCTGGCTGGGAGCTGCGGAAGCGGTCGCACTCCATCGATATCATCCGACGACCTTAGCAAGCCCACCGCGATGCCTGCCTGAACTGCAGATCGAACACCGACCGCACTCTCGCTAGAAAATATCACCTGATAGTTCTGCCCGAGTTCTTCTAGTCCGGATAACGCCAGATCATGCCACCAGCAGTCGCGGTCAAACAGGGCAATTGGCAAGGGATCAGCCTCTGAAAAATCACTATCTTGAGCACACATCCAGACCAAGTGATCCTCACGCAAGACTTCATCGAGGTTATTGGGACGCTGCACTTCGTGAATTGCCATGTCGAGATCACCGTTCTTCAACGCGGCCTCAAATTTGGAACCAAATGCGCACTGTACCTCAAGCTCAACGTCTGGGTGAAGGGCGGCGAATTTAGAGATGATACCAGTCAATTCTTGGCGACTGTGATCATCGGTCATTCCAATACGAAGTTTGCCCTTCAATCCGCCACCACGCAGCTCATTCAGGGTGGTGTCGAGTGATTGCACAACGTTTCGGGCGATCGGGAGCAATTTTTCTCCGACCACCGTCAGAGTGACACCACGCCCATGTCGGCGAAAAACCGGTTGTCCAATGACCTCTTCCAATTGTCTGATCTGTAGGCTTGTCGCAGATTGTGACCGTCCAATTCGGTCCGCCCCGCCGGTCATGCTCCCGGCCTCATTTATGGCGAGGAAAGTTCGAAGGTGATCGCTGCTCAAGTTTGCCAAGATATATAAATTTCCTATGGTTGATTTACGAATAACGCGCTTCTCAAATATCTGTCCAGTCCCCATACTCCGAGTTGAAGAGATAGGAGATCGGTATGTCTGTTATGGAAATCGTTCAAAGCGCACGACCTAAGATGGCACATTTCTATGGCTCTATGGGACTGGCGCTTGCCGTATTGGTCGCCCGAAACCCTGCATATGCTCTGGAAGTGGTGAAGTTTGTTGTGCTTGGTTTAATCCATGTCGCCCCACTGGTCATTCCAGGCATCTTGTTGGCTGCCTGGATTACGGCAAGTGGAGCCAGTCGAAATGTGACAAGAGTTTTCCAAGGTCGCCCTGTCTACACCGTGTTGGGAGCTACCGTTGTTGGGGCGTTACTACCAGTCTGTGGTGTTACGGTCTTGCCGTTAATGGCCGGGTTGCTTGCTGCCGGCGTCCCATTAGCACCTGTCATGGCGTTTTGGCTTGCCTCGCCAATCACCGGCCCTGCGTTACTAACCGCAACCGCAGCAACCTTGGGATGGGAGTTTGCTGTTGGTAAGGCCCTTGCCGCGATAGGGTTGGGCCTTTTTGGGGGTGGCATGACGGTCCTATTTGCTCGCAACACTTGGGCCAAATCGCCGCTGCGCACCAACAGGATAGTCGGCTCGCTAGGTGGGCAGTGCTGCGGTACCGAAACCAGCGATCCTACCTTTGACCTACGTTTTTGGCGTGATCCGTCCCGGCGACAGCAGTTCTCGCGGGAATGCTGGTCGATCACCCGGTTGATCCTAGTGGTACTGGCCCCAGCATTTGCTGCTGAACACCTTCTGAATGATTGGCTGGAGCCTGATGCAGTGGCCGCCTACGTGGGTCATGACAGCGCCTTTGCCGTACCACTTGCGGTCATTGTCGGCGGCCCGGCCTACATCGATGGCTATGCCGCATTGCCGCTTACACGAGCCCTATTGGAACATGGGATGTCGTCCGGTGCCGCCATGGCTTTTCTCGTCTCTGGCGGCGTTGTCAGCATATGGGGGGCGATGGCGATCTTCCCGGTACTGAAACTGAAGCCATTCCTACTTTACCTTGGGCTGGCGTCTGTAGGTTCAATGATCTCAGGTTGGGTGTTTGGTGCATTTTTCTGAAACTTGCCCCCAAGGTGGGCCAGCAAACATTGGGCTGAACCTTTCAAACAATCATCGGCGAAGGACACAACGTGCAGACAGCCAGCGGCAAGATCAATGGGGCCATATGGATTTTGATCGCTGCATTGTGCTTTGCCCTGATGAATGCGCTTGCCAAAGAAACTACGCAGACAGTTGGATGCGTCATACCGGTAATTCAATTGACTTTTGCGCGATATGCCGTGGCCGCTTTGGTTTTGTTGCCGCTTGTTCTAAGCAGCAAATCACGTTGGAGACCAACCTATCCGGAACGGTATTTGGTCAGAACCATCGCCGGGTTCGGCGGGATCGTCCTGATGTTCGTTGCGGTGACTTTTGTTCCTTTGGCGGCAGCGACAGCTATCGGATTTACAAGCCCCATCTTCGCGATGTTGTTCGCAACATGGTTGTTGTCAGAGCACATGAACAGACGCTGCTGGGCAATAACTTGCTTAGGGCTCGCAGGAGCCATAGTGATCGCGGGGCCTGATGGTTCGGGAGTATCTTGGGCGGGACTAATCCCCTTTGCCGCGGCCATATTCATGGGTGCCGAAGTTACTTCAATCAAATGGCTCAGCCAGTCGCCAGATCATGCCATCACCATTGTTTTTTACAGCAATCTGGCCGGGGCGTTGTTGGCCTTGATTGGGGCATTCCCTGTTTGGGTGGGACCGACTTTGCATCAACTGGGATTGCTGGTGCTACTCGGGTCGGTCGCTGTGATAGGTCAATATTGCGTCTTGCGAGGAACTCGATTGGCCGATGCAAGCTTTCTGGCACCGTTCTTCTATGCCTCTTTGGTCTATTCTGCAGTGCTCGGTTTTGTCTTTTTTGCGGAGGCTCCCACGCTAGCGACCATCATCGGTTCCCTGGTTATCGTGTCCAGTGCATTCCTGCTCGCAAGAGAAGCCAAGATATAGAAATCCTGAAGTTTATCGGTATGAATGGTTCGCTACTCCGCGAGAGCTTCGCCGAATGTTTCGCGATACGCCATTGGCGAAGTACCAACGTGACGATGAAAAGCACGCCTGAGACGTTGTTCTTCGACGAATCCGGTGTCCCGCGCAATTTCCGCCAAAGAACGGTGCCCTTTTATCAGCATTCGTTTAGCTGCATTGACCCGCATCATCTCGACTGTTTTTGCGGGAGTGAATCCAATGCTGTTCTTGTACCTTCGCGAAAAATTGCGCGGACTCATGCCCACTCGCTCCGCAAGTCTCGTCACGCTGAGCTCACTTTGAAGGTGCCCGGCGATCCAGGCATGAAGATCAGCGAAGTGACCACCTTCCTCAGCGGACTGAATCGTCAGGATGTCACTGAATTGCGATTGCCCACCGGGACGCTTGAAGAACACCACCAGCGTCTGTGCCACCTGCATAGCGGCCTCGTGTCCCATATCTTCTTCGATCATGGCAAGCGCCAAATCGATACCTGCTGTCACCCCGGCCGAGGACCAGATATTTCCGTGCCGGATAAAGAGCGGGTCACGCTTTACCTGAATGTTTGGGAACCGGTTTTGCAGTTCTTCAACGTGCCGCCAATGGGTCGTGGCGCTGAGCCCATCCAACAGACCGGCAGCGGCGATCAGAAAAGTACCCATGCAAGTCGAGGCAACACGCCTGCTGTCAGATTTGCGCTGTCTGATCCAGGCCACGAAATCCTCGTGCTCTACAGCATCAAAAACTCCGTCCCCACCCGCCACAATGACCGTATCGATTGGAAGCATCGCTGCTTGCTTCAAAGAAACGCTGCCCAGGTCCACCATGCAGTCCGTGGGCACTATCCCACCATCAGGGGAAGCTACCACCACATCAAAGACGCGCTGACCCCGCGCAGCCTCAGTGTTGTTAGCGCTGGAAAAGGCCTGGATCGGCCCTGTGACATCCAGAAGTGTGACGCCGGGATAGATCACAAATACCACGCGCTTGATGCCCGGGTTGGCACCTCCACTAATGTTGTCTGTTTTTGACCGCATATTGTCATTTAAGCCAAACACTTGGGCTTGTAAATCCATCTAGCTGCACTCGAACTGAAAGACCGTCACATGGCTAACCCACTTCAGCATCATCGATCTTCCCTGATCATAGGACTGTCGTTTGTGGCACTAGCGCTGACTTTTTCGGCGCGGGCCGCCCTTGGATTGGTCATGCCGTTGCTGGAGCAGGATATGGGTTGGAGTCGTAGTTTTACGTCCGCAGCCGCCGCCTCTGCATTGCTGGTCATGGCACTGATCGCCCCTTTTGGAGGACGGCTTGTTGATAAGCAGGGAGCGCGTGCCATTCTTCAATTGGGATTGGCGGCTCTTGCCGTCGGGTGCCTTCTCGTCGCAGCAACAACGAACCCGCTAGCATTCTTCGTAGCGTTCAGTGGGATAGCTGCAGTCGGTTTCGGCTTAGTGGCGACACATGTGGTCTCAACGGCCGTCGAGCAAGAGGTTGCACGCAACAAGGGACTGGCCACAGGTATTGCAACCTCTGGCTCGACAGGCGGCCAATTTTTATTTGTACCTTTGCTGGCTGTATTGATTGGAACTTACGACTGGCGCATGGCCTTTATCGCCCTTGGGCTTGGAACATTGGTCATTATGGCTTGTATTCACAGGTGGTTTCCACGCCAAGCGTCGCCAATTTCAGCCAAAGCCTCCCCAGAAGAATCTGAAACCACGCTTTGGTACGATCTGGTTAGAATCCTAAAGCTACCCGCGTTTCAAATACTGTTCTGGAGCTACTTTATCTGCGGTTACACGACCTCTGGAGTGATCGAAACGCACTTCCTGCCCTATGCCGCCTTTTGCGGATTTGGTCCCATCCCTTCAGCTACGGCATACGGCCTTTTGTCAGCCATCAACCTGGCCGGCATGATCCTTGCCGGTTGGTTAACCGACCGCGTGAACAGACAACTCTTACTGGGTGGTATTTACCTTTTACGGGGCCTTACATTTGTCATTCTGATCAATGTCGGAGCGAGCTTTGAGACGCTGATCTTCTTTTCAGTTCTGTTTGGATTGGTTGATTATTCCACCGTACCGGTGACAGCCAGCCTTGTGGCGTCACACATTGGCGTTCGCGTCATGGGGCTGGCTTTTGGTCTGATTTCAGCCGGGCATCAGGTGGGCGCAGCCCTTGGAGCTTATTTTGGCGGCGTGCTCTTCGATCTTTATGCCCAATACTACTGGGTCTGGTACTCCTCTCTGTGGCTCGCCGTTTTTGCCGGTGTTCTGGTGTTCTTTTTGAAAGACGGACCAGAGCCACATCCTTCACACTCAACGCATTGAAAGATTTGGAAATGACGGTAGTTTCGGGAATAGCCCGCCCGCAAAATGTTGTGCGTGGCATCGTACTCATACTGGCCACAATGTTTGTAACATCGGTGCAGGATGTCGTATTCAAACTGTACGCTGCAAATCTGACGCTTTGGCAAGTCTTTGCCCTACGTGGGTTACTTGCGCTTCCTATTCTTTTTGTTCTGGCAAGAGTGCAGGGATTTCGCGGGACAATTCTCAAGATTGCTCTACAGAAATGGCCACTACTTCGAGCACTCTTTGTGACGGTGACGTTCTTGGCGTTTTATGGTGCAATACCGTTCATCAGCCTGTCAACTGTCGGGGCTGCCAACTATATCGCTCCCATCATTGTGACATTGTTATCCGCCTATTTCATCGGGGAACGGGTGGGCCCGATTGGCTGGGTCGCTGTGCTGGTTGGGTTCGCGGGTGTTGTTATCCTCCTTCAACCAGGCGCAGATACGTTCTCACCCTGGGCCGTATTGCCGGTTATCGGCGCTGGTTTCTACGCGTTGTCGCACATAATTACCCGGACCAAATGTCAGGACGTTCCACTGGCGGCGATGGTGTTGTCCCTAATGCTCGTGATGACGGTGGTCACGTTCGTGATCAGTGTAGTGCTTTACCTTTGGCCACCTGAGAACGGTCTGGCCGAGGCTTATCCTTATGTTTTTGGCATCTGGTCGCCGCTGGGTACTACAGAATGTTTGATATTAGTTCTTCTGGCGGTTTTCACTGTCATCATAAGCCTCGGCCTCGCCGGGGCATACCAGACCGCTCCTCCAGCAATAGCGGCAACATTTGAGTATTGTTATCTGGTCTATGCGGCCTTCTGGGACATGGTCATCTTTGATAGCGCGCCAGGAATGACCACAATCGCGGGGATGGTGCTGATCGTCGGTGCCGGATTGATGCTCTTGCAGCGCAATTAAGGGAGGGGGCCTGCAGCGAGGCCCCTGATTTAAGGTATCAGTATCAACGACCCCGTTGTTTTTCTGGCTTCCATAAGAGTGTGTGCTTCCTCCGCCTCCTTGATTGGGATTCGGGTGATCTGAGGTTTCCTGATTGCCCCATCCGCAATTGCCTGGAACAAGGTATCCGCCGCGGTTTGGAATTCTTCCGGGTCTGTCGTGTAGTGGGCGATCGAGGGGCGGGTCAGGAATAACGACCCTCGTTTGACCAGTTCCGAAACACTCAGATCAGGCGGTGCACCTGAGGCTGCTCCGAAGCTAACCATTGTTCCACGAGGGCGCAAACTATCAAGCGAATTTGTGAATGTCGCCTGACCGATGGAGTCGAAGACAACGTCTACACCTCCAGTAAGGTCGCGCAGTTTGGTCACGAATTCTGGATCGCCGGACAGTAAAACATGCTCGCAGCCATTCAGGCGGGCCTGCTCGATTTTCTCTTCCGTGCCGACCGTGCCAACTACGGTAACCCCTTTTGCATGAAGCCATTGACACGCGAGCGAGCCTACACCCCCCGCAGCGGCGTGAAACAGAACGGTTTGATTTTGGTTCACTGCCAAACAACGGTTGATCAAATACTCGGCCGTTATGCCTTTGAACATCAAAGCCGCCGCCACTTCATCATCAATCCAATCGGGTAGTTTGATCACCCGGCCTGCCGAGATGATTCGGCGCAGCGAATAACTGCCAGGCGCTCCACCAACATAAGCGACGCGATCTCCCACGGCGAAACGGGTTTGCCCTTCGCCAATGGCTTCAATTCGTCCAACTGCTTCAACACCGATTTGTGCGGGTAGTGCCTGCGAACGGTCGACACCTGTTCGTTGATAGATGTCCAGAAAATTGACCCCAATCGCCGTGTGTTGCACCTGAACTTCTTCGGAGCCTGGTGAAGCCAAGGGTACTTCGTCCCATGTCAGAACATTGGGTGTACCGTAGTCGTTGTAACGGAATGCGTAGGTGGTCTGTGTCATAGAATTTCCTTGGAGTTTCGCGGAGGCACGGGAATGGCTTGAACCTAACTTCCGAAGGGGCCTCAATTTGATCTATTTTGGACTCTTACTCGAGCCCTTCTACGATTACCGCCGTACCGGACGAGATACTTCTCCGTAGTGACTTTGCATCGGCGTAGTCGGCAGAGTGGTACCAGTCTTTCGCCGCGGCTCTGTCCGTAAAGGCGATTACAACAACCCGCTCGGAAGCAAAGTCGCCTTCGAGAACATCGATAGGACCACCTCGAACGACAAACCGGCCACCAAACTTCTCGATTGAGCTCGGTGAAATGGTCTTGTATCGCTCGAAAGCCTTTTGATCGTGCACATCTTCTTGAAAGATCACGTATGCGGTCATTTTCTCCGGTCCTTCAATCTATTTTGCCTCCCGCTCTGATGGCCGGAGGCAAAATTTTTAGAAATGCGTATTACCAGAATCTGACGGGTCCAGCCTCGTGCTTAAGTCGCCGCCGCAGCTCTTCTCCCTTACGGCGTTCATGCTCCATCAACATTGAATCGTGGGTAGGTTCGGTTTCGTGGTGCGAACGCGCACCAACGATGAATGTACTCAATAGTTTTAACATGTCAGTTCTCCTTGCATGTTTGAGAGGTTCTGAAAATAATATAGGCTGGCAGATAACATATCGGCCAATCAATATGCTTTCTCTATTGTTAGCTCAGGTATTATATTATGGACTGGTCACGCATACCCTCTCTAGCAGCGTTACGGGCGTTCGAAGCCGCTGCCCGCCAGCAGAGCTTTAGCAAAGCCGCAGCGGAGCTGAACGTCACGCATGCAGCAATTGCTCATCATGTCCGCAGTCTTGAGGCAGACTTTTCCGAAAGCCTGATGGTTCGCGATGGACGCGGAGTTACAGTCACTTCGACCGGTGCACGGCTGGCTGAAGACCTGCAATCAGGCTTTGCCGCCATCGCCGAAGGAGTGGAGAATATTAGGTCATTGAGAGAACACAGACCGCTCAATATTGCAGTGACGCCTGTGTTTGCCGCAAATTGGCTAATGCCACGCATTGGAGAGTTTTGGACACGACACCCGGAGATTTCCCTGAACATCAATCCCGGAGTTGATCTGGTTGACTTCAAGAAAAGCGGAACGGATTTGGCCATCAGGTATGGCGATGGCAAGTGGTCCAATCTCAGTTCACAGTTGCTCACCGATGGCGATTTTCTTGTTGTTGCGCATCCAGACCTGGTCAAAGGCAGAACGGTGAACTGCCTGCCGGATGTGATCGATCTGCCATGGGTCATAGAACGTCACATGATGGAGCGCAAAGCACTGGTTGAACGTGAAGGTGTTGATTTTGAAAAAGTAAAGCTGACACTCTTGAATACCAATGTCCTGGTACTGTCTGCAGTTGCAGCAAAGCTCGGTGTGTCAGTTCAGCCCAAATCCATTGTTGAGCGTGAAATTGCTTCGGGTGAGTTGGTTAAGATTTGCGCACTAAACCAAAAAAACCTTGGCTATTACATGGTTACTTTGCCTGATCGACAGCCCAAAGGCCTGCGAGAGTTTATGAAGTGGCTGCGATCTAACAAGTGAAGTCAATCGCTAGGAAGGATAGTGGTGATTGCAACATTGCCAAAGCTCGTTGGATTCGCTTTTTGTTGCATAGCCCTATTGTGGTCAGCCGTCGTTGCATCAAGGAACGGTATCAGTTGTCCCTACGTATATTAATGGTCTGCATTTGGCCCCGGCGCTGCTAAACGTCGGAGCATCGTAGACCTGAATTTACGACGAAATGCCGCCTTCACGGACGGCCCAAAGAAGACATCCGGCGGCAGGTTGCAGTGTTGCGGTCGCGCCCGCTTTTCGGACATTCGCTGCAGGTGCAAAACTCGGCGCTGGTCGAACTTACAGATCGCGGACGAAGTGAGCATCCGCTGTGGAGGCGCCTACGGTTACTGTCGGAAATTGGTCGGGTCGAAAAGCTTTTGTCCTTGGTGGGGCTGTGACATTTGAATTTGCTCGCTTTGACCTTATTGCACGGCTTCAGAAACGCGGTCCTGTCTTGGGGAGCATCCGAATTTGCGGGCGTATTCTCTGGAGAATTGAGCCGAGCTTTCGTATCCAACCCCGTAGGCAATTTCTGAGACCTTTGAGCCTGTGGATTGAAGCTCATTACGGGCATGAAGCAAACGCAGTTCTTTCTGGTATTGCAGCGGAGAGTTTCCCGTGACGGCCTTGAACTGTTCGAAGAAGGCCGAATTGCTCATACCCACACGAGCGGCAAGCTCTCCGACGACAAGCGGCTTGCCCAAATCTGACCGGATTTCCTGCGTCGCCGCGAAAATCCGGCTGGCCGTGTTTTCGTGCCACACCAGTTTTTGAAGTGTGCCGCCATGTTGTCCTACCAGCAGGCGGGCATGGATTTCTCGCGCCGTGATCGGCGCCAGCATGTGTCGCACCTCTTCGGTTTCGCACTGGCGAAAATATCGCAACAGAGTGTCTTGCATGTCGTCATCAGTGGGTGCGAGACAAATCGAAAACGGATCTGACACACGGTGGGCGAATGACTGCGGCAAGGACGGAGCCAGGGCGCGAAGGAGATCCAGATCAAGGGGGAACACGAGCGCGACATAGGGGTGATCGGGCGTGGCCTCGGTGATCCTTGAAACAACGGGCAACGCGTTGCTGACGATCAGCGACTGCCCGGCCCGCACGGTTAGCGTTCTGGTACTGGTTCCTACCTCTTTGGCGCCTTGCAGGACCGTGCACAACAGCGGGCGGTAGACATTTGCGTCGTGTTGGGTGGTCGACGGGTGGGTGAGAAAAACCGTTCCGCTTTCCTTGTGTGTCAGTACACCCTGCGCGACGCCCGCGTGTTCAAGCAGCGCCAGAACATAGTCCAACAATGTCTGAGGTCCCATGAATGCCTCCTGTCGTTGGCCTCATCGTTAGCACGAAAACAAGTCAAGTTATTACTGAAAACTTCTGCACCTGGAGGAATGAGCAAGAAAATTGGAGAATATTGAAAGATACATACACTCTTGGTGATTATCGTATGTACTGAAAGTTAGGGAGTTGAGATATGAAAACCATTCTGATCACCGGGGCCTCATCAGGTATTGGCGCGGCAACGGCCCGGCATTTCCAAGCGAACGGTTGGAATGTCATCTCCACGATGCGCAACCCCACGGCCAGCTCAGAGCTCGGCGCGTTAGAAAACGTGCAGCTGGCGCAACTGGATGTGACGGATGCAGGTTCAATTGCAACGGCCGTAGGCGAAGGCATCGAAAGGTTCGGGCAGATTGATGTTTTGCTGAACAATGCCGGCTATGGTGCCTATGGAGCGTTAGAGGCTTTCACAATGGATCGCATCCGGCGTCAGTTTGACACCAACGTGCTTGGGTTGATAGAAGTGACTAAGGCAGTTCTGCCCCATTTCCGTCAGAACCGATCAGGTGCCGTCATCAATATCTCTTCCATTGGGGGGCAGATCACATTTCCGCTCGGCGCGCTTTATCACGGCACCAAGTTCGCAGTTGAGGGTCTTTCGGAGGCACTACACTACGAGCTGGAGCCCCTTGGCATTCGGGTCCGTATTGTCCAACCGGGCATGATAAGAACCAACTTTGGGGGCAGTTCTTTCGATTTCGCCATGGATGAGAACCTGCCTGACTACGCGCCGATGGCTGAAGCCATGGGGCGCCTGTTTGGCAAGTTGGCCGCGAACCCTTCTGCGCCCGAAACCGTCGCGCAGGTCATTTGGGATGCGGCAAACGAGACGGGAACCCGCCTGCGATTTCGCGCCGGACCTGATGCTGAAGAGCTGCTCGATGCCCGCAAACAGCAGGACGACGAGACGTTCATCAGTGGTCTCAAGCAAAAGATGGCGCTCTGAATACTGCCAATCCATTCATAGAAAAAAGGGGGATCCATGTACCGCGAGGCAATCGAAAATGGTGGCTTGGCCGTTGTAACCGGGGCGGCAAGCGGCGTCGGTAAAGCCGCTGCCCAACGATTTGTGCAAGACGGTTTGGGGGTTGTGCTGGTCGATCTGGCGGGCGAGGCCTTGGAGAGAGCCGAGGCGGAATTGCGCGATCTGGCGGGTACGTCCGCAACCGTTCAGGCGATTCCGACCGATGTCACCAACACTGACGCCATGTCCGCCTTGGCAGATCAGGTCTTTACGCTCGGAGAGGTAGCAGTCCTGATGAACAATGCCGGAATCGCGCTTCCGACCGGCAGTTGGGAAAAAGCAGAGAACTGGCGCAAACTTTTAGAGGTCAATCTCTTTGGTGTCATGAACGGCGTACATGCTTTCCTGCCGCGCATGATCGAAGCCGCACGCCCTGCGGTGGTGATCAACACAGGGTCAAAACAGGGGATCACCACACCGCCCGGAAACCCCGCTTACAATACCAGCAAAGCCGCCGTGAAGGTCATGACAGAAATGCTGGCGCACGATTTGCGACAGGTCGAGGCGAAGATCACCGCCCATCTGTTTGTGCCGGGGTTTACCTATACTGGTATGATTGAGAAGTTCATGCCGGAAAAACCTGTCTCTGCGTGGACGAGCGAAGAGGCAATCGAATACATGCTGAAACGCATGTCGAACGGGGATTTCTATATTCTTTGTCCGGACAATGATGTGTCCGAAGAGCGCGACCGCAAACGCGTTGAATGGGCCTTGGGCGACATTTTAAACAACCGCCCGGCGCTCTCTCGCTGGCATCCTGACTATACGGATGCCTTTGCCGCGCACCAGGCCCAGGAATAGCTGCTCCAAATGAGCAGCCGTAAATTATGATAGGAAAACTGTTGCCCAATTAACAAGACTTACACCTCGTCAAAACATCCAGCGGATGGGGTGGATGGCTCCTGCTCCAACCGGCGTCGCAATGCGCCATAATGCAGTTGCCTATCACTGCTAGGAA
>NZ_JBXWMG010000020.1:0-17076 GCF_059609705.1 Ruegeria sp. YTSC192
TGGCGAGGTCGAATTCCGCCAGATCGCGGACTGGATCATCGAAGTGGTCGACGGTCTGGCCGCCAATGGCGAAGACGAAAACGCTGCGGTCGAAGCCAAGGTCAAGGCCGAGGTCGCCGACCTCTGCGCCAAATTCCCGATCTATCCGAACCTGTAAGACGAAGGAAAAATACCATGAGCTTTTATTCAATCGACCAAGCCCCCGCACGCCTGAACCGCAGCGAGTTGGCGGTGCCCGGCAGCCAGCCTGGCATGTTCGAAAAAGCCGCCCAGGCGGATGTGGACGTTGTCTTCCTTGATCTGGAAGATGCTGTCGCGCCGGACGAAAAGGAACAGGCCCGAAAGAACATCATTGAGGCGCTGAACGATATCGACTGGGGCACCAAAACCATGTCGGTGCGTATCAACGGGCTGGACACCCACTACATGTATCGCGATGTAGTGGACGTGGTTGAACAGGCTGGCGAACGGCTGGACCTGATCATGATCCCCAAAGTTGGAACTGCCGCCGACGTCTATGCCGTAGACATGCTGGTCACTCAGATCGAAGACGCCAGAGGGTACAAGAACCGGATCGGGTTTGAACACATCATCGAAACCGCACTGGGTATGCAGAATGTCAGCGAAATCGCGGCTGCGTCGAAACGCAACGAAAGCCTGCATTTCGGGGTTGCCGACTATGCGGCGTCAACCCGTGCACGGACCACGATCATCGGCGGCGTAAACCCCGACTATTCCGTTCTGACTGACGCTGATGCAGATGGCGGGCGTATGACGCATTGGGGCGACATGTGGCACTATGCGCTGGCCCGCATGGTGGTCGCTGCGCGCGCCAACGGCCTACGTCCAATCGATGGACCCTTTGGTGACTTTCAGGACCCCGACGGGTATCGCGCCGCAGCAAAACGCGCCGCAGTTCTGGGCTGCGAAGGAAAATGGGCCATTCACCCCAGCCAGATTGCCCTGGCAAATGAGGTCATGTCGCCATCCGATGCCGAGGTCACCAAAGCCCAGCGTATCCTTGTCGCCATGGCCGAGGCTGAATCGGCGGGCAAAGGCGCTGTGTCGCTGGATGGCCGCCTGATCGACTATGCCTCGATCCGGCAGGCCGAGGTTTTGGTGGAAAAAGCAGGTCAGATTGCCGCGGCCTGACCAGAATTGTGACCGAGCAATTGTCAATAAACCTGCGGGACAGTGCCGCAGCCATCTTTGCTGCGGCAGTGGCCGCGGCAGATCCGGCTGCATCATTGCGCAGACGGTTACGGGCGGCACCTTTGCCTTCGCCACAACTGGGCGGACGCAGTATCCTGATTGCGATTGGGAAAGCTGCGCCTGCCATGATGGCAGAGGTATTGCAACACGTTCAGGGCGATCATGTCGCCCTTGCAGTGACGCACCCCGAAAACCAGACGCTCGTTCCCGGCGCAACGGTGTTGACCAGCGCGCACCCCATCCCGGATGAACGCGGCTTGAAAGCAGGGCGGCAGGTCCTCGCACTGCTCAGCGCTGCACGTAAGCAAGATCAGATCATTGCGCTGATTTCGGGCGGTGGTTCAGCCCTGGTCCCGGCACCCGTTGATGGATTGACCTTGTTGGACAAAATCGTAGTTAACGAGGTGTTACTGTCTTCCGGGCTGGACATCGTTCGGATGAACCTCGTGCGTCAACACCTGAGCCAGCTCAAAGGCGGGGGATTTCTGCGGCACGGCTCACCTGCCCCGGTGACAGCTTATATCCTTTCGGATGTGATCGGAGATGACTTGCGCGCGGTCGCCAGTGGACCAACCGCTGGACCAATAGGAAGCCACGCCGATGCCCGCAGGACCTGTATCGAGGCCGGGATATGGCATCGGCTACCTAAATCTGCCCGTACCCATCTAGAACGGAGTATTCCTGAACAAACCAAAGCGCTTGCGGCAACCAACCACCTGATCGGATCGAACACGATCAGTCTTGAAGCAGCATTGCGCTGTGCCGCACAGACCTGCCGGGCCGAAATTGTGTCCGACACATTGATTGGCGACGTGTCTGACGCAGCCGAACAGATTTTTCAGGCAGCCCAAGCCGCGCCTCGTGGCCACCCAACCGCCCTGCTATTTGGTGGTGAAACAACTGTACGCCTGCAAGGCTCAGGTCGTGGTGGGCGCAATCAGGAATTGGCGCTGCGCGTCGCTCAATTGGCGGAAGAACGCTCGATCCCCGGTAACTGGATCTTTCTTAGCGGTGGCACGGATGGCCGCGATGGGCCGACCCCGGCGGCGGGCGCAGTTGTGGATGCCGGAACATTCAGACGTATCCGCAAGGCAGGGCATGACCCTGCCGCCTTGCTGGCGAACAACGACAGTCACAAGGCTTTGACACTCTCGGGTGATCTTCTGATCACCGGCGCGACCGGGACCAATGTTGCAGACATTCAGGTCCTGCTTCGTGCTCCTGACGCGTGAGGCGTGGTGAACTCGGCAATCGCTGGGTTTGATCCATGCGATATTCTAGCTTTGAAGCCGTCCAAGAGCCGCCTATCCGCCACAAGGGCTGAATACCGACATGACGCGACCCGGAGCCCAGGCCGCTCTGAAAACGTAGTAGTTGGCAGCGGTCATGGTCCGGCGACAGCAGATTAGCTCGACAAGGTTTATGGGCACCGCGACGCGGTGATCAAAAAAGGCTCGATCACCGATTTCAGAATGGCCATAGAAATTTCATCGAACAGCAGAAACTCGATATCGGTTTCATTCCCTGCCAGCATGATTATTTTACTATCAGGAAAACTTGATGCTATGATAGCCCGAACTGACTGGGTATCGCAGCGCTGCTGCTTGCGCATCAGATCTGAACCAGTATAGCAGAACATTGAAAGCGAGACATTGAGGAAACGCGAAGCAGAAATGACAGTCAATCTGACGCAGGATCCACATTCCGTTCGAACAGGTGAACGCGAAAAGGTGCTCGAAGTTGCAATCGGTCGTGAGGTCCGTGCTTTTCGCAAAAAACAAAACATCACTGTCGCAGAACTCGGACAACTGACTGGCCTATCTATTGGTATGTTGTCAAAGATCGAAAACGGCAACACGTCGCCATCATTGACCACGTTGCAATTGTTAGCGGATGCATTGTCGGTGCCTCTGACCAGTTTTTTCCGCCAGTTCGAGGAACGACGAGAAGCTGTGCACACCAAGGCTGGCGAAGGTGTGGAACTGGAACGTGAAGGGACGCGCGCCAATCATCAATACAATTTGCTGGGACATATTGGCGCCAACGGTTCAGGCGTGATTGTCGAGCCTTATTTGATTACGTTGACTGTGGAATCTGACGTTTTCCCGACCTTCCAACACGGTGGGATTGAAACGATCTATATGCTTGATGGCGCTGTCGACTATCGCCACGGTGACAATATCTATTCGCTAAAGCCCGGTGATACTCTGTTCTTCGATGCGGATGCTCCTCATGGCCCAGAACGGCTGGTAAGCCTACCCGCGCGTTACCTTTCAGTGATCAGCTACCCGCAGACAAACTAACCTGTTTGCGCAGTAGGAAATCGGTGGGTCTATCGTAGCCCTTGTGGCTTCCCGTACCCACAATCGTAAATCCCAGCCGTGAAAACACGCGATGGTTCTCAGTGAGTTCGACACGAGTTTCTAATTTAAGCTCGGACAGGCCAAGAGTCACCGCGCGGCGCTCGGCATGGCCGATCATCGCTCTGCAGACGCCCTGCCCGCGCATCTGTTCCTGCACCGCCAGCTTTCCCAGGTACAGGCAATCCGGCTTTGGTGTCAGGAACATGCACCCAAAGAGAGGGCGACCAATGGCCCAGATCTCACCCCCGGCTTGGCAGTGAGCCTGCATACCTTTGACGGTGAGCCGATGAACCGAGGATGGTGGGTCGATCCTGCCGTCCATGTATTGGAATGACGTGCGCAGCAGCGCGAGCACGTCATAAAACGCCAAGGCATCATCCTCTAACCGCCAAATGGCTTTGTCCTGATCAGCCACGACCCATCCTGATGTCCACCTACTTTGACAAGGGCGGTTCGGTTTCCAGATCCGGCCAGATACCGGGCGAGGTTGGCAGTCCGTCGTCAAACTGGCTGAGGTAATCCAGCATCATGGGACGGTTGTCGATGAACCCTTTGTAAGTGGCCAGCTCATCCGGAAGATCGCGGATAACACGATGCAGGCGGCGACCCCATTTCGGTACGGTCATCAGATCCTGAAAACTGCACAGGTAACAGCGGATCGGGAATACGAGAGCATTTGACCGCGGCAACCGGAAGAAAGTCTGCAATTCAACCCGAAGATGCTGTTTGTGGGCAATGTTTTCAGGCGTGAGCGTTGTCTTCTGGATGCCCCATTTGTGATAGTTTTCCGGGCTGGTATCCAGCAACGGGTTCACTGTCATCGTCCAGTTCAGACGTCGCGCAGGAGCACCTTGCTGAATGTTCAGAAGGAATTTTAGCGCACGTTTGAATATTCCCATCTCATGCGCTTTCGGAACCGGTGCATGCCATTCGAAAAAGTTCATGCCAATGTCGAAATCCAGACTCCAGTCGGCCTGGGTCGTGACCATCCCCGCGTCCATCCACAACATCTCGTCCCGTTGATCCAACACAGCGAAATCGCCCTGTGCCTGACGGGTGATGTATTCCATTGGCCCGTAGGGCAGTGTGGTTTCGTCCATGAAGGTGAAACTGTGATCAATGCCCAGCGGCTTGTTGATCCAGCGCCACTGATTGCCATTGCGATGCAGCTCGAACAGGTCCGGATAGTCCTCAGACTTGCTGACCATGATCAGCTCCAGCAGATCCCAACCCGCCAAGGTCATATGCGGTAGAGACTGACAGCGCAGCGGATCCTGATCCAGTACGATCGCGCGGTCTTTCATCTCGGATACATAGTGTTCGTCTACGTCGAAACGCATCTCATAGACCGAGCCCTCGGGTCCGCCTCGGTGCTGTTCCATGTTGACCGAATACATGTAGCTGTCTTCGTGGAACGGGAACGGAAAGCGTTTGATCGCCCATTCCGAGTTGTGGAAGGTATAGTCGTCGCGGAAGGACTCGTCGTTGAATTGAATGGTCATGTTGGGCCTCCTCTCAGCGGTCCAGCACGAGGGACTTGCCCTCGAATCGCGATACACAGGGCATGATTTTCTTACCTGCTGCCTTTTCTTCATCAGTCAGCCAATGATCGCGGTGAACAAAGTTTCCGTCGTGATCCAGCACAACGGTTTCGCATTGACCGCAGGCCCCGCCGCGACACAGATACGGCGCATCCACACCCTCGCGTTCAATTGCTTCCAGCAGGCTTTCGTTTTCACCCACATGAATGACTTTGTCCGAGGTCGCCAAGCGCACTTCGAACGGTTTACCGGGTTGCGGGGCCAGAAACTCTTCGTAATGTACGCAGTCCTCGGGCCAGCCTTCTGCGGCGGCAGTGCTACACACCCAGTCGATCATCCCCTTGGGGCCACA
Organism: Ruegeria sp. YTSC192; assembly: GCF_059609705.1. Taxonomy (NCBI): domain Bacteria; kingdom Pseudomonadati; phylum Pseudomonadota; class Alphaproteobacteria; order Rhodobacterales; family Roseobacteraceae; genus Ruegeria; species Ruegeria sp. YTSC192. Next base: position 5,469 of record NZ_JBXWMG010000020.1, read on the forward strand.
GACATAGACATGCGTACCTAAAGGCTGCCCGCTGAGCAGGTTCTTTAGATCGATCTGCTGATTCTGGTCGTCGTAGTACAGATGCGTTTCGTTCGGGTGCCGGTCTGTTAGTTGCTCGGCATAAGATGCCAAGGCGGTGTTGCGGCAAGCATAATGCAGCTCCCAATGACCATGAAGAAGTTCCAGTTGCTTGATCTGTGCCAAAAACGGTGTGATCCCGATACCGCCGGCCAGAAACAGGTGCTTGCGGGCCCGCAAATCAAGCGAGAACAGGTTGACCGGGTAACTGATGGTCATCTCGTCGCCCAGCTTGACCTGACGGTGCATGAACAACGACCCGCCTCGGCCCTCGTCATCACGCCGAACCGAGATCGTATAAGATGACTGATCAAACGGGTCCGACATCAGGGAATAGGGATTCAGGCGGGTGATGCCGCCATCCTGCATTTCAACAACTGTATGGGCGCCGCCCGAAAACGTTGGCAATTGCCCACCATCGACGCGCTCAAACCGGAATCGAGTCACCAATTCGTTCAGCGGGGTAATTTCGGTTACTTTGACCTGAATTTTCTCGGCACCACTCATTCATAGATCCCCTTCGGCTCGGGCACGTTGCCATGGTCCTCGGCATCAACGCGGACACCCTGATACGCGGCAAGGCGGCGGGAATAGTGGTCACGCACAAACAGGTTGAGCCCACAATGCGCGCAGATGAACGGATCGACCTCGACATCTTCGGTGACGCCTTTGCAGTGTACGCACTGCATTCGGCGCGCGACCGAGCCGCGATGTTCGGTCTGAATCGCAGTATGCGGAAGACCCGCAGCCATCACTTCATTCATGGCCTGACCCATCATGCCCTCAGAGCCGGTCAGATAAACCTGCAACCCCATATGCGCGTCTTCCAACACGCGGCGAATACGATGCAGCGCGGCTGCATAAGACGGACCTTCGTAGAATTGCGCAGGATTCAGCGCCTGCAGCTTTTCCGAGAAGTCCGTCCCCTTGGGGATGTAGATCAGATGCGTTTTGGCCATCAGGTCGGGTGTCGCGATGTCAATTACGGCCTCGGCGCCTTCGGCTTCGGCGATCATGAAATGATGTTCACCTGAGCGAACCTCTAGCGTGCCCCAGACCGGGCGGCTTGCGATTGACTTGGGAAATTCGAACTTTGACATTGTGCCCTCAAATAGGAAAAGGGCGCCTCGGTGTATCCGTCGCGCCCTTGATACTCAGCCTTTTGCGGTTCTGATCGATTTGTCCTGATCGTAGAACGGCATCTCTTCCGCAGTCGCCGCAATCTCTGTCCCATCGCCGTTGCGCACTGTCAGCTTAGTGCCTGGTGAGGCACAGGCGACCGGCATCCGCGCGATGCCCACATTGTGGCCATTGATTTCGGAGTACATACCGAAAGTGACAACACCGACCTTTTCACCGTTCTGCAGCAGGTCGGCACCCTCATCCGCCGGGGTGGTGCCGTCCAGTTTGACACCATAGATCTTGAACCGCTCTTTGCCTTGCGATGCATAGTGGTTCTCGGCTCCGATGAAGCCGGTTTTTCCAGGTGACACAGTGAATTCCAGACCCAGCTCCCAAAGCGTATCACCGCAGGTTTCATCGTCGAACGGATAGGTTTCCGAGTTATCACCGGGATAAAACAGCAGGTAGCTTTCGGTGCGCAACAGATCGAGCGTCGAGAACTGAACCGGGACGATGCCCATGTCTTTGCCTTCGGCCAGAATGTTGTCCCACAGGTGCACCGCATGTTTGGCCTGACAGAAAATTTCATACCCGCGCTCGCCGGTATAGCCGGTCCGTGAAATCATCACCGGGCAACCATAGAGTTTGGTCTGCATGATGCCGAAGTAAGCCAGATCGCGAATTCCGGGAATGTGCTTGGCCAGGAAATCAACGGCGACCGGTCCCTGAAGAGACATGTCATGCATGTCGTCGTCAAAGATGACCGAACAGTTCTTTCCAGCCGCAACCGATGTCAGCTGCTCCATACCTGTCCCCGTGCCATGCACGACAAGCCACGTATTCACCGAGAGGCGGTAGATGATGCAATCATCGATAAACTTGCCTTCGGAATTCAGGATCGACGCGTAAGTCGACCGGCCTGGCATGATTTTTTCCACATTCCGCGTGGTGACACGGTCAATGACATAGGCCGCATCTTCGCCGACTACGTGAACCTTTTTCAGACCTGACACATCCATCAGCCCTGCCTTGGTGCGAATCGCTTCGTAGTCGGCTTTTGCGCGTTCCGGGCTATGGTCGTAGAACCATGCGGTCCCCATACCGTTCCAGTCTTCTAGCTCGCCGCCGATTTCGGCATGGCGCTGCGCAAGGGCGGACGTCCTCCATAGAATGGCCATTGTTCAGCTCTCCCGTTGATTGCTTTTTTGTTGACCATATTGAGGCCGATGTCGGATCGAAAATCAACACCCATGTGCAGAATATTTTCCTACTGGGAATATTAGGCTGCGTTTTCTGCACCCTGAGAAAATTGCCAGAGTTGATAAAAGCATATATTTATCAATGCCATAATCCGGTCTTCAGCATGTATGACTGTGCGTGCGCCAAATACCCAATAGATATTTGCCCAACATATCTATTGACAGGTCGTCAATGAGATTGTCCCCTGAGTAGATAAATATTCCCAGCAGGAAATCCATCGCAGAACAACTTCCTGCTGCAACAATAGGGAGACAACAAAGTGGATGGTAATCTAAATGCACTAACCACGGTCTTTACCGAGTTTTACTACTGGGTAACGGTCGTTTTCATGTTCCTCATCCATGTGGGCTTTTGCATGTACGAGGTCGGCGCAAGTCGGGCCCGTAACCATATGCACACATTGATGAAAAACATCATGATCATCCCGCTGGTGACGATCACATTTTTCTTCTTCGGATGGTGGATTTATTGGGCGTTTCCAAACTTCCCCTTCTGGGGCGGTCTCGACACCGAAGCGGGTGCTGCGAATCTACCTTGGGCAGACACGATGGCAACCAACCTGGGCGACAGAATCACTGGGGTCTTCTGGGCCGCATTCCTGTTGTTCTCTTGGACAGCTGCCTCGATCGTTTCGGGTTCCGTCATCGAACGGATCAGATCTTCGGCCTTATGGGTACATGCCGTCATGATCGGTTCGGTCTGGTGGATAATTGACGCTGCATGGGGCTGGCATTACGGCGGCTGGATGGTGCGAATTCTTGGCTACCACGATGCCTATGCTTCCGGGGTTATCCACGCAATTGCAGGCGGTTACGCACTTGGCGTGATTATGGTCCTGGGCCCGCGTCTTGGCAAATTTGCCAAGGATGGCACGCCGCGGGACATTCCACCTCACAACCCTTGGCTGCTGACCATCGGGATTTTCCTGATCTACACTGGTTTCTGGGGTTTCTACGCCGCATGCAATGTGCCTGTGATTTCGCCGGAAGGTATCGACGGCCAGATCACCGGTGTGACCTGGACCGCAACCAATATTTATCTGGCACCAACCACGCTTTCAGCGATTACTTTCAACTTCCTCATGTCGCTGTCCGGCGGCCTGATGGCGGCCTATGTGATCTCGAAGGGTGATGCGTTCTGGACCTTCTCAGGCGGGCTTGCCGGGATTATCACAGCTTCGGCCGGGAACGACCTGTATCACCCGATCCAGGCGATGATCATTGCCGCTATTGGTGTCGTGATCGTGTACAAACTGCACTATTGGGTTGAGCGCCGGTTCAAACTGGACGACGCAGTAGGCGCAGTCGCGGTACATGGCTATGCCGGTTTTGTTGGGCTGGTGATCTCGGGCTTTGTCCTGTGGGGCGTGCCGTCCTCGCCATACGAAGGTTATGCCACAATCAATCCGATCGGTCAGATCACCGGCGCGGTCATCATGTTCTTTGTACTGGGCTTCCTGCCCGGCTGGATTCTGGCAAAAATTCAGGCGGCCGCAGGTGTGCTCCGCATCCCGGAAGAGGTTGAACTTCAGGGTCTCGATTATGCCGAGCACCATGCCTACGAAGACGCCAAAGCAGCAATTATCCAAGCTGATAAAGAAGAACTCGCTGCCCGCGGCGTCGCAGCTAAGTAAGGGAGTAAGACATGTCTACAAACGGATACTCAAACTGGGCAGTCGATCTTGCCGAAGTCGGACCGATTTATCCCTTCCAGGGTTACGAAGTTCTAATGTTCATCATTGGCCTGGCGTTCTGGATCGGATGGCATCGCATCCAGTTCGTCCGCGAACGTGAGCACCTTGAAAAGGCGCGCCACACCGGAGACGAAGAGAAGGTGAAGGCGCAGTTGGAAAGATACTAACCCAGCTCTGAAAGCCGGCGATGGGCGCGAGAACTACATATGCGCCCATTGCCTGCTAGTAATATTTTATTCCTGTGATTATTGCCTTCCCGACACATTGTTGATAGCATCGAATCGAAACGAAACACACAAAGGAGATCGGCCAGCCATGTGCGGGATTGTAGGATTATTCCTTAAGGACCAGTCGCTTTCACCCAAATTGGGTGAGATGTTGACAGACATGCTGATTACCATGACAGATCGCGGCCCCGACAGTGCGGGCATTGCGATCTATCGTGATGGTTTGCAAGGTCAGAGCAAGCTGACGCTGCAATCTGCAAACCCCGAAACAGATTTCGCGGGTCTGGCCGACGAATTGGGTCGGGTTCTGGGTGGACCGGTCACGCAGTCAGACAACGATACACATACCGTGTTGAATATTCCTGCAGGCCGCTTTGAAGACGCACGCGCGGCGCTTGCGGAAATCAGGCCGTCGGTTCGGATCATGAGCCATGGCGATATGCTGGAAATCTACAAAGAGGTCGGTCTGCCAAAGGACGTGGCTGCTCGCTTTGATATCTCGGCAATGACTGGCACGCATGGCATCGGCCACACGCGCATGGCCACGGAATCCGCGGTCACGACGATGGGGGCGCACCCGTTCAACACTGGATTGGACCAGTGCCTTGTGCACAACGGCTCGTTGTCGAACCACAACTCGCTGCGCCGCAAGCTGCGCCGTGAAGGGGTTGTCATCCAAACAGAAAACGACACCGAAGTTGGGGCCGCCTACCTGACCTGGAAGATGATGAACGGCGCCTCTCTGGGCGAAGCGCTGCAATCCAGCCTGGATGATCTGGATGGCTTTTTCAACTTCGTCGTGGGCACCAAGGACGGGTTCGGCGTAGTGCGCGATCCGATTGCCTGCAAGCCGGCGGTAATGGCCGAGACCGATCAATATGTGGCCTTTGGCAGCGAATACCGCGCTCTGGTCAACTTGCCGGGTATTGAAGATGCAAAGGTTTGGGAGCCCGAACCCTCGACAGTTTATTTCTGGTCGCACAACGACAGCCCAACAACCCACGAAAAGGCCGCCTGACATGCAGACTTATGATGTATCTGAAAGCGGCTTGCGTGGTTTGAACGCGGCGTTGCAGGCACAAAGCAAAGACACCAACCAAACCACCTGGGAGGTGCAGAACCCCAAGGGCAGCCACGCGATTGCCGTGGGTCTGGATGCGCCGATCGAGGTGACCGTGAAGGGCTCGACAGGTTACTATTGCGCGGGGATGAACCAGCAAGCGACCATCAAGGTTGAGGGTTCGGTGGGTCCCGGTGTGGCCGAGAACATGATGTCGGGCACGGTCATGGTCGATGGCGACGCCAGCCAGTACGCCGGGGCGACCGGGCACGGAGGGCTGCTGGTGGTCAAGGGCAATGCGTCCTCGCGCTGCGGGATCTCGATGAAAGGGATCGATATCGTCGTGCACGGCAATATTGGCCACATGTCGGCTTTCATGGCGCAACAGGGCAATCTGGTGGTCTGCGGCGACGCGGGCGATGCGCTGGGGGATTCCCTCTACGAGGCGCGGCTGTTCGTGCGCGGTTCGGTCAAGAGCCTGGGCGCAGATTGCATCGAGAAAGAGATGCGCCCCGAGCATCTTGAGATCCTGGCCGATCTGCTGGAACGCGCCGAAAGCGACGCAAAACCCGAAGAGTTCAAGCGCTACGGATCGGCCCGCAAGCTCTATAACTTCGACGTCGACAACGCACAGGATTACTAAGGGACATGAAAGATATGGACAATAACGGTATTCCGCGCACGGTCCCGATCCAGTCGGCGACCTTTACCAACCCGATCAATGCCGAAATCCGCCGCGCGGCGGCCACTGGCATCTATGACATTCGCGGTGGCGGCGCCAAACGCAAGGTCCCACATTTTGACGACCTGCTGTTTCTGGGCGCCTCGGTGTCGCGCTACCCGCTGGAGGGCTACCGCGAGAAATGTGACACCAGCGTCACGCTGGGCACCCGCTTTGCCAAGAACCCGATCCAGCTGGATATTCCGATCACCATCGCAGGCATGAGCTTTGGGGCGCTGTCGGGTCCTGCGAAAGAGGCCCTGGGCCGCGGCGCGTCGGCGGCGGGAACCTCGACCACTACTGGTGATGGTGGAATGACCCCCGAAGAACGTGGCCATTCGACCAAGTTGGTCTATCAATATCTGCCGTCACGCTATGGGATGAACCCCAACGACCTGCGCAAGGCCGACGCGATCGAGATCGTGGTGGGGCAGGGGGCCAAGCCCGGTGGCGGCGGCATGTTGCTGGGTCAGAAGATCAGCGACCGCGTGGCCGAGATGCGGACCCTGCCCAAAGGGATCGACCAGCGCTCGGCCTGTCGTCATCCGGACTGGACCGGGCCGGATGATCTGGAAATCAAGATCCTTGAACTGCGCGAAATCACCAACTGGCAGGTGCCGATCTACGTCAAGGTTGGCGCGACACGGCCCTACTACGATACTGCGCTGGCGGTGAAGGCCGGGGCCGATGTTGTGGTGATGGACGGGATGCAGGGCGGCACGGCAGCCACGCAGGACGTCTTTATTGAACATGTGGGCATTCCGACATTGGCCTGTATCCGCCCGGCCGTACAGGCGTTGCAGGATCTGGGTGTTCACCGCGAAGTGCAGCTCGTGATCTCGGGCGGCATTCGCACCGGCGCTGATGTTGCCAAGGCGATGGCCCTTGGCGCGGACGCGGTTGCCATTGGGACGGCAGCGCTCATCGCGCTTGGCGACAACGATCCGAAGTGGGAATCCGAATATCAGAAGCTGGGCACCACCACCGGCGCCTATGATGACTGGCACGAAGGGTTGGACCCGGCAGGGATCACCACGCAGGACCCCGAACTGGCTGCGCGTCTCGATCCGGTTGATGCCGGTCGCCGGTTGCGAAACTACCTGAAAGTGATGACGCTCGAGGCGCAAACCATTGCGCGCGCCTGCGGTCACAATCACCTGCACAACCTCGAACCCGAGGATCTGTGCGCCCTGACAATGGAGGCGGCGGCGATGGCCAAAGTACCACTGGCGGGCACCGACTGGTACCCCGGAAAGGCCGGGTTCTGATTTGTTAAACGACAAAAGGCGTGGCCCTAAAGGGCGGCGCCTTTCTTCTATCGAAACGCATCAACAGGGAAAGGAAAGCCGACCATGACAACAGATCTGGCTGCTTTCGCCAAGGAAAAAGGCGTCAAATACTTCATGATCTCGTTCACCGATCTATTCGGTGGACAGCGGGCCAAGCTGGTCCCCGCGCAAGCGATTGCCGACATGCAGGAGGACGGCGCAGGTTTTGCCGGATTTGCCACCTGGCTGGACATGACGCCCGCACATCCTGACATGCTGGCGGTGCCGGACCCGTCCTCGGTCATCCAACTGCCATGGAAGCCCGAGGTCGCCTGGGTCGCTGGCAACTGCGTGATGGAAGGCCAAGACGTCGCGCAAGCGCCGCGCAACGTACTGCGCCGCCTGATCGATGAGGCCGCCGCGGAAGGGATGCACGTCAAAACCGGGATCGAGGCGGAGTTCTTTTTGCTGACCCCCGATGGCGAACAGATCAGCGATCCGTTCGATACCGCCGAAAAGCCTTGCTATGACCAACAGGCGGTGATGCGTCGCTATGATGTGGTGCGCGAGATCTGCGACTACATGCTTGAACTGGGCTGGGGTCCCTATCAGAACGACCACGAAGACGCCAATGGCCAGTTCGAGATGAACTGGGAATTCGATGACGCTCTACGCACCGCCGACAAACATTCCTTCTTCAAGTTCATGACCAAATCGGTCGCCGAAAAGCATGGGCTTCGGGCAACCTTCATGCCTAAGCCGGTCGAGGGGCTGACGGGCAATGGCTGCCATGCCCATATCTCGGTCTGGGATGCGCCGGGGTCGGATGCGAAAACCAACGTATTTGCCGGTGAGGGCGACGGTCCGACCGGTGAAGTCGGATTGGGAGAACGCGGCAAGCATTTTCTGGGCGGCATCATGAAACACGCCAGCGCTTTGGCGGCAATCACCAACCCTACGGTGAACAGTTACAAGCGGATCAACGCCCCGCGCACCATGTCCGGTGCGACATGGGCCCCCAACACCGTGACCTGGACCGGCAACAACCGCACCCACATGGTCCGCGTCCCTGGCCCTGGACGGTTCGAACTGCGCCTGCCCGACGGCGCGACCAACCCCTATCTGCTGCAGGCGGTGATCATTGCGGCGGGCCTGTCTGGCATTCGGTCCAAAGCTGATCCGGGCAAGCGCTGGGACATTGATATGTACGCCGAAGGCCACAAAGTACGCGGCGCCCCAAAACTGCCCTTGAACATGCTTGATGCCCTTCGGGAATATGACAAGGACAAGGGCCTAAAGGCGATGATGGGGGCCGAATTCTCTTCAGCGTTCCTGAAGATGAAGCATCAGGAATGGAATTCGTTTGTGTCCCACTTCTCTCGCTGGGAAAAAGAAAACACATTGGACATCTGATCCATTGTTCCAGACGACGCTCGGGGCCGCAGTTTGATCTGTGGCCCTGCGCTCTTTAACCACGCTGCAACTTTGGCCGCATGAATGTTCTGATTTTTCAACATACACCGGGCGAAAACCCAGGCGCGTTTCTTGAACATATCGCGTCGCATGGCGACACCGCCCGGATCGTACACCTTCATGAAGGGCAGTCAGCCCCCGACCTGACAGGTTTCGATCTGCTGCTTGTCCTGGGCGGCCCCATGGATGTCTGGGAAACCGAGGCTCATCCTTGGCTTGTCGCGGAGAAACTGGCCATCAAGACGTGGGTTCAGGATTTCCAGCGGCCGTATTTCGGCATTTGTCTGGGCCATCAATTGTTAGTTGATGCACTTGGTGGGCGTTGTGCGCCCATGACCCAGCCTGAAATCGGTGTGTTGCCAGTCAATCTTAACAACAGCGTGCAACATGATCCGCTTTTCGGTTCCCTGCCCCGACAATTCCAAGCGCTTCATTGGCATGGGGTTGAGGCTATTGAACTGCCTCCCGAGACGGCAATTCTAGCGCGATCCGATGGGTGCGCCGTTCAAGCCATACGCGTATCGGATTGCGCGTGGGGCGTACAGTTTCACCCCGAACTTGTTCAGGGCACGATCCAGTCATGGATGAGCGATCCTGCCAACCATCAATGCGCCGTGGAATGGCTTGGATCCGCGGATGCAGCACACAACATGGTCTCTGAAACTGACAAAATTTCTGAAGAGCAATTCAGGATGACGTCCGGCATCTATGCCAGATTGCGACAGATCTGATCACGGGTAATCAGTCATGAACTTCAAGGTTCTTTCCGCTGTCTGCCTCAACCCTCCAGTCGGGCACGTCGTTGATCAGCATCAAAGCAGCACGACGCAAGGTTACGCGCATTTTGTCCACCACCGGACCGTCCATTCCGCAATCCGCCAATGCGGCGTCAAAGGTGTCCAGCCAAAGCTCGGCGTCAGCCTCACGTATCGGCACATGCGCGTGGATTTCTCGCAAGTCCATATGACCAAATCGCTCACGATAATAGGCACGACCGCCCAAAAACCCGCTCAGGAATTCAAACTGCGCCTGTCTTGTATGTGATAATCCATGACCGCGGAAATGTAGCCTATGCAACGAATACGCCGCCGGGTCAGTCTCCATCCGGTCATAGAACTGTTCAACGAGAGCACGCAGCTTTTTTTCACCACCAAGTTGGCTCAAAGCTGATGACATAGGTCTCTTCTCCGGCTTGATGTTGTCAATAATTATTGCATATCAGGAATATTAGTTTATCTCCAGTGACATGTCGGCGCGGTTGAAATTGAAAGTCAGACACAGAAATTCCTGGAGCATTCGGCTGGACGAGGCGGCCGGGTGAGCGCCCTTGCGTTGGGTCTGCTGGCTGCTTTGTGCTGGGGCTTTCACGATCTCGCCGTACGATATGTCAGCCAAACCGTAAACATCTTTGCGGCATTGATGGCCGTATTGGTTGCCGGGGCCATGCTACAGTTCGGACTTGTTGCAATCTGGGCAGGGTTCGCCCCCATCTCCGCCGAGGCAATGTATTACGCGGTTGCAGCGGGCGGCTTCTATTTGTTGGCTGGTCTAAGCTTGTATGCTGCGTTTCAGCGCGGGCCCGTACGTCTGGTTGCCCCGCTTGTCGCCAGCTATCCCGTTTTGTCAGTCACACTTGCAATATGGCGCGGTTCCGAGGTTAGCATCTGGCATTGGCTGGCGATCATTGCCATTGGTTTCGGCGTGGCAATTGTGTCCGCGCGATCTGAGGGCGACAGCGCGGAATATCCTGCCGCCGGGCCGACGATTGCTTTTTCCATACTTGCTGCAATCGGGTTCGCTGCGACATTCGCGTTAGGGCAGTATGCAGCTGAACTGGGCAGCGAGTTCATTGTTTCGCTGATTGGGCGCCTGACAGCCATCTTTGCACTGGCGGTAACCGCCATTGTATCACGTAAGTCACTTTGGCCGTGCACTCAGGCCCTACCCCTATTGTGCCTGATGGGGGCGCTCGATGCGGTGGCGCTTCTGTGCGTAGTATCTGCCGGGGGTTTGCCCAATGCCCAATATGCATCCGTCGCAGCCTCTATCTTCGGGCTACTGACGGTTGTTTTGGCTTGGGCGATCTTGAAAGAGAAAATGGCAACATCTCAATGGTTTGGTTGTCTCATAGCGTTTGCCGGAATTGGCTATCTCGCGATTTGAACATCCGCTCGACTATAGCGATTTCATGAGCCCGATGGGCCGCTACAGCGCTGTTCAACACACAATCAACTTCGCCAGGACGAACCGGCCCAGGATGATTCCATGCGCCAGGTCGTATGAGGTCTTTGTATCGCTGTAATTCACCTCGCAGGTTGAGAACATCAATATGCGCAGGCGCATCAGGCAATAGGAGTACAGCATAGACATCCGCCGCCTCGTTCAGTTGTTTGATCTGAGCCCGGCACTCATCCTGCGACATATCCTTGCCCCAAAGTTGCTGTTCCAACGCCATGCCATTTCGTGCCGTACGGGTGATCAAGGCGCGGACCCGCGCTGCATTTGTCGGAGATTGGCCAATGCAGACGATGACCATACGCACCGTTTGGCCTGCAATATGCCAGTATTGTTGCGCACTGGTGCTGCTAGATTTTCTACCGGTTGAAGCGCCAGTTGTGAGGCTCAGGCAGTCAGGCCTTCGGGCTCTGGCAGTTTGTTTGCGCGGCATGCTGCTGTGACGGTGTTGGCCAGCAGGCAGGCGATGGT
>NZ_JBXWMG010000021.1:0-8203 GCF_059609705.1 Ruegeria sp. YTSC192
TTCCTAGCAGTGATAGGCAACTGCATTATGGCGCATTGCGACGCCGGTTGGAGCAGGAGCCATCCACCCCATCCGCTCTGACGGGCCGCGCTGCGGCATCGCGATTGTTGAGTGAACGGCAGCAATGGGCCGCAGACGTCCTAACCTATCAACCTTCGCAACCTCGGCCCAACTTCTTCGAAGCCATTGCGCACGTAAAATTGCAACGTGCGTTCCCATTCCGGTTGATGAGGCGCACCAACCTCTAAACGCCGCCATCCACGTGCATTGGCTTCTTCAAGGGCCGCGTCCATCAAGCGTGGCGCGACGCCCTGCGATCTGAAATTTGGCAGAACGTAAAGTTCCGTTATCTCTGCGAACCGTCCGCCTGCATAAATGGCGGCACATTCATTCAGCATCATCACGCCCACAGGTTTTTCGTCAGAGTAAGCGATCAATGCGAAAACACTGGCGTCTTCTATGACCAGTTCTGTGCTTCGCAATATCGTATCGAACTCAGGAGATTTGTTGCCCGCGAGTTCTGCCAGCAAAGCGTGAACGAGACCAGCAACGCAATTTGCATCCGTGCGGTCAGCTTGGCGAATGGTAAACTCTGACATGGTGTTGTTATCTCGCGGTTGGAAATTTGATCAAATTGTCGATTCCCGAGAAGGTTTCAACAACTGTTCACTATACCTCCTGCACTGGCAAAACATGCCAACTGTTGATTTCCGCACGTGGAACGAATGACAATAAAACACACAATTCGACTTTGGCGCAGCACGTTCAGCCCGAGCAGGTCGCTGATGAATGATGTCTTTCATACAATCTAATTTTTAGATCGTTGATGTGAAAACTCGATATTATCCTTTGTTGGTCTTCGTCACTAAATTCTTGCATGACACCCAATCGAGGCAACGGCTGACGCTCTTGCCCAAAAACCTGAGTGTCGCATGAATTCGCAATCCGGCCAGCAACGCCGGCAGATATGAGATGGAGACAGCAATGACGAAGATCGCAATCGTTTACCACAGCGGGTACGGACATACGGCTGTTCAGGCCGATGCGGTACACCGTGGCGCAACAGAGGTTCCCGGGGCGGAAGTCGCGCTTATCCCGGTCGAAGAGTTTGAGCAAAATTGGGAAGTGATTGATGCGGCGGACGCAATCATTTTTGGCTCGCCGACCTATTTCGGCAGCGCCTCGGCACAATTCAAAGCCTTTCTGGATGCGACGTCCGCACGATGGCTCGAAGGCCATTGGGCCAACAAACTGGCGGCGGCCTTCACAGTTTCGGCAGGTATGAGCGGTGACAAGCTGGCCACGCTGCAGCAAATCAACCATTTCGCCATGCAGCATAGCATGATTTGGGTTGGGCTGGGGCTGCTGCCCGGCAACAATACCAGCACCGGGTCGCCTGAGGATCTGAACCGTCTGGGCGGGTTTCTGGGCGCAATGGCGCAGGCAGATGCAGATGCACCACCCGAAGCGGCCCCGGCCGGTTCAGACCTGAGAACCGCCGAATATCTGGGTCGGCGTGTGGCAGAGGCAGCGCAGCGCTGGCGTTCGGGTCAGAACATTGCCTCAGCGGCGGCCTGACACAAAAGACATCAGTTGGGGCACTGTTCCGGCTGGTTATTGCTATGTGCAGAAGCGTCGCGCGGCAGGTTTGCGCGGGCTTCTATCGATGCCCAGATCGCGGTCATGACCTTGCCCATGGCCCGGTCACGTCGCCGAATGGCGAAAATCTCGGTATGTCTCGGCGGGAAACCATCGACGCTTAGGGGAACAAGCACGCCAGAAGCCAGTTCATCCTTCATCATGTGTTCCGGGATCCCGCCCCATCCAAGCCCGGCCTTGATGATGGTTTTTTTGGCCTCGAAATCCGATACCGACCAGCGCTGCCCGCCAGACAGGACATCGCGGCTCTGATCAAAGTCTTTGCCTCCGGTTCCGGACACAATCACCTGCGTATAGCCCTGCATTTCCCGTCGCGATCGCACTCCGGATTTTTGCGCTGCGGGAAAATCGGCACTTGCGACGGGTCGGATCGTGATCGATCCGAAAGGCAGCGCTTCCACATCATCAATCGGAACGTCCTGAAGACCGGCAATGATCATATCGGCACTGTCATCCATCAACCGGGCAAGTGGTCCGCCCATCATTTCCGAGGCCACATGAATATTCGTGCCGGGAAAGGTCTGTCTGATTGAACCCAACAGGTCCAGGATTGGACCCAGAGACATGCTTGCGGTGATCGCAATAGAGATCACCGGCTCTTGTTCGCTGCGCAATCCGGCGGCGACGGATTTCAAGCTACGCACCTGTTCAAGCACGCGCGCGGTTTCGCGATAGAACACCTCACCCTCTGACGTCAGAGACGGGCGATACGCATCACGCGACAACACTGCGAACCCAAGCTCGTCCTCCAGTTTGCGGATCTGGTGACTCACGGCAGACTGCGCCTTGTTCAGGCGATCCGCCGCACCACGGAACGTGCCAGTGGCGATAATGGCGTCAAGCGCGACAAGCTGGTCCAGCGTCATAGGGTTTCCAATCGATCTATTTTTTCGATCATAAGCATGATAACTCAATATTATCAATTGCTCTTCTGGATTGCTATCTGAACTCTGCAAGCAAAACGGAGTTTTCCAATGTCACACGCTTTCCCCACGGGCATCGGCCCTTTGGCTCGACCGGTCTTATCAAATGGCGCGGCTACGGATTTGAAGGCCGCGACCCCTGCAGTCTTGAATTTCGCCGCGAAACAGCTTGAACAGCTGGCAATCTCTCCCGCGACTGAGGGGATGCTGTGATGGGACGCACCGATCACGATGAAATCCATGACCTGATGCAGCGTTATTTCGAGGGGCTCTATCAATCGGACAGCACGATCCTGCGCGCTGTGTTCCACGAGGACCTGACCTATGTGAACGGCACTGCCGACACCTATGAACACATGGATCTTGCAGCCTACATGGCCCGGATTGATGCACGCACACCGCCTGCCTCTAGGGGTGATCCGCGTGAAGAAGAGATCGAACGCATCACACTCAAAGGTGATCGCATCGGGGTCGTCGAAGCACGGATGACCATGATGGGGCGCAATTATCAGGACCTTTTGACACTCATCCATACGAATGACGGCTGGCGTGTCCTGACCAAGGTTTTCTCATTTGTTGAACGGAAGGATTAAGGCGATGCCCTATGTGAATATCAAAGTGACCCAAGAAGGTGGCCCAGAGGGCAAGGGCCCTTCGGACGCAGAAAAGGCACAGCTTGTTTCTGGCGTGACCGATCTGCTTCAGCATGTGTTGGGCAAAAGTCCCGCGACCACGTTCGTCATCATTGACGAGGTGCCACTGGAAAACTGGGGCATGAGCGGCAAGCAAGTCAGCCATATCCGCGCCGCTCAATCCTAAACCAAACCCGCCACTCACGATGCTAAAACCGGCATGCCTTCGGGCATGCCACCCGAAAGGGGCGCCCCCATGGCCAGCCAAGCAAATTCCTTTCCCGCCAATGACCGCCCGACGGGTTTGCACAGGATCTCGCGACTTAAGGGTTATGCGTGGATGTCCATTGCCATTGTCATCTGGGCAAGCTGGCTGGTCCTGACATCTTCGGGCGTGACAACAGATCTCTCGCCGGTCGATTTGGCCGGCCTGCGCGCCCTTGTCCCTGCGGTCGTTTTGGCGCCGATGCTCTGGCGTCATCGCCATGAGGTTGCTCAGGTCGGACTGGCGAGAATTCTGCTGCTGTCCGCCTACGGAGCGCCATTCACTCTCAGCGTCGGATACGGGCTGGGCTATGCACCGGTTGCCCATGCCGGTGCGATGGTTCCCAGCTTGATGCCGGTCATGGTCGCTGCCCTCGGGTTTCTTGTTCTGGGTCAGCGCATCTCCATGCCCCAGATCACGTCTGCCTTGCTCATTGTTGCAGGCGCATTGGCCATTGTATTGCAACCAGCAGAGGATCCAGGACTCGATGAGACCTGGATTGGGCACTTGCTGTTTCTGCTGAGCGCAATGCTCTGGGCTAGTTTCACCCTGACACTGCGCCGCCACGCCATTGAACCCTTCCTGGCGACGGCGATTGTCGGCACGGTTTCCACCCTTGGCCTGGCACCGGTATGGGCGATGTCCGGATTGTCGGCTCTGGGAGCGCCATCCATGGGCGACATCGCATTTCAATTCATCTTCCAGGGTTTCATCACCGGGCTGGTTTCGCTCTATGCCTTTGGTCAGGCGCTGCGTCTGCTCGGCCCTATTGCAACACGCATGTCGGCGTTGACGCCTGTTGTCGCGACAGGGCTAGCTATCCCGGTCCTCTCTCAGGTGCCTGACTTGCTTGAACTCGCGGCACTGGGACTTGTCGTCGCTGGTTTGCTGGTGGCGACGACGCCTTCCCGCGCCCTCCGACTCCCGACATCCAGACCTTCGTTCCAGCGATAGGAGACGCCCATGTCCACCCCACACACCTCTCTTACTGCATCAGCTGACGTTTGGCCCATTCTGAGGCGCGAGCTCGACGCCATAGCCGGTAAGGAACCCGCTATGGCGGCTTATCTGGCGCGCTTGATGTCTACACGATCAAACCCGCAACAGGCCTTGGCGTGGCGTCTGGCGCAAGGTCTGGCGCAATCAGACATTCCCGAAGATCACGTCTCGGCGATCCTGATGGAAGGCTTGCAAACCCAACCAGACATCATCGAAGCGACAACCCAGGATTTGATCGCCATCCAAACAAACGACCCTGCCAGCCGCACATTTGCCCATGCCTTTCTGAACTATAAAGGCTTTCACGCGGTGCAGGTCGCACGCATCGCCCATGTGTTCTGGCGCAATGGACGCATCGATCTGGCCGCGTGGCTTTCCAATCGGGCATCGGCCACATTTGGTCCTGATATCCATCCAGCGGTCCAACTCGGAGCAGGCATCATGCTCGACCACGGTTCCGGCATTGTCGTCGGTGAAACAGCAGTTATTGAGGATGGCGTGACCATCATGCAAAACGTGACCTTGGGCGGTACAGGAAAGATACGCGGCGACCGTCATCCCAAAGTGCGTCGGGGAGTCATGATCGGCGCCGGTGCGAACATCATCGGCAACATTGAACTTGGCGCGTTCAGCAAAATCGCGGCGGGAAGTGTCGTCCTGAAGGACGTACCAACCCATTGCACTGTCGCTGGCATCCCCGCTCAAATCGTCCGGCTCCATCAAGCCACTGAGTTTACAGCCGCTCGGAAGCAACCCAGTTTGGTTTGCTGAATTTGCTTCACCTCTCGGTCGGGCGGAATAACTCATAACAGATTCCAAGAACACTTTGAGGACTGCCGCGAAAACCGTCCCATGCGGGTGCTGCCGCTCGTTTTTTCGCTAAACAGCAAGACCAACCACTCAATGAAATTACATCTATCAAGGATTTGTCCCGCTGTGGGGGAGTTTGTCTAACCACAGACTTTGCACGCGCGGCGAATGGCAGGTTTGGCGGGCGCAGCGCGGCGAAGTGTGGTCACGTCCGATGTCCGCTAAGGGCCGGAGTAGGCTGCCGGTCATGAGAGACCCGCGAAATCCAGCTAAGAGCGAACTCGCTTCAAGACTATGCAACATCTTCGCTCCATTGCCTGAAACAGACCACATATGCCACCTTAACGAGCAGTATCACGAAAAAAGCCAGGCGTCGGAAAGCTGACTTCTACCGCCTGACTGTTTGATATCTGCGAAGCCGATGTCAGCGCGTTGTCAATATGCTCTCGATCGCTGACAATCCTGCTTCGATGTCTGCGACGACCTCACTTTCCATTGCCGGGTCATCGGAGGAGAAGTTTGCAATCCACTCGATGAGCAGGGTTTCACCGGGCTGAACCGACAATGTTGCCGTGAATTTTTCGAAGGGTAATGAGGAACTGATTGTCTTGTAGGTGTAAGACAGTCCTTCTTCCTGAGCGATACGCTTTTGGGTCACCTGGTCTCCGGTATTCATCGTCAACACACGTGCCAGGGACCCATCCATGACCTTCAGCGAACATGCTGATACACTAGGGTGCCAATCATCGATATCGCAGAAGTCACCAATCCGATGCCAAACCTGCGGCGTCGAAGACGGAAGTTCCAGTGACCGTTTCACCTGGAAATCCGCGGACCAAGCTGTTGTGGCGTAGAACAGGCTGGCGCCGATGACTGATAATTTGACAATGGATGACATGGTTTTTCCTTTCTAAGAGTGAAGAAGCAGGAGAATTTTCTTGCCTCGCGGCGCGAGTCTTCGCAGGCTTAATAGGGCATGGAGGCGTCTGAAATGTCCGGAGAAAGCCCTGAAAAAGTTCTGAAGTCATCGGGTACAGTTCCGTTGGGCGAGTTTGTTTTTTCAGTGGACTCTGGGGAGTTGCTGGATGGATCCGGGGAGTTGGTTCATTTGCGCCGGCAAAGTTCGGAAGTGCTTGCCTATCTTGTGGAGCGCGTTGGCGAGTCGGTTTCAAAGGACGATTTGATAGAGAACGTCTGGGCCAAGACCGCTGTTACGGACGACAGTCTTTCGCAGTGCATCGCGGATATCCGTAGGACGCTGAACGATGCTCATCACAGGATCGTTCGGACCATACCCAAGAAAGGCTACAGACTGGTCCTGACCCCGCTGCCTTCGGCTGGGGTTCCGCCAAAGGTCGCGCGCTTGGGTCACACAAGGTTTGCTATGTTCGGCCTTGTCGCAGTCCTGGTCGCAGTCCTTGGTGCGTTCTGGGGCATGGGGCGGGATCAAGATGCGTCGATGGAAGACCTGGCCTTGCCCTCCAAGCCATCCATCGCCGTTTTGGCATTTGAAGACCTCAGTGTCGGTGCCGATGCCAACTACCTCAGCGACGCCATCGCCGAGGGCATCATCGTGGATTTGTCCCGATACTCTGAACTCTTTGTCATCGCGCGAAACTCAAGCTTCAGCTTTCGAGACAGCACCTCTGACGTCAGCCAAATCTCCCGCGCGCTTGGCGTTCGTTATCTGTTGGAAGGCAGTCAACAAAAGAGCGGGGACCAACTGCGCGTGACCGTTCAATTGATTGATGCCGTTGAAGGTCAAAGCCTGTGGTCAAACGTCTATAACAGTGACCTAGGTGATGTCTTTGCAATGCAAGATGAGATCGTGCAAAGAACTGTCGCGACCGTTGCGCAACGGGTCATCAATAGAGAAGGTCAGAAGGCGATCACATCCGACGAGGCAAAGCTGACCGCCCTGCTCTTGAATTGGAAAGCGCGCCAGCACCTTTTTTCCTTTACACCAGAGGGCAATGAAAAGGCCCGTCTGGCCAACCTCGCGGCAGTTGAGGCCGATCCGACGCAACCTTACGGTTATGTCGGCTTAACGTTTGTTCATATCAACAGATATCGATGGGGCTGGACGGATGAGGACCCGATTGTAGAGCTGGATGCCGCGCGGCGTTACGCGCGCAAAGCCGTTCAGGTCGGGCCTGAATACTATGATGCGCACACGGCAATGGCCTATATGCATATTCAGGAAGGTGCGCTGAACAAGTCGGTAGCGCGCTTCCGGAAAGCGCTGGAACTCAACCCCAACGACACCAGCGCCATGGCCGCACTGGCCGAAGCCCTGACCTACGGTGGGCAGGCAGAAGAGGCCGAAGAACTGATGCTGCGCGTCGTCCGTCTGGACCCGCTTCATCAGGACTGGATCAAATGGAACCTTGCTTGGGTGCAATGGCACACGCGAAATTGTGACGAAGCCCTGGAAACCATGAACGGCATGTCCGAGATACCTCCGATGGCGTATCGGGTGCTGGCGATCATCCAGATGTGCCGGGGTGATAGAGATGAAGCGAGGAAAGCAGTTGAGAAGCTGATAGATTTCGACCCAGAGTATTCCTTGCAGGACGTTCTACACAATTATGAAGGAAAGTACGTCGTCGTCTCAGATCTGGAACGCGTACTGAACGACCTGCGCGAAGCCGGATTGCCGGAATAGGATCTTTGGGGCTTGGAACGTCGTGAGCTAGAAGGGCGCTAAAATACGTCTCCTGCTTGGTTTTGAGTTGAACCGCTGAGGCCTCAGTTTCTACTCATCGCCAAGATCATACCGATGCAAAGCCCCCCAAGTCTTCATGCAGGCGCTTTGTATTGCATTTTGCAATCGCAGCGAATGTCTTGTGTGGATGGCTCCTGCATAGCAAGACATTTTTTGAGCTGATATGAGCGTCTGTCAGATGCGGTCGTGT
>NZ_JBXWMG010000022.1:0-6374 GCF_059609705.1 Ruegeria sp. YTSC192
ACACCGCTACCGTCCGCTTTCACACGGACCTTCACATTATAGTCGATCACGCGCTTGACAGGCACAAGTACCTTCATTTTTGCGTTCGCTCCTTACAAAAACGGTAAGCCGCATCGCGACTCCACCAATGCTCTCGCGGGTCTAGATAGCGCCTCAATCCCTTCGACAACAGAGTAAAATCGTCACGTCATAGGCTTGAGACGTCGCGTTTTGTGTTTTTTGACGAATAGGGGGCAAAGATTTCTTGACGGTTGGCCGTCGATGGTTGGTTTGGTCGGCCAATGGCCAACCCGTCCGGCTGCACATGGCAGATTGATTGTTCTGGTCAGCCGGACACCGAGAAGATGGCACTTTGCGCCCACCATTCGGGCCGGCGCTCCGCCCTTCCGGTCGCCGGGACGCCCGCCGCTTTCAGCGGTTCGCGCCCGCCCTACGGGCCGGGACTTCGTCCTTCCGGTTGCCACAGCGCCCACTGGACGCTGTGCCGCTTGTCAGCGGTTCGCGCCCGGAACCCACAAAACATCGTCTTTGCCGCCGTTGTTGGCGCAGCGGGCGGCGACGAAGAACCAATCGCTCAGACGGTTCAGGTATTTGACCGCAACCTCGTTGACAGGTTCCATATTGGTCAGCTCAACGGCCAGACGTTCGGCCCGGCGCGAGACGGTGCGGCAGACATGCAGATGCGCCGCCAAAGCCGAGCCGCCGGGCAGGATGAAGCTGCGCAGTGGCTCCAGATCAGCATTCATCGCGTCGATTTCAGCCTCAAGCCGGTCTATCTGAGCAGGCGCGATGCGTAGCGGCGGATAGTCAGCCTCGGCGTCTTTTTCCATGTCGGGGCGGCAAAAATCAGCCCCCAGATCGAACAGATCGTTCTGAATGCGGGCGAGGGCGGCGTCGGTTTCGCCCTCGGCTTCGGTCCGGGCGACGCCCACGAAGGCGTTCAGCTCATCAACCGTGCCATAAGCGGCCACGCGGCCCGAATATTTCGCAACCCGTTCGCCATTGCCCAAAGCAGTTTTTCCATCATCGCCTGTACGCGTATAAATCTTGTTCAGAACGACCATCTTCAAACTCCTTGTCCGCGCAGGAAGACGTAAAGCACAATCAGCAATACGGCAATGAATTGAAAGAGGATGCGCAGGCGCATCATCTTGTTGCTTTTCTTGGCGGCTTCCATGCCGCCTTTGCCGAAATTTGCGATTCCTAGGGTCAGCACGACGACAACCGCCGCCATCGCCAAGAGCAAAACGACCATCAAAGGGTCCATCGTCAGTCACCGTCCGCTTTTTCTTTGGGTGCGTCTGATCTAGCGCCTGCAAGGTCAAAAGCGAACGGGAAATTTCGTCTCAGGTGTCTGACAGGATGCGGTCGATGGCTTTGGTCGGCAGGATTCGCCGCAAGTAGCCCGCGATATAAGTCGGAGTCGTCACGTAGTAGCGTGCCCTGGGCCGTTTCGCTTCGACCGCATGAGCCAGCTTGTTGGTCACGGCCGAGGCGGGCAGTTCGAACGTATCAGGCCCCGAGCTTTCGTAGAGCCGTTTCAGCAAGGACGCCTCATACCTGTCACGCAGGACCGAGTTCTCCCAGTCCACGAACCGCTCGAACACGGGAATCGCCTTTTCGCGGATTTTTGACGTGATCGGACCGGGTTCGATCAGGATGACTTTGACGCCGCTGCCGCGCAGTTCCAGGCGCATCGTGTCGGTCAAACCTTCGATCGCGTATTTGGTGGCGACATAAGCGCCTCGCCAGGGGAATGCGACCAGCCCCAGAACCGAGGAGTTCTGGACAATGCGGCCATGACCCTGTTCGCGCATGACGGGAATGACCTGTCGCGTCAGTTCATGCCAGCCGAAGACATTCGATTCGAAGATGAACCGCAAACCGTCGGTTGGCACATCTTCGACCGCGCCGGGCAACCCGTGCGCCCCATTGTTGAACAGGGCATCCAAAGTGCCTCCGGTGGCCTCAAGAACTTCGGCCAGTCCGGCGGTGATGCTGTCTGTGTCCTGATAGTCGATTCGCGGGCTTTCAAATCCCTGCGCGCGCAATCTTTCGCAATCGCGCTGTTGGCGACACGAGGCAAAAACGCGCCAGCCGCGCGCGCGCATACCGTGTGCCGCATCCAGGCCGATGCCGGATGAGCAGCCGGTAATTAGAATTGATTTCTGCATGATGTTCCCGAACCTCAACGTTCCCAACACCTAGGGCGCGCGAGGTAACAGGGCAATGACGCCCGGACGTCAGTTCGTGCTTTCGCGTACCAGTGATGCTGAAATCCACCCCACCTGTTGCCCGGGAAACACGCGTGTGCGCAGCCAGCCGGTGCCGGAATCGCTCAGGACTTCGACCCGTTGTCCGATTCTGGCCTTGCCGATGATGGGGTAGATCGTGCCGGGGCCGTCGCGCATGTTGACGCGGGTTCCAGAGATTTCGCGAATGTCCTTTTCCGGCTCTGGGATGGGGGCGACGGCGGGTTCCGCATCGGTTGTGACCTGCTGCAACGCCGCCACGCCGCCTTCCAGCGAGGCCAGCGTCAACGTGACATCCTGATCTTCGAACAGGGACGGGTTCGCCTGCAATCCAGCGGCGACCTGAGACAGCAGCGCCTTGGTCTCTTCCTCGCCCAGAACAGGTTCGGGTTCCGCAATGAACTCGATCACCGGGATGGGTTGGACGGCGGCGCGAGTCACCAGTTCCTCGACCGGCGCAGCCGCCGGGGGCGTTGCCTTGGGCGCGGGTTCCAAAGCGGTCGCAATGCGTTCGGGATTGTCGCTGCGCAGGCCGCGCGGCTCAAAGTCGGGGCCCCCGCTCATGACGTAGAACGCCCAGCCAAGGGCAGCAAATGTAACAAGTATCAGGCGCGTCATAACGCTTCCCCCCGAAGAAATCGTGAAAACTAGAATTGGCAGCAGATCAATTCCTGAAAGCATACCATATTTGCGGGCGAGAGTCGAAAAACGGGGGAAATCCGGGGCTTGCCTCCCCCTGTTGCAAAAAGCGCGACTTGTCCCCAGCAAAATATGCGCAGCTTGCTTTACCAAGCCGCGCTTGCGTCGTATCACATCATATATGAACGATACGATCGACGACCCCAACATGGAGGCCCCCGAGAATGGGGGCGAGGTAGCCGAGCCGCTGCGCCGCGCAATTGGCGAACGCTACCTGACCTATGCGCTGTCCACTATCATGCACAGGGCGCTGCCCGATGCACGGGACGGGCTGAAACCGGTTCACAGGCGAATCCTCTATGCGATGCGTGAGCTGCGCTTAAGTGCCTCGGGGGGATTCCGTAAATCCGCGAAGATCTCAGGCGACGTGATGGGTAACTATCACCCGCACGGCGATGCTGCGATCTACGATGCGATGGCGCGTCTGGCGCAGGATTTCAACGTCCGTTACCCGCTGGTCGACGGGCAGGGGAATTTCGGCAATATCGACGGCGACAATCCGGCGGCCTCGCGATACACCGAGGCACGGATGACCATCGTGGCCGAGGCGCTGCTTGAGGGCCTGAACGAAGACGCCGTTGATTTTCGCGACAACTATGATGGCACGCTGACCGAACCGGTCGTGCTGCCGGCGCAGTTTCCGAATCTGCTGGCCAATGGCTCCAGCGGCATTGCGGTGGGCATGGCGACGAATATTCCGCCGCATAACATTGCCGAGCTGTGTGATGCCTGTCTGCATCTGATCAAAACGCCGGATGCGCGCGATGACACGTTGCTGAACTATGTTCCCGGCCCGGACTTTCCGACCGGTGGTGTTATTGTCGAGCCGCCCGAGAACATTGCGCAGGCCTATCGCACCGGGCGCGGATCTTTCCGGTTGCGCTGTAAGTATGAGGTTGAAGACCTCGGCCGCGGCCAGTGGCAGGTCGTGGTCACCGAGATCCCCTATCAGGTTCAGAAATCCAAGCTGATCGAAAAGATCGCGGAGCTGATCCAGACCAAGAAAATACCGATCCTCGGCGATGTGCGCGACGAATCCGCCGATGACATCCGGCTGATTCTCGAACCGCGTTCCAAAAACGTGGACCCCGAGGTGCTGATGGGCATGCTCTATCGCAACTCGGACCTTGAGGTGCGGTTCAGCCTGAACATGAACGTGCTGATCGACGGGGTGACGCCCAAGGTCTGCTCGATGAAGGAAGTGCTGCGCGCCTTCCTCGATCACCGGCAAGAGGTGCTGTTGCGTCGCTCGCGCCACCGGATGGCCAAGATCGATCATCGGTTGGAGGTGTTGGAGGGCTTTATCGTCGCCTTCCTGAACCTCGACCGTGTGATTGATATCATCCGCTATGATGACGACCCCAAGGCGGCGTTGATGCGCGAAGATTGGGGCATCGACCACATCCGCGCGACCAGCGAAGCCGATTACGTCTCACCCAGGCCGGGCGAGGGCGAGCTGTCCGAGGTTCAGGTTGACGCCATCCTCAACATGCGTCTGCGCAGCCTGCGTCGTCTGGAAGAGATGGAACTGGTGCGTGAGCGCGACGCGTTGATGCTGGAGCGCTCCAATCTCGAAGACCTGCTGGCCGATCCCGCCCTGCAATGGGCCAAGATCGCCGAGCAGCTGAAAGAGACCAAAAAGACCTTTGGCAAAGACTATGAAGGTGGCGCGCGCCGCACGCAATTTGCCGAGGCCGGGCAGGTCGAGGAAGTTCCGCTTGAGGCGATGATCGACCGCGAACCGATCACGGTGGTCTGTTCGCAAATGGGTTGGATCCGCGCTATGACAGGCCATATCGACCTTAAGCGCGAGCTGAAGTTCAAGGACGGCGACGGCCCGCGTTTCATCTTCCACGCTGAGACCACCGACCGGCTGTTGGTCTTTGCCTCAAACGGGCGATTCTACACCCTCAGCGCTGCCAACCTGCCCGGTGGGCGGGGTATGGGTGAGCCGCTGCGCCTGATGGTCGACCTGCCGAACGAGGCTCAGATCATCGATATCCTGATCCACAAGCCGGGGCGCAAGTTGCTGGTCGCCTCGGATGCCGGCAACGGATTCAAGGTGCCCGAGGATGACGTGCTGGCCCAAACCCGCAACGGCAAACAGGTGTTGAACGTCAAGGGTGGCGAAACCGCGATGATCTGTAAGCCGGTCGACGGGGATCACGTGGCTGTGGTGTCTCAGAACGGCAAGTTCCTGGTCTTCCCGACCGAAGAGCTGCCCGAGATGACCCGTGGCAAAGGCGTGCGCCTGCAGAAATACAACATGGCGCGCGGGCGTCAGGGAACGCTGGAACTGGATGGCGGGTTGTCGGACATCACCACCTTCAATTGGGAAGAGGGTTTGAAATGGTCCATGGGTGGCGACAAGACCCGGCACGAAACTGATCTGTCCCAATGGCTGGCCAAGCGCGCCAGCGTTGGGAAAAAGGCACCCTATGGCTTCCCGCGCGACTATAAATTTTCGTGATCACGCGCCCATCTGCGGGGAAATCCGCTGATACGGCTTGGCACAACCCGTATCGGTGCGCTAGATCAAAAGAAAACAAGCCTATCGAGAAGAGACACATGCTGCGCATTCTGACACTGATCACCGGGCTGGCCCTGATGGGCGCTTGTACACAGACACAGGTGTATGAAGAACCCGAATCCCTTGGCGAATTCAAACTTCGCGTTAATTACGCCTTCGCCGGCAAGGCTGTGCAAGGGCCGGTCTCGCGGGATGCGACACCCGAAGAATGGACCGCAGCGATCCAGAATGCGGTTGATATCCGTTTGGGTCGTTATGAGGGCTTGCAGGACTATGACATCGGTATCAGCCTCGAAGGGTACATGCTGGCGCCTCCGGGCATTCCGGTGATCTATAACCCGAAAAGCACGGCAATTGTTCTGGTCAACGTCTATGATGTGAAAAAGAAAGAGTTTCTGGCCAAAGGCAAGAAATTCCAGGTTCTGGAAGACACCACCGGAGAAAGCGCTCTGACCGGGTCAGGCAATACTCGCTCGAAAGAAGAGCAGATGAGCGGCCTTGCCCTGAAAGTCGCCGACCGAGTCGAAGAGTGGCTGGCCGAAGAACACAAGGACAATGGTTGGTTTGACCGGCGTCCGGACTTGATCCAGCCGCTGGAAACGAGCGAGCTCACGCAAAATCCGGCGTGATCGGCGCATTTCCCTCAGGATGTGCTTGATTTTCCCCTTTGAACCAAATATCTCGCGCGCGCAGATGTAACCACGGGACCAAGGGTCCCCCAAATCGCAAAAGGGCGCCTGAGGAATGGCAAAGGAAAAGTTTGAGCGTACAAAACCGCACGTCAACATCGGCACGATTGGCCACGTTGACCATGGTAAGACGACGCTGACCGCAGCAATCACCAAGTATTTCGGTGACTTCAAAGCGTATGACCAGATTGACGGTGCGCCGGA
>NZ_JBXWMG010000023.1:2500-6156 GCF_059609705.1 Ruegeria sp. YTSC192
GGCACTGATCTCGGTCGTTTCTGCCATTTGGCAGAAGGCACAGTTTGGGTCTAGCCGGCCTGGAATGTGTATCGCGACTGAAACGAACAGAGTTGTCCAAGTCTAATATACTAACCCGAGCGACCTGCGTTGATCAGCTGCACGGCTGAGAGACCATATGGGGTTGCTCAATTGTCCTCGTCCAAGTGGCGGGGGCGGGAAATGTATGTTTTTGGTTCAGAAGAACAGATGACCTTTAGTTACCAGCTGGGTCATCGTGATTGATTTGATTACTAGCGCAGCTTTGGTTGTGTGCGGTCAAACGCACTCAAGTAGCCGAATAGGCGGTAGTGCCAATATCAAGTCTTTCTTTTTCTGGATCAAATCAAGCGCGAGAAGGGCGTTTGGTGAATGCCTTGGCAGCAAGAGGCGATGAAAGACGTGATACTCTGCGATAAGCCATGGGGAGCTGAGAATAAGCTTTGATCCATGGATTTCTGAATGGGGCAACCCACTTGAAAGCTCTCTATTGTTACCCTTCGGGTAATCAATAGGTGGTTTAATCAAGTATTTATGACCTGAATACATAGGGTTATAAAGGCAAACCCGGGGAACTGAAACATCTAAGTACCCGGAGGAAAGGAAATCAATTGATACTCCCCTAGTAGCGGCGAGCGAACGGGGACCAGCCGAGCCGGATAAGTGACTAGAACACGTTGGGAAGCGTGGCCATAGCGGGTGACAGCCCCGTATAGGAAGCTTTGAAGGACGTATTAAGTAGGGCGGAACACGTGAAATTCTGTCTGAAGATCGGAGGACCACCTTCGAAGGCTAAGTACTCCTTGCTGACCGATAGTGAACCAGTACCGTGAGGGAAAGGTGAAAAGCACCCCGACGAGGGGAGTGAAACAGTACCTGAAACCGAACGCCTACAATCAGTCGGAGGATCCTCGAGATCTGACGGCGTACCTTTTGTATAATGGGTCATCGACTTGGTCTCACGAGCAAGCTTAAGCCGTTAGGTGTAGGCGTAGCGAAAGCGAGTCTTAATAGGGCGCATGAGTTCGTGGGATCAGACCCGAAACCGAGTGATCTAGGCATGGCCAGGTTGAAGGTAAGGTAACACTTACTGGAGGACCGAACCCACATCCGTTGAAAAGGATCGGGATGAGCTGTGCCTAGGGGTGAAAGGCCAATCAAACTCGGAGATAGCTGGTTCTCTGCGAAATCTATTTAGGTAGAGCGTCATCCGAATACCCCGGGGGGTAGAGCACTGGATGGGTAATGGGGCCCCACAGGCTTACTGATCCTAACCAAACTCCGAATACCCGGGAGTACTAGATGGCAGACACACTGCGGATGCTAACGTCCGTAGTGGAGAGGGAAACAACCCTGACCTACGACTAAGGCCCCCAATTCATGGCTAAGTGGGAAAGCAGGTGGGACGACCAAAACAACCAGGAGGTTGGCTTAGAAGCAGCCATCCTTTAAAGATAGCGTAACAGCTCACTGGTCTAAATAAGTTGTCCTGCGGCGAAGATGTAACGGGGCTCAAGCCATGAGCCGAAGTCTAGGGATGCGTAAGCATCGGTAGCAGAGCGTAGTGTGACATAGTCTCATTCCTCCTTCATGCCTTCGGGCAGATTGGAGGAGAGAGGCTTTCGATGAAGCCGGGGCGTGAGCCATCCGGTGGAGAGATCACTAGTGAGAATGATGACATGAGTAGCGACAAAGAGTGTGAGAGACACTCTCGCCGAAAGTCCAAGGGTTCCTGCTTAAAGCTAATCTGAGCAGGGTAAGCCGGCCCCTAAGCCGAGGCCGAAAGGCGTAGGCGATGGGAACTAGGTTAATATTCCTAGGCCAGGAGGATGTGACGGATCACAGGTGTAGTTCAATCTTATCGGATTGATTGGGCTGCTGAGTGGTTCCTGGAAATAGCCCTCCATCAGACCGTACCCTAAACCGACACAGGTGGACTGGTAGAGCATACCAAGGCGCTTGAGAGAACGATGTTGAAGGAACTCGGCAAAATACCTCCGTAAGTTCGCGAGAAGGAGGCCCGGTTCCTAGGCAACTAGGGGCTGGGGGCACAAACCAGGGGGTGGCGACTGTTTATTAAAAACACAGGGCTCTGCGAAGTCGCAAGACGACGTATAGGGTCTGACGCCTGCCCGGTGCCTGAAGGTTAAAAGGAGAGGTGAGAGCCTTGAATTGAAGCCCAGGTAAACGGCGGCCGTAACTATAACGGTCCTAAGGTAGCGAAATTCCTTGTCGGGTAAGTTCCGACCTGCACGAATGGCGTAACGACTTCCCCGCTGTCTCCAACATCGACTCAGCGAAATTGAATTGCCTGTCAAGATGCAGGCTTCCCGCGGTTAGACGGAAAGACCCCGTGCACCTTTACTACAGCTTCGCACTGGCATCAGGATTGTGATGTGCAGGATAGGTGGTAGGCTTTGAAGCAGGAACGCAAGTCCCTGTGGAGCCTCCCTTGAGATACCACCCTTCGCACTCTTGATGTCTAACCGCGGTCCGTTATCCGGATCCGGGACCCTGCGTGGCGGGTAGTTTGACTGGGGCGGTCGCCTCCTAAAGCGTAACGGAGGCGCGCGAAGGTTGGCTCAGAGCGGTCGGAAATCGCTCGTTGAGTGCAATGGCAGAAGCCAGCCTGACTGCGAGACTGACAAGTCGAGCAGAGTCGAAAGACGGCCATAGTGATCCGGTGGTCCCGAGTGGAAGGGCCATCGCTCAACGGATAAAAGGTACGCCGGGGATAACAGGCTGATACTGCCCAAGAGTCCATATCGACGGCAGTGTTTGGCACCTCGATGTCGGCTCATCTCATCCTGGGGCTGGAGCAGGTCCCAAGGGTACGGCTGTTCGCCGTTTAAAGAGGTACGTGAGCTGGGTTTAGAACGTCGTGAGACAGTTCGGTCCCTATCTGCCGTGGGTGTAGGAGACTTGAGAGGAGTTGCCCCTAGTACGAGAGGACCGGGGTGAACGATCCACTGGTGGACCAGTTGTCGTGCCAACGGCAGTGCTGGGTAGCTATGATCGGACAGGATAACCGCTGAAGGCATCTAAGCGGGAAGCCCCCCTCAAAACAAGGTCTCCCTGAGGGCCGTGGAAGACCACCACGTCAATAGGCCGGAGATGTAAGCGCAGTAATGCGTTCAGTTGACCGGTACTAATCGCCCGATAGGCTTGATTTGATCCAGTAATAGGAAGACAAATCAAAAACATACACCAAGTTTGACAATGGATGGCTGTGTCGCGCCAAGCGACACTGTTGATTGACATAACAACCGAGTGGCAACGCGCCTTTGCAAGCAAAGACGCTGTCTGCCACCCGTCGCTTTTTTGCTCCGCAAAAACAGCGACGTGGGCTTTTCCTCGGTTTGGTGGTCATAGCGCAAGTGAAACACCCGGTCCCATCCCGAACCCGGAAGTTAAGCACTGCCGCGCCAATGGTACTTGGGCTTAAGCCCCGGGAGAGTAGGTCACCGCCAAACCTAGAAAAAGCCCAACATCTCTCTAATACGATCAATAAAAACGACCCGGCCTCAAGTAGCCGAATAGGCGGTAGGCCCACCAAAGTGTCGCGGGATGGAGCAGCCCGGTAGCTCGTCAGGCTCATAACCTGAAGGTCGTAGGTTCAAATCCTACTCCCGCAACCA
>NZ_JBXWMG010000024.1:0-3370 GCF_059609705.1 Ruegeria sp. YTSC192
ATAGGCAACTGCATTATGGCGCATTGCGACGCCGGTTGGAGCAGGAGCCATCCACCCCATCCGCTCTGACGGGCCGCTCAGTTTCATGCTGCAAAGCGTCGAATTCGAACTTTCCGCCCTGGGGGTAGGAAACCGATGGCACGATGCGCAGATTTCAGCCCTTCAGACTCTGGGCACGAATTCACCCCTTGTCCGCACTGTTCGTTTCCATCACCCTGAGGAACATGGTCTGCAATCGACCGAAAGCTGCCGAATGCATCCGCAGCGCCTTCGCTGAGTGGCAATGACTGGTAAGGGCTCTTACGCTCCAATCCGTGCGCGTTGCGGAGAAAGTCGGTAGCGAGCCCATAGTGCCTGATACTGCATGGTGCACGAACGTCGGCTTTGTTTCCAGCCACGACTAAGAAACCAATCAACATTGTACCGCGTTGTCCAAGAGGTTGGCACCACAAGCTCACTGGTGCCGGTGTTTCTTGCACACTACGCTACACTATGAATTTAATGAACATGGCACGTGATGACAGGTTCCCAACTTTGTCGCGCCAATTTTTAAGCGCAAACAAGCGGCACTCACGAAACTTGGTTGGGCCTAACTGCCCGGGCCAAGAGAACAGGTCAGGTTGCCACCATACCACCCGGCAAACACGCCGCGCGAACGTTGGCCTTTGAGCTTTCTTTTCAAAAGCAATCCTGCTTCGGTGTTAGGATAGTTGCGAAGATAAGCCTCCGCCCAAGCGAGATTGTGGTACCTATCGCTTCGCGTAGTCCAGAAAAAGGTGTCTTGGGGACCACTTAAGCCAACTGGATTTTTCGGCGCGACTGATGATTGAACAAGCCATACCAATGCTCCATGGATATCTGTCTGACGGCTCTTATGCCTAAAGCCTTTTCCACCACCACGCCGCGATGCATCCATCGCAAGCACGAGGTATCCGTATGTGATAAACGTGTAGTGTAGTTGTCGTTTGGCCGGACGTTTGTTGCGAGCTTGGTCAAATGTACCGGCCAAAGGGGCGTTCGGGCGCATTTGCCGTGCTAAATATGCTAAGTCTCTTTCACCTTTTTTGAACGCCTTGCGATTACCTGTTTCTGCACCCCATGCCAAAAGCCCAGCCGCACGGGCGGCATGGCCTTCTTTACCATACATCTGTTCAAAACCGCCTACTGAGCCAGCTCTTGCTGCAAGTCTATCTCCCCAATCTGCAATTGTGACAACTCTTGGGTCATTTTTTCCCAGAATTGCGCTTAGCGAACCGTACACCATAGACAAGTTGAGCAAGATGTTCGCTTGCCACCAGGCTGCGTCTATCTTCACGCCATCGTATAAACCTTGTTTTTCGAATGCTCTGGCTTGAGCGGCAACTGCAAGCTGATCGGCAATCTGGCTGGCGTCCGCTTTGGAACCGGTACGAAGTAGATGGGAATTTGCTGCGCCGAGCTCATTCATAAAAACAGCGGGAGGTCGGTCTTTGCCGGATGCTGTTTTGAAGGGTTGAGTGATCGGTGCGGTTGTGAATTTGGAAGGCTTACGTTCCGGGCACCAGGCATTTCGGTAGGAACTATTCGCGGAGAAGAATTCCAGTCTTTTTTGGGCGTTTGCGAAATCGGCCACAACCGGTTTTACGCCCAAAAACCCAACACAACATATTAAAATTAAAACGAAAAAAAGTCGCATATCACCAATACTCCACCAGAATACTTATCACTGATGCTAGTGAGGTGTTCTGCAATCAGTCAAGCACCAGGCTTGATTTATGAACCTTCCGCAAAAGTGGGACTGGTACATTGCGGAATTAGGGTTTGGGAACCTCAACTATGAATGAACGCTTCCATACTGTTGTGTCGTTCCATAGAGGGCTGGTTTTGGGAACATTAGGGCCTTGAAAATTTCCGAAATCCTGATTGCCGCTGCTGTTGTCGGGACTACCTCGCTTCCAATTGGAGAAATTCATGGGCTCACTATTTGCCCATCTCCAGCCACCATCAGGCTCCGCGCCTTCAGGGTCCTGCACCAAACCAATTAATGGTCCCAGAGCGAGGTTTCCTTCAAACGCCCAGTGCCCATCATCTTCCAGCGTCAGTTGATACACAAAGTCATTTTCTTCTTCGTCAGTGATGGTAACGAGGTGGCCACCTAAGGCTTCGGAAACCTTTTCAAGAATCTCAAATTCTGCGCCCCACGTTCTGATTACGTAGTAAGTCGAATCCCTGTATTCGCCGATGGTTACCAAATCAAAAAATTCGAGCAATTCTTCCGGAGATGGATCTAACGTCAGAAAATCCTCGAGGTATTCAGGGTCAAAATTTTTGGCTTCGTCGGATTTGTTTGACAGAAGGGCAAAGGCTGAGAAGCTAATAGATATTAATACAACCGCGAACAACAGGGGCAAAAAGTACTGCCCACGAACCCAAGCTTGAAGTCTTCGCACGGCCTTCTCGTAGGTTGGCAGGGCGGACTCACCTACTTTGTATACCTTCAATGGTTGATCAAGGTTTTTGACAAAATGCTCGCCGATTTTTGTGAATCGGTAATCCAAGCTTCCTTTGACTTGCTCAATAACGTTTTCGGCTAAACAGATACCACCGGGTTCCGAAATCGTCTCAAGTCGGGATGCTACATTCACTCCATGACCCAGCAAATCACCGTTGGGTTGCTGAACCACCTCACCAATATTGATGCCGATCCGGTACCTCATACGGTCGCTTGTTCTAAGCTGAGCGTTGTTGGCATTGTGTTGTTCTTGAATAGAAATAGCTGCTTCTACCGCGCCGGACGGATTGTCAAAACACGCCAGCACGCTATCGCCTGCCGTGTTTGCGATCCTGCCTCCATAGGACTCGATAATCGGGTCCATAATCGAACGAAGCTCTGCGAGACGATGTAGGGTAGCCTCTTCATCCTCAGAAACGAGCTTCGTAAACCCAGCAACATCTGCCGCCAATATCGTCAATAGTCGCTTTGAGTTTTTGTACACATCAAACTCGCAAAAATACTCACATGACGTTCGAAGTAGGACATTTCAAAGTATGCTGGCAGATTTTGGATGCTGTATCAACAAGTGGTGATGGCGCTGCGCGCTTAGCTAATTTTCAAGCGAAGGGATTTCATTTGTCAGAAAATGTAGCCAAGCCTACTGGAAAACGTCTCTAAAACTTAGAAAATGCTATTTCTCGACTTTTGTAACACCATCCAAAGTTATCGTTTGTTGATTGCCCGGAGCAATAGCAGACGTTGGTAGCCATATCGCAAACGTCAGCTTTGTTCCGCATAGTTCCCATTCGTAGGCCCCGTGATTTTGCAATCGCAGCGAATGTCTTGTGTGGATGGCTCCTGCATAGCAAGACATTTTTTGAGCTGATATGAGCGTCT
>NZ_JBXWMG010000025.1:0-1697 GCF_059609705.1 Ruegeria sp. YTSC192
TATCCGATATCAGCCGAGTTTTTCAGTCAGTTCGGGCACGGCCTGGAACAGGTCTGCAACCAGACCAAAGTCGGCGACCTGGAAGATCGGCGCTTCTTCGTCTTTGTTGATCGCAACGATGACCTTCGAGTCCTTCATACCCGCCAGGTGCTGGATCGCGCCCGAGATGCCGACAGCGACATACAAGTCGGGTGCAACAACCTTACCGGTCTGACCGACCTGCCAGTCGTTCGGGGCATAGCCCGAGTCCACGGCGGCACGCGACGCGCCAACAGCGGCGCCCAGCTTGTCGGCCAGGGTCTCGATCAGTTTGAAGTCTTCTTCCGAGCCGACACCACGGCCGCCCGAAACAACAACACCAGCCGAGGTCAGCTCGGGGCGGTCGCTCTCGGCCACCTTGTCCTCGACCCAGGACGACAGGCCGGGGTTTTCGCCGACCGAGATGGTCTCAACCGCAGCCGAACCGCCTTCACCTGCCGCATCAAAGGACGCGGTGCGGAAGGTGATGACCTTCTTGGCGTCCGAGGATTTTACGGTCTGGATCGCGTTGCCCGCATAGATCGGGCGCTCGAAAGTCGAGCCGTCAACCACGCCGGACGCATCCGAGATCACCATCACGTCCAGCAACGCAGCAACGCGCGGCATGACGTTCTTGGCGTCGGTGGTGGCAGGGGCAACGATGTGCTCATAGCCATCGGCCAGACCTACGATCAGCGCTGCGGTCGATTCCGCCAGGCGGTGGCCCAGCGACTCGTCTTCGGCAACCAGAACCTTGGATACACCGTCGATCTTGGCAGCAGCCTCACCGGCCGCAGCGGCAGAACCACCCGCGGCCAGAACGGTCACGTCACCCAGCGATTTTGCGGCGGCCACGGCCTTGGCGGTGGCGTCCAGCGCCAGTTCGCCATTGTTGACTTCGGCAAGCAGAAGTACAGCCATTACACAGCCCCCGCTTCTTTGAGTTTCGAGACCAGCTCATCAACCGAGCCGACGACGATACCAGCGGCACGGGCCGGCGGCTCATCGGTTTTGACGATTTCCAGACGCGGAGTGACATCGACGCCGTAGTCGGCGGCGGTTTTCTCATCCAGCGGCTTTTTCTTCGCCTTCATGATGTTGGGCAGCGACGCATAGCGCGGCTCGTTCAGGCGCAGGTCAACGGTCACGATGGTTGGCATCTTGACGTTGATGGTCTGCAGACCGCCGTCAACCTCACGGGTGATCTTGGCGGTGTCGCCTTCAATGTCCAGCTCGGACGCGAAGGTGCCTTGGCTCCAGCCCAGCAGGGCCGACAGCATCTGACCGGTGGCGTTCATGTCGTTGTCGATCGCCTGCTTGCCCGCCAGAACGATGCCCGGCTGCTCTTCCTCGACCACTTTGGCCAGGATTTTCGCAACGGCCAGAGGCTCGATATCCGTGTGGACGTCATCCGCAGCCACAACCAGAATCGCCCGGTCCGCACCCATGGCCAGAGCAGTCCGCAGCGTCTCCTGCGCCTGCTTCACGCCGATCGAAACAGCAACGACTTCGTCAGCCTTGCCCGCTTCTTTCAGGCGGATCGCCTCTTCAACTGCAATCTCGTCGAACGGGTTCATCGACATCTTTACATTGGCGAGATCAACACCGCTACCGTCCGCTTTCACACGGACCTTCACATTATAGTCGATCACGCGCTTGACAGGCACAAGTACCTTCAT
>NZ_JBXWMG010000026.1:0-1358 GCF_059609705.1 Ruegeria sp. YTSC192
TGTGTGGATGGCTCCTGCATAGCAAGACATTTTTTGAGCTGATATGAGCGTCTGTCAGATGCGGTCGTGTGTCCGGCCTTTTTGCGCAGCGCACGCGGCTGCTGGCCCTGATGGTTTCCGCTGACCGAGTCCCAAACCGCTTCGCGGACAACGACGTGTCCCTGACATTCGACGGGGTGTCTTGGTTGGCGGGCTGACATTGCTCCATCATCTCAATTGTCTTGCGTCTCTTGTGTTCCTTTTCTGTGGTTATGCTGCGTGAGGTCTGTAACGTTCGTTTCGGGTCAAGACTGCCCAGATGATGCGGGCGGTTTTGTTCGCCATGGCAACGGTAGCAACGCGTGGAGGTTTGCGTTCACGTAATGCCATTGCCCAAGGATCAACGCGGTCGGGATTGACCTTCATTTGGTTCAATCGGGCGGTCATGCCGGTGACAAGCAGACGCCTGAGGTATCGATCTCCCATTTTGGATATGCGCCCGAGACGTTCCTTGCCGCCACTTGACCGGTTGATCGGTGTCAGCCCCAGCCAGGCAGCAAACTCGCGACCATTGCGGAACTGATGCCCATCGCCCGCTGTCGCAACAATGGCCGAGGCGGTAACAGGGCCGACCCCAGGAATGGTCCTTAGCAACATAATTTTTGGGTCTCTACGACCTTCAAGCAGAATGCGTTTATCGTACCAGAGAATGCGCAAGTGCAGAGCAACCATCTGGTTGCACAGGTTCGTCAAAACTTCGATGGCGACTTCAGGAATGCTCGGACGATCTCCGTCCAATACCGCCTTTGCAAACTTTACTGCGCTCCCAATCCCTTGGGCAATCACGATACCAAACTCCCCCAGTAGGCTGCGCAGCATGTTGCTGAGCTGCGTCCTTTGCCGCACGACCAGATCGCGCGCACGATGGAGGAACAGGACGCCCTGCTGTTCTTCAGTCTTGATTGCAACAAAGCGCATCGTGGGGCGCGTCACGGCCTCGCAGATTGCCTCTGCATCAATGGCGTCAGACTTGCCGCGTTTGACATAGGCTTTCACGTACATCGCAGGCATCAATCGGACTTCATGGCCCTGCATCCGGAATTGACGCGCCCAGTGGTGGCTGGATCCGCAGGCCTCCATACCAATGAGACATGGTTCAAGCTTTTCGAAGAATTGCAAAAGCTGGGCACGCCTTAGTGACTTGTTGAACGCAACGGTTCCGTCCGATGTGATCCCGTGCACCTGAAAGATGTTCTTGGCCAGATCTAGGCCGACTGTTGTAACATGCATTGGGTGGCTCCTTTCCTAGCAGTGATAGGCAACTGCATTATGGCGCATTGCGACGCCGGTTGGAGCAGGAGCCATCCACCCCATCCGCT
>NZ_JBXWMG010000027.1:0-1260 GCF_059609705.1 Ruegeria sp. YTSC192
ACCGTGCGCGCGATGAAGATGAATGGCGGCGTGGCCAAGGCCGATCTGGGTGCGGAAAATGTCGACGCGGTCAAATCGGGCTGCGCCAACCTCGGCCGTCACATCGAGAACGTCAAATCCTTTGGCGTGCCGGTTGTGGTGGGCATCAACCATTTTGTCACCGACACCGATGCCGAGGTGCAGGCGGTCAAGGATTACTGCTCTGCCCACGGGGTCGAGGCGGTTCTGTCGCGCCACTGGGAGCTGGGCTCGGAAGGCTCTGCTCCGCTGGCCGAGAAGGTTGTGGAAATCGTTGAAGGCGGCACGGCCAACTTTGCACCGATCTACCCTGACGAGATGCCGTTGTTCGAAAAGATCGAAACCATCGCCAAGCGCATCTACCGCGCGGATGAGGTTCTGGCCGACAACAAGATCCGCAACCAGCTGCGCGAATGGGAAGAGGCCGGATACGGCAACCTGCCGGTCTGTATGGCGAAAACCCAGTATTCGTTCTCGACCGATCCGACCCTGCGCGGTGCGCCTACCGGCCATTCGGTTCCGGTGCGCGAGGTGCGCCTGAGCGCGGGTGCGGGCTTTATCGTGGCGGTCTGCGGAGAGATCATGACCATGCCGGGCCTGCCGCGCAAACCGGCTGCGGAAACCATTTGTCTCAATGACGCAGGTGAGATCGAGGGCTTGTTCTAAGCCGCCGAATAAGACATCTCGTGGTCCGGAGAATGCTCCGGGCCACAAGGAGATCACAATGCCCACTCTGACACCGCCGCAAGACTGTGCAACGATGCAGGATCTGCGGGTTCAGATCGACCAGCTGGACCGCCAGCTGATCGACATGCTGGTTCGGCGCGCAGGCTATATCGACCGCGCGTCCGAGCTGAAGCCGGCTGAGGGCCTGCCGGCCCGCATTCCGAAACGGGTCGAAGATGTGGTGCAGAATGTTCGCGCCAGTTCTCAGGCGGCGGGGATGGACCCTGATCTGGCCGAGACGCTGTGGCGCATTCTGATTGACTGGTCGATTGCACGCGAGGAACGTGTGCTCGGCCCCGAGTAAAGACCGGGCGCGCTCAGCGCCCGTTTGGGTTTTGAAAGAAGGGATGACAGGATGGTAGCGCAGGTTATCGACGGCAAGGCGTTCGCGGCCAAGGTTCGCGCGCAGGTGGCTGATCAGGTCGCAAAGCTGAAAGAGGAAAACGGCATCACCCCCGGTCTGGCGGTGGTTCTGGTCGGTGAAGATCCGGCCAGCCAGGTTTATGTCCGCTCGAA